>NZ_JBIAPT010000010.1:0-315425 GCF_042888425.1 Streptomyces sp. NPDC002889
CTGCGCCCGGAGCAGGCGGCGTACATCGGTGTCGACGTCGAGGGCCCGTACAAGCCCGACCACTACCGCTACTGACCCACCGCCGCCGATCCACCCAGAGACCAGGCCCTCGCCACATCCCCCGGGCGGGGGCCTGCCCCTGTCCTTCGCACCGGTTCTTCGTACGGGTCAGCGCAGTGCGGCGATGGCCCACTCCGCGACGATCGCCACCGCGACGCCGACGCCGAGCACGGCCGAGGCCACGCGTGTACGCCCCACCCGGCTGAGTACCAGAGCGCTGCCCGAGAGGATCAGCGCGATGCCGTAGAAGCCCAGGGTGAGCACCGAGTGCGTGCTGCCCAGCCGCAGTACCAGAGTGACCGCCACCGCGATCATGATCGCGGCGGAGAGCGCAATGCGTACGTGGCGTGCCTGACGTGGTGTGAGCCCCTGCCGCTCCGGGCTCGTGTTGGCTTCTGACATGCCCGGAAGCCTAGCCTTCGTCCGCTGCCGCGGGTCGGACAACCCCGGTCATGGCCGGCCCGTGCGGACGCCGGCCGACCACAGCGGTGTGGTGCCGGTCAGCTGGCAGGCCATCAGATACAGGGGGATCGGCGGGGTGTACGCGCTGGAGGTGTCGGGCCGGCCGACGAGCCGGGGACTGGTGGCGGGCACCCGCGCCCCGCGGGCGTAGTGGGACGGCAGCGGCCAGGTCAGACCGACGTCCGAGCCGGCCGGTACGATCCACCACCACCAGTGGCTGTCGGCGTAGACACAGCCGTTGCGCGGCAGCCGTGCGAGAAGCCGCAATCCGTAGCGCGCGGGGACGCCCACGGCGTCGCAGCCGAGGGTGAGGGGCAGCCCGGCCGGCACGACGAGCCGGATGAGCCCGCTGTCGGCGCCCCTGACCGCGCCGACAGCGGGCCGACCGGCCGTGAGCGCACCGGTCGTGCTCGCCGCGGTCGTGCCCGCAGCGAACGTTCTCGCACCGAACGTGCCCGCCGCGCCCCGGGGTGCCCCGTCACCCCTGGCGGCGTCCTCTTGGCGTCCGCTCCGTGTGAGAAGCGCCGCCAGGTTCCTCAGCACGTCCAACCCGCGTTGCGGGGCAGTTCCGCCCAGACGATACGGCCGGTGCCACGCTCACAGTCGTACGTCCCCCAGGCGCTGCTGACGGCCTCCACCAGCAGCAGCCCGCGTCCACGCTCCTCCTCGACCGCACAGCCCTCCTGGGCGACACGGCACACCCGTGGTCCGGTGGGGGCCGATCCCTGGTCCTGCACGGTGATGCGCAGAACCCGGTCGTCGTTGTGGAGTTCGCAGGCGACCAGATGGCCCTCGGTGTGCACCACCGCGTTCGTGACGAGCTCGGAGACGACGAGCAGCGCGGTGTCGTAGGTATCTCCGCCGATGTCCCAGCAGTCCAGCTGCCCAGCCGTCAGTTTTCGGGCATGTGAGACGAATTCGACGCGCGCCGGCAGCTCGAAGCGGTACCGGTTGAGGTCGGTTCCCGAGTGGGGGTCCAGGAGCTGGGCAGTGAGCGCGTCACGGTTCACGCGACCACTCTCCCGCTGCACCACACACCTTGGCAAGGCCCACTATGAAAAATACAGAGTGGAGCATATTCATGGTTGTAGGGCCGTGGCACACTGCTCGCAACAGAGCACGTGGGGAGGATCCAGAAGTGAGTGAACCGCGCTCCGCCCCCACCGTGGGCCAGGTGGTTCTCGGCAAGCGCCTGCAGGATCTGCGGGAGCGTGCCGGTCTCAAGCGCGAGGAAGCGGCAAAGGTCCTGCGCGTCGCCCCCGGCACCATCCGCAGGATGGAGACCGCCGAGGTCGCGCTGAAGATCCCGTATGTACAACTGCTGCTCGCCGCTTACGGGATAGCGGACGAGGAGGCCCGCGGGTTCCTGGAACTGGCCGAAGAGGCCAACAAGCCCGGGTGGTGGCAGCGCTTCCACGACGTACTGCCGGGCTGGTTCAGCATGTACGTCAGCCTGGAGGGTGCGGCGAGCCTCATCCGTGCGTATGAACCGCAGTTCGTGCCCGGCCTGCTGCAGACCGAGGACTACGCCCGCGCGATCATGCTCGGCGGAGCCATCGGCCACACCGAAGAGGAGGAGATCGAGCGGCATGTGGCCCTGCGGATGGAGCGGCAGAACCTGCTGACCCGTCCGGACGCGCCCAGGTTCTGGGTGATCGTGGACGAGACGGTGCTGCGCCGTCCCGTCGGCGGGGCCGGTGTGATGAAGGCGCAGATCGACAAGCTGCTCGAGGGCGCCGAGCTGCCTCATGTGACCTTGCAGATGGCGGAGTTCAGGACCGGGCACCACCCGGGCACCTACGGACCGTTCGTGCTCTTCCGGTTCGCTGTCCCAGAGCTCCCCGACATGGTCTACAGCGAGTACCTGACCGGCGCCGTCTATCTGGACGCCCGCCCCGAGGTCGCCACGCACCTCGAGGTCATGGACCGTATGGCGGCCCAGGCTGCGACTGCGCACCGCACGAAGGAGATTCTCCGGGATCTCCGCAAGGAGCTGTGAATGGATCACATATACAACGGCATGCCCGCCGCCGAACTGGGTGACGAGGGCTGGCACAAACCGTGGAGCGGCGGCAACGGCGGCAACTGCGTCGAGACCATGAAGCTGGCCGACGGCCGGGTCGCGGTACGCCAGTCCGCCGATCCCGACGGCCCCGCACTGATCTACACGTCCGGCGAGATCGCCGCCTTCATCCAGGGCGCGAAGTCGGGCAAGGCGGATTTCCTGGTCAACTGACCTGTTGCCGCGGGGGGAACAGTGTCTCCAGGAACTTCATCGGCTCGCCGCCGTTTCCGGCCCAGTCGACGGTCCGCTACTCGATGGCGGGGTGCCGTGGTCCGGCGTCGCATCGTCCCGGGGCACCACACGCGGCGTGCCGAGCTTGTCGTACCGCGCCTGCAACACAATGCCGCGAGTGCGGCCCATATTCCGGTGGCGGGCGGGGCGCCACTCGGACATGATCGCGCGCATGGCCTCAGCGGTGACGAACATAGCGATCGACTGTGCAAACGCCTACCAACTGGCGCGGTTCTGGAGCGAGGTGACCGGACACCCGCTGGATCCCGAGGACGAACCGGGTGATGACGAGACCGAGATCATGCTGCCCGGCGGCCCGGCCTTGCATTTCAACGAGGTGCAGGAGCCGAAGTCGGCCAAGAACAGGCTCCATCTGTGCCTGCGCCCCGACACCTCGAGGGACACAGAGGTCGAGCGGCTGCTGAAGCTGGGCGCCTCCCTGGTCGCCGATCGCCGCAAGCCCGACGGATGGGGCTGGGTCGTTCTCGCCGACCCGGAGGGCAACGAGTTCTGCATATTGCTGGCCGAATCCGAGCGGGCCGCATTGTCCCCTTGACGTCAGCCCTTGCTCGAACCCGGCGTCAGCCCCGCGAAGTGCCGCTGCAGTGCTACGGCCTGTCCGGCGGATCATGTGATCCGTCTCGCGTCGGGCCATGGGGGTCTCCCGGAACGGAAGACCCCCTGCCCTTCCTGCGGGTGTTCTTCCGGTCAGCCTTCGGCGTTCCGGCGTCGCTTCCACCGGACGAGGCCCGCGCCGGCGGCCACCGCCGCGGCGGCGATGCCGGCGATCAGGCTGATGGGGGTGTCGCTGCCGGTGTCGGCGAGGTCGCCGTCCGGGTCGGGCTTGTTGTCGCCGGTCTCGCCCGGGTCGGTGTGGTTGGTGACGGTCGGGTCGGGCTTGCCAGGGTCGGTCTCGCCCGGGTCGGTCGGGGTCGGGTCGGGCTTGCCGGGGTCGGTCGGTGTCGGGGTGGGGTCGGGGGTGCCGCCGCCGTTGTCGTTCTTCCCTGCGCCGTTGCCGCCCGGGTAGGACGTGTCAGTGTCGCGGGCGGAAGTCACCGCGGGCGCTGCCTTCGCCGACCGGGCCCGGACCGTGCCGAGCCTGCCGAAGTCCGCCGGCATCACCCGGCTGGTCCACCCGGAGGCGGGCGAGCTGCGGCTCGCGTACGAGACGCTGGAACTGCCCGCCGACGACGATCAACGCCTGGTCGTCCACCTTCCCGCCGACGACACCACGGTCGCCGCGCTCGACGGCCTCACCGGCCGCCGCCCCGGGGCACTGCAAGCGGTCTCCGGCTGAAGCCGGGCCACGGCGCGGCGCAGCCCGACCCGCGCAGACCGGTCCTCAGGGCCGGTTCAGATACGCCAGAGAGGGATGCTCGGCCCGGTACGCGTCGAGCAGCCGCCGCGCCACGCTCACCGAGTCGACCAGCGGATGCAGCGCGAAGGCCTTGACCGCGCTCGCCCGCGAACCGCTCCCGGCCGCGGCCAGCACCTCGCGTTCGACGGCCTTGACCGAGGTCACGAGCCCGGACGCGTGAAAGGGCAACGGGTCCACCGCGACCGGATGCGCACCGTTCGCGTCCACGAGACAGGGCACCTCGATCACGGCGTCCGCGTCCAGTGCCGAGAGGGTGCCCCGGTTGCGGACATTGAGGATCAGCGTGGTGCGCTGGTCGCGGGCGACGGCCCGCATCAGGGCGAGGGCCACCTTCTCGTACCCGCCCGACTCCAGGTCGCCCTCGTCGCGCTCGCCGACGCCGGCGGCCTCGCGGTTGGCGGCCATGTAGGTTGCCTCGCGCTCGGCGAGAGTACGGCGCCAGGTACCCAGCGCGGGCGTTCCGGGGTGCTTCATCCTCTCGTAGAATCCGGCCTGTTGGGCCTCCAGGAATGCGCCCCGGGTCTGCTCCGCCTTCTGGTACGCGCGTACCGTCTCGCGGTTGAAGTAGTAGTAGTGCAGGTACTCGTTGGGCACCGCGCCCAGCGACCGCAGCCACTCGGGCCCGAAGAGCCTGCCCTCCTCGAAGGAGCCCAGGGCCTCGGTGTCCGCGAGCAGCCGTGGCAGCTCGTCGCGCCCGCCGACACGCAACCCCCTTAGCCAGCCAAGGTGGTTGAGGCCCACATAGTCGATCCACGCCGTCGTCGGGTCGGCGCCCAGCACCTTGGCGACCCGGCGCCCGAGCCCGACCGGAGAGTCGCAGATGCCGATGACCCGGTCGCCCAGGACCCGGCTCATCGCCTCGGTGACCAGTCCCGCCGGGTTGGTGAAGTTGATGACCCACGCGTCGGGCGCGAGCGCGGCGACCCGGCGCGCGATGTCCACGGCCACCGGGACCGTACGCAGCCCGTACGCGATGCCGCCCGCGCCCACGGTCTCCTGCCCGAGCACGCCCTCGGCGAGCGCGATCCGCTCGTCGGCCGCACGCCCCGCCAGGCCGCCCACCCGGACCGCCGAGAACACGAAGTCCGCACCGCGTACGGCCTCGTCCAGATCACGGGTCACGGCCACCTCGGGCGCGTCCGGGTCCGCGGCCGCCTGCTCCATGAGCACCCGGGCCACCGCGTCCAGCCGGTCGCCGTCCACATCGTGCAGCGTGACCCGGGTGACCCGGCCCTCACGGCGGTCACCGAGCAGCGCCCCGTACACAAGGGGCACCCTGAATCCGCCGCCGCCGAGAATCGTGAGCTTCATGCCCGTACGCTACTCGGGGCCTTACGCCGGTCAGCCCAGGTCGAGGGCGTTGCGCAGCCCCAGCCGGTACCGGGTGCGGTCGTGACGCTTGAGGACCTCGATCTCCGGGGCGCGGAACAGCGGGGTGATCGTGCAGCGGGCGGCCGCCGAGCCGGTGCGGTCCAGCAGTGCGTTGACGGCGGCGCGCGCGGAGGCGTTGGCGCCCTCCATCGTCGCCAGATCGATGTCGACGGACACGTAGTCGCCGGCCAGGAAGAAGTTGGGGATCGCCGTCGCGGCGCGCGGTCGGTTGTGGAACGTGCCCACCGGGTGGATGAGCAGCTCGTCGTCGTTGGTGGGGTTCGGGGTGCCGAGGCCGTCGACGCCCGGATCGAGGTACCAGGAGTGCAGGGCGCTGTCCTTGAGCACGGTCTTGCCGGTGTCGTTCACGGCCGCCTTCAGCTGGGCCCACACCTCCCGCGCGACCTCGGTGCGGGTGCACTGCTTCGCGGTCCTGCCGTACAGGATCCCGGGCCGGTCCCATTCGGAGATGTCCACGGAGAGGCAGTCGACCGCGTCGCCGTCGCCGTAGTCGGTGGCGAAGTCCTTGCCAGGCCAGTGCGGTGCCTGCTGAATGGCAGTCAGGGACCAGGGCGAGTCGATGCAGTTGAAGTGTCCATGGAGCAGCGGTGCGCTCTCGGTCAGATAGAACTGTATGCCCGTCATCCAGTCCGTCTCCAGTTTGTCGCACCGCGCGAGCTGCGGGTCGGCCGCCCGCAGCTGCGGACTCCATGTCCGCCGTGCATGCTCGACGGGCATCGCGCAGACGTAGTGGTGGGCACTCACCGAGGAGCGCACGCCCTGCGGGTCATCGATGACGGTGCTCGTGGCCCTTCCGCCGCCGTACGTGACCTGACGTACGGTCCAGCCGACGCGGAAGTCCACGCCCAGCGCCCGCAGATGCTTCACCCAGGGGTCGATCCAGGCTTCGTTGGTGGGGGCGTTGAGGATACGGTCCAGGGGGCCGTCGGCGCCCCGGCCCATCGCATTGAACAGGAACGCCTCGAGCAGTGCGGCGACCGTGCGGGTGCTGGCCTCCTCGGCCTTGGTCGCGACGATGTTGCGGGTGACGCCGACGGCCAGGATGCGCTGGTAGTCGTGGCTCATCTGCCCGGCCCTGACGAAGTCCCACCAGGGCGTGTGCTCCCACTTCCGGTCGCGCCGCTCGTCGCAGCTGGTGAGAAAGACCAGGACGCGGTTGACGAAGTAGGCCGCCTCATGGGGCGGTATGCCGTGCAGCGTCTGAAGCAGACCGGTCAGCGCCCGGCGGATGTCGTCGAGGGTGAGGTCGGCCGGTTTGTGCCCGGGCCAGGGGAGAGGCAGCCGTAGATCCTCGCGACCGGTGCGGGCGAAGGACATCTCGGAGGGGGCCACCAGGTTGTCCCAGACGCCGTTGGCGTTTCCGGGAAACGGGATGCGCCGCATGGTGTCCGGCAGGTTGTGGTAGATGCCGGGGATGAAACGGAAGCCGTGCTCGGCGGGTAAGGGCCGACGGCCGCCTTTTCCGCTGCCCGGAACATCCATGCTGCGGGCCTTGCCGCCCAGCGCCCGGCGCTCGTACACGGTGACACTGAAGCCCCGCTCGGCCAGCTCGTGCGCGGCGGTCAGCCCGGCGACGCCGCCGCCGAGCACGGCGACGGACTGTGCGGCCGCCGCTCCACCGGCTGCCGGTCTCGCGGCCGCGGCCGCGGCCGCGGTACCGGCCGCCCCGGCCGTGGCCAGTGCGGCGGTCCCGCCGACCGCGGCAGCCCCCGCCATGAAGGTGCGTCGTGAGGTGCTCGACCGGTCCATCCCCATCCCCTTACCGACGGTAACTGTCGCGTCCGGCGCAGGAGCATACGGAGAAGCCCCGTGACCCGGAAGCGCGCCGCGGGCCCATTCGTGCAATGGCTGGAAAATGGACTCATGGCCCGACGCATCTCACGCCCGAAGCAGCACACTGCCGCTCCCGCCCTCACCGCCGAATCGCCGTGCCCGTGCGGGTTGCCCGCGACCTACGGTGAGTGCTGCGGCCGCTTCCACAGCGGCGAGGAGTCCGCCCCCACCGCCGAGCGGCTGATGCGTTCCCGCTACAGCGCCTTCGCCGTCCAGGACGTGGCGTATCTGCTGAAGACCTGGCATGCGTCCACCAGGCCCCGCCATCTCGACCTCGACCCGGGGATGCACTGGACGGGTCTGGAGATCGTGGACGTGAGGGACGGCAGCGCGTTCCACTCGACCGGCACCGTCACCTTCCGGGCCCGCTACCGCCACCACGGCCAGCGGGGCGAGCTGCACGAGCGCAGCAACTTCGCGCGGCAGAACGGGGCGTGGGTGTACGTGGACGGCACGTTCGTGGAGTGAAACGCAGTGGCCGCTCGGCCCACGGCACGGATACCGTCCGATCTCCTGACCAGCCGTACCTGCCCGGAGAGCGATACCTGCCCATGAACAGCCGCCTCGCGACGACAACCCTGTGGCGCCCGACGGGCCCCAAGGAGCTCGAGCTGGTCCGGGAGTTGGAGTGGCGTGCCTGGCCCCCGCGGCTTCCGGAACAGCCGATCTTCTATCCGGTGGTCAACGAGGACTACGCGATCAGGATCGCGAGGGACTGGAACGTGCGGTACGACGGGGCCGGCTTCGTCACCCGCTTCGAGGTCGAGTCCGGCTTCGTGGCCCGCTACCCCGTCCAGCAGGCCGGTGGACGGACGATTCTCGAACTGTGGGTACCGGCCGAGGAGCTCGACGACTTCAACGCGCACATCGTCGGCACGATCGACGTCGTCCACGAGTTCCACTGAGCCGGCGCCGCCGCGTGGCCCCGAGAGGGTTACGCGGTGCGTCGCGCCGCACGCCACGGGTGCTGCGGTCCAGCCGGCCGGGTTCTGAGAGGTGTGGCGTGGTCGGCGGCGCCGACGAGCGAGAATGGGAACGTGAGTGCGAATATGGGGGAGACCCGCCCGCTGCTGACCGCAGCCCTGCCGGGTTCCGAGCTGCTGCGCTGGTACTGGACGCTGGCCGAACTGACCCGGCTGGCCCGGTCGATGCGAGTGCCGGCCACCGGAGGCAAAGCGGCACTGACGGCGCGGCTCGCGGCCGCACTCGACGGGGCGCCTCTGCCGGTCATGGTGCGGGCCGTGCCCGCCCGCCGTCCCCGAGCCGCCGCACAGCTCGCCGCGCCGGTCGGCGCGGGCACGGTGATTCCCGAGGGGCAGCGCTGCAGCCAGGTGCTCCGGGCCTACTTCGCTCGGGAGATCGGCCCGGCGTTCCACTTCGACGCCTTCATGCGCGCGTTCATCGCCGATGGCGCGGGACGGACCCTGGGCGAGGCCGTACGGCACTGGCACGACACGCGGGAGGCGGCGGCAGGGCCGCAGGAGGTCGGCGCGCAGTTCGAGTTCAACCGCTTTGTGCGGAAATGGCATGCCGGGCATCCGTCGGGTACGCGCGCCGAGGCGCTGGACGCCTGGCGGGAGCACCGGGCGAGGCCCAGGAACCGGGAACGGCCGGACGATTCAGGAAGGTGAGCCAGGCGGCAGCCGGTCTGCCGACGCGTGCGTGTGCGCGGTCACCAGGCCCGGCCCGGCCTCACCGTCAGTCGCGGGTTGTATGCGGCCAGTACCTTGTTCGCCCTCGCCAGCACGGACAGCGCGTGCTCCCGGTCCGCCCGGTCCTCGGCACACAGCGGCCCGCGGAAGCGGTACACCTCACGTGCGGCGCACTCTGCCTCGATCTCCGCCTGCAGCACATGCGCCGGCATGCAGGAGCCGATCAGCACGGCGACGCGATCGGGGATCGGCACGGGGATGAGGGGGGAGGCGGTCACGTGATGTCCTTGTCTGCTTCTCTGCTCCACCCCTCCATTGCTATCGGAGAGGCTTCCGGGTTTGTCGGCGGGGATGTCTCCGTGCGGCAACCGTTTCGGATCACCCGTTTCCGGATCGCCCGTTGATTTCTCTTGACGCGGGAGAACAGGAGCCGACCTGGATGTACGCGGGGGTCTGAAAAGGGCGAAACGGCACAGCGATCTCGCCGATCGCGTCCCGATCGAACTGCTCAGGGGGTCCGGTGTCGTACGAGAGGCGCGTACCGCACGCCTCGCCCGGCCGGCTGCCGGTGGCAGCACCGCCGACATACCTTACGCGAACGCCGACGACTCTCCCGAACCGGTGGCCCCCGGCGCCACGGGCGACGACGGTGGCGGGCAGCCCTTCACCGCCTTCGCGCGTGGCCGCCAAGTCGCCGCGACGGCAGGAGTGTTGATCGCAGCGGCGCCGGCTCCGGGTGGCCCGGTCGCGTTCATGACCACACCCCCCACGAGCGGACCGTCCTCGACCTCGCCGTATAGGCGGGACGGAGTGCAAGAGCGTCCCGATCCACGCCACATCCTCCGCCGCCCGTCAGGTCGAGGAATCCTCAGGGGCGGCGAGCCCGCCCCCTGGCCGCCCGGAGCCGGCAGCACGCCGAGATTGTGTCCACCGTCACACGAGAGGGCGACCGAGGAGAAGATCGGCCGTGGTGCCTTCCCCGGCATCCGCGCGCACCGCGCCGACCAGGAGCAACGGTGCACGGCACCTGCTCACCTCCCGGGACCGGACAGCACCTCGGACAGGTCGTACCGCAAGGGCTCCTCCAGCTGCGCGTACCCGCAGTCGGAGGGGTCCCGGTCGGGCCGCCAGCGCCGGAACTGCGCTGTGTGCCGGAACCGGTCGCCCTCCATGTGGTCATAGGCCACCTCGACCACCCGCTCGGGCCGCAGCGCCACCCACGACAGATCCTTCTTGCCCGACCAGCGGCTCGGCGCGCCCGGCAGCCGGGCACTGTCATGCGCGCCCTCCTCCGCCCACGCCGCCCAGGGATGACCTTCCGGCGTATCCATCCGCAGCGGCTCCAGCTCCTCGACCAGTTCCTCCCGCCGCTTCATCGAGAACGCGGCGCACACGCCCACATGCTGGAGGGCGCCGGAGCGGTCGTACAGGCCCAGCAGCAGCGAGCCGACGACCGGCCCGCTCTTGTGGAGGCGATAGCCCGCCACGACCACATCGGCGGTCCGCTCGTGCTTGACCTTGAACATCAGCCGGGCATCCGGCCGGTACGGCAGATCGAGCGGCTTGGCGATGATTCCGTCGAGCCCTGCCCCCTCGTACTGCTCGAACCACTCCTGGGCGAGCGCGGCGTCCGTCGTCGCCGGGGCCAGATGGATCGGCGGGCGCGCCCCGGCCAGGGCCTCGGTGAGCACCGCCCGCCGGTCGGACAGGGGGGTGTCCAGCAGGGCCTTGTCGCCGAACGCGAGCACATCGAAGGCGATGAAGCTCGCCGGTGTCCGCCCGGCGAGCATCCGCACCCGTGAGTCGGCCGGATGGATGCGTTCGGTGAGCCGGTCGAAGTCGAGACGTCCCTCATGGGCGATGACGATCTCCCCGTCCACCACACAGCGGTCCGGCAGATTGGCCAGCAGCTCGGTGACCAGCTCGGGAAAGTAGCGGGTCAGCGGTTTGCCGGTGCGGGAGCCGATGACCAGCTCGTCGCCGTCGCGGTGCACGATCGCCCGGAAGCCGTCCCACTTGGCCTCGTACTGCATACCGGGCGGGATCTTCTTCACGGCCTTGGCGAGCATCGGTTTCACGGGTGGCATCACCGGCAGATCCATACTGCGATTGTCCGGTATGCGGGGAATCTCGGCACGGCCTACGCTGGCGGGCATGGCCGGAGCGGTGGAACTGGAAGTGGGGGAGCGGACCGTCCGTGTGTCCAATCCCGACAAGGTGTACTTCCCCGAGCGCGGCTACACCAAGCTGGACATGGTCCGCTACTACCTCGCCGTCGGCGACGGCATCACCCGGGCCCTGTACAACCGCCCCACCACCCTGGAGCGCTATCCGGACGGCGTGAACGGCGAGTCCTTCTTCCAGAAGCGCGCACCCAAGTACCTCCCCGACTGGATTCCCACCGCGCACATCACCTTCCCCAGCGGCCGGTCCGCGGACGAGATGTGCCCGACGGAACCCGCCGCGGTGATCTGGGCGGCCAACCTCGGCGCCGTCACCTTCCACCCGTGGCCCGTCCGCCGCGACGACACCGACCACCCCGACGAGCTGCGCCTCGACCTGGACCCGCAGCCCGGCACCGACTACGCGGACGCCGTGCGCGCAGCCCACGAGCTGCGCGCCGTTCTCGACGAAGCCGGACTGCGCGGCTGGCCCAAGACGTCCGGAGGCCGTGGACTCCACGTCTTCGTCCCCATCGAGCCGCGCTGGACCTTCACCCAGGTCCGGCGCGCCGCGATTGCCTGCGGCCGGCAACTGGAGCGTCGTATGCCGGACCGCGTGACGATCAAATGGTGGAAGGAGGAACGCGGCAAAAGGATCTTTGTCGACTACAATCAGACGGCTCGCGACCGCACCATCGCCTCCGCCTACTCCGTACGCCCCCGCCCGCACGCCCCGGTCTCGGCGCCACTGCGCTGGGAGGAGATCGACGACGTCGAGCCCGAGGACTTCGACATCAGGTCGATGCCGGCCCGGTACGCGGAGGTCGGCGATGTCCACGCGGACATGGACGACCACCGGTTCAGCCTGGAGAGCCTGCTGGAAATCGCCCGCGAGGACGAGGCGGAGCACGGCCTCGGCGATCTGCCGTACCCCCCGGAGTACCCGAAGATGCCCGGCGAGCCCAAGCGCGTCCAGCCCAGCCGCGCCAAGAAGAAGACGGCGGAGCCCGCGGCGCGCGACGCGGAAGACTCCTAGACCAGGTGGACCAGGGGCGCGGATACGGCCACGGCAGCAGCCCCACCGCCGTGGACGGTGGGGCCGGCCGGCATCCTCCGGGCGCTCACCCCCGGGAGGGGATCACAGCTCCTTGATACGGATGTTGCGGTACGAGATCACATCCGTCGTCCCATGGACCTGGAGGCCGATGTAGCCGGTGGCGTAGCGCCGGCCGTCGGTGCCGGGGTCGTCGGCGCGCGGCGGGGTGAAGACCTGGCCAAGGGCGTTGTCGAACTCGTTGATCAGGACGCCGTTGCGCAGGACCGAGTAGTGCTGGCCCTCCACCCGGATCTCGTAGTCGTTCCAGGTGCCCTTCGGGGTCACGCCCACGCCGCCGAGGCCGACCCGGTCGAAGCCGTAGACCGAACCCGTCTTGTACATGTCGCCGTCGGGCCGGTCCAGGACCTGCACCTCGTGGCCGTACTTGATGGCGACCCACTCGGGACGGGACTCCTCCGCGTTGTTGTGGACGTAGGGGAAGCGCACGAAGACACCGCTGTTGGCGTTGCCGGTGCCGGGCGCGTCGTCCCGCCACTGCAGCTTCAGCGAGAAGTCCCCGTACTGCCGCTGCGGGAACCACAGCATGCCGAGACCGCCCTTGGTGGTGCCGCTGGTCATCGACCCGTCGGGATTGAGACCGAACGAACCGCCGCCCACGTGCTGCCACTTGGCGAACGATTCCTGGGTGCCGTCGAACAGGCCGCGGTATCCGCCCGTCCGGCCCGGCTTGCCGATGGCGGACTGCCTGGCCGCCCGGTAGATCTTCTTGTGCTCACGCCCGTCGACCACACCGTCGGCGAGCAGCTTGTCGAGCACCGTGTCCACATGCTTGAGGAACAGGGCGTGCGAGGACCAGTCCTTCTCGTCCTCGATCAGCTCGTTGACGGTGCAGCGACTGCGGGTCATCCGGTTCGGCACACCGGTGTCCACCGTGCCCACGATGACCGTCAACCGCTCGTCGTACTCGGGGCAGTTGGGCGCCGGCACCCCGCCGCCCCCGGCGACGGCGAACGACGCGCTCTTCGCCTCGGAGGTGTTGCCGGCCTTGTCCGTCGCCCGGTACAGCACCGTGTGGTGGCCGACCCGGTCGACGATCACCGGTGTGGTGTACGCGAGATACGGGCCGCCGTCGAGGGAGTACTCGACCCTGTCGAGCCCCGAGCCGGTGTCGGCGGCGACCACCGTCACCTTGGCGCTGGTGATGTACGCGCCGTCGGAGTTCTTCTCGCCCGAGACACCGGCCGTGGTCCGAGGCGGCGTCCTGTCCTCCACCGGAGGCGCGACGACCGCGAAGTCGACCGCCTTCTCGGCGGCCGCGTTGCCCGCCTTGTCGGTCGCCTTGAACCTGACCTTGTGCGTCCCTGTCCCGTGCACCATCACCGGCGCGGTGTACGGCTGCCACGCGCCGTCCGCCCCGGTCGCGTACTCGATGGTGTTGACGCCGGAGCCGGTGTCGGAAGCGGTCACGGTGACCGTGGCCATCCCCAGGTACCGGCCCTGCTCGTCCTTCTCCCCGCTGACCGTGGCCGAGGTCTCGGGCGCTGTGGTGTCGTCCGTCGGCGGGGTGGCGACGGCGAAGTCGACCGCCTTCTGAGCGGCGGTGTTGCCGGCCTTGTCGCTCGCGCGGTAGCGGATCCTGTGGGTGCCGACCCGGTCCACTACCACCGGAGTGGTGTACGGCTGCCAGGGGCCGTCCGCGCCCACGGCGTACTCCACCCTGTCGACACCCGAGCCGACGTCGGTCGCGCCCACGGTCACCGTGGCCTGGCCGATGTACGCGCCGTCGGCGTTCTTCTCGCCCTCGACCTTCGCCGTCGTCTCCGGGGCGGTGATGTCCTCGCCTCCGCCCTCACTGACGGTGAGCACGCCCTGCATGGAGCCATGGCCGGGGATGGTGCATTTGAACAGGTACCGGCCGGGTGTGAGCGTGACCTCGGCGGTGTGCCTGCCGCCCATGTCGTCGCTCGGATTGGCCAGGATGTTCAGCGGCACGTCGTGGTTGTACTCGGGGTCGGACAGGTCGAAGGTGAGCGTGTGCGGCATACCGGTGGTGTTGCCGGTCGCCCTGCTGTTCTCGAACACGATCGTCGTCGTCCCCGCGACCGCCGTGGTGGGGAAGGACAGATAGCGGTCGATGGGGTCGCCCGCCGTCCAGGTCAGTACCTGGGCGGCCGCGGTGCGCCGGTCGTTGTCGGTCGTGCCGTACGCGGTGGCGGACGTCAGCCCGACGACCATCCCCACCGCGGCGAGCAGCGCCGTCCAGAATCTCGCCGTTCTGTGTCCCGGCTGCCTGAGCCGTCCGCGTTTCACTGTGCCGCCGCCTTCCTTGCCAGCTGGTCCGCGGCCGGCGTCGCCTCGCCGCCCTTGTAGGTGACGCGCCACAGCGCGGACGCGGAGTCGGAGGTGAAGAAGCCGCGGCCGTAGTCCAGGACGTACAGCGAGCCGTCCGGGGCGAACTTCCAGTCCATGAGGTTGCGGATGCCGGCGGAGCCCACCGGGATGATCTTCTTCAGTGACTCGGCGTGCACCGGGATACCGCCCTTGCCCACCGTCCTGGGGTCGGTGAGCACCGCGTGCCGCGGCTGGTCGCCGTCGTAGAAGTCACCGACGAACCACTTGCCGTCCCAGTAGGACGGCCACTTGTCGGTGCTGGTGCTCGCCGCGTCGTAGCGGTAGACCGGGCCGTTCATGGTGGCCTGACCGCCGCCCTTGAGCCACGGCAGCAGCTGCTTCTGCTCCTCCGTCCGGTAGCTGGGGACGCCGCCCGCGTCGCGCGGGTAGTCGACGCCGCCGCCCTGCGGCGAGTACCAGATGGTGTTGGAGGTGATGGGCGGCAGGTTCACCAGACCGTCGTTGTTCGGCGACTCGTTCTTCGGGGCGTCGCAGTTGTACCAGCCGAGCGGCTTGCTCGGGTCCGGCAGATTCCGGTCGCGGTAGGGCTGCTTGTTGCCCATGCAGTACGGCCAGCCGTGGTTGCCCGCCTTGGTGATCGCGGCGAAGGTGTCGTACTTGGCCGGGCCCCAGGTGGTCGACGGGGAGCCGGCGTCCGGGCCGACCCACCCCGCGTAGAGGATGTCGGTGGCCTTGTCGACAAAGATGCGCGCCGGGTTGCGCACCCCCATCACATAGATCTCGCCGCGGGTCTTGCCGCCGCCCTCGTCAGGCTCCTGTCCGGTGAAGAGATTGCCCGCCGGCAGCGTGTAGCTGCCGTCGTCCTCCGGGTGGATGCGCAGGATCTTGCCATTGAGGTTGTTCGTGTTTCCGGCGGTGCGTCGCGCGTCGGCGAACGAGACGCCCTTGAAGTCGGGCTCCGGGTTGTTGCCTGAGTAACCGCCGCTGAATCCGGAGGAGTTGTTGTCCCCGGTGGCGATGTAGAGATTGCCCTTCGAGTCCCAGGCCATCCCGCCGCCCGCGTGGCAGCAGCTGTGGATCTGCACCGGCCACGTGAGCAGCACCTTCTCACTGGCGAGATCCAGTTTGTCGGTCGCGAGGTCGAGCGTGAAGCGGGAGACCCGGCGCTCGGCCATATGGCTGTCGCGGTTGATCCGCGAGTGCGGTGTCCAGTGAAGGTACACCCAGCCGTTGGTCATGAAGTCCGGGTCCAACTCGATGCCGAGCAGCCCCTCCTCGACCTTGACCAGCTCGTCGCCGCCGCCCTTGTTGCCGAAGACCGTGAGGGCCCCTGCCTTGGTGACCTGTTCGGTCCTGGGGTCATAGACATGGATCTCGCCCTGGCCTTTGCCGATGTCGGGTCTGTTCCAGTCGGTGACGACCGGCTTGCTCGAGTCGGCGCCGCCGCGCCCTATGTACAGCACCCGCCCGTCGGGGGCGACGACCAGGCCGTGCGGCTCGCCGATCTGGTCGTTCTGTCCGGGCTGATTGGGCCGGGTGACGCGCTCGGCGGTGTAGTTGGCATGGATCGTCGCCTTGCAGTCGGCCTGCGAGAGGCGCGTCGTCCAGGCCAGTGCGCCGCGCAGGTGGTCGCGGAAGTCCGTCTCCCCGAAGCTGTCGGCCGTACCGCCCATGCCGGTGTAGAAGGACCGGCCGCCGTCGTAGTCACGGCACCAGGAGACCGGATGGTCCCAGCCGTTGGCGCCGGCGCCGGGAGTGTAGGAGTTCTCCTTGAGCCGGGCGACCGTGTGCACGCTGCCGGACGGGTTCACCGCCCAGTTGAACCACCTGTCGGGCCGCTTCCACTGCAGGGGGAGCGACGCGGTGGCCGGGTGCCGGCGGTCGCCGACCTCGACCGTCGCCCGCTGGACCGCACTCGCCGCCCCCGCCGGACGGGCGCCGATCAGTCCGGTGAACCAGTCCGAGTACGGCTCGGTGCGGGCGGCGTCATGGATGCCGACGAAGCCGCCGCCGGCCTCCAGATACGACTCGAGACCGGCCTCCTGCTCCGGGTCGAGAACATCGCCGCCGCCCGTCAGGAACACGACTGCGTTGAACGTGCCGAGCCGCCTGGCGTTGGTGAAGACGGCAGGGTCGTCGGTGGCCACGGTCCTGAACCGGCCCGCGGCCGGCCCGCTCAGGCCGATCGTCTCGATGGCCGCAATACCGGCGTTGACGGTCGGCGACTCGTCGGTCGCCGAGGCATGGAAGACGAGCACCTTCACATTCGCCCCACCGGGCGGCGAAGGGAGAGACAACGTTGTCGGTGGTTCAGGATAGGGCCGGGCACTGGCGACGTTCCCGCCCAGCAGGGAGGCCGTCAGAGCGCCGACGCCAAGTACCGCCGCCAGAACGCCCTTTCGGGACCTTGATTTTGTCGACCGGTGATGTGGTGCGCGCTGCATGTGGTCACCCACCCCTCTTTGGTCACAACAACAGCCGCTGAAGCTAGACCTCTTTTCGCGGTTCGCCAATAGGTATGACCGCAATGGCACAAACTTTGTCCTGAGCGTGGATAAACGAAGATCACCGGGCTACCGTGAGGCCGTCCCCGGGGTCAACTGCGCCCCGTCAATCTCCGTACGCGACTGGGGAGTTCGATATGGACAGACGGCGCTTCAACCGGCGGCTGCTCACGGGTGGCGCGGTGGTGGCCACAGGGATGACATCGTTGTCCGTGGCCTCGTCCTCTCGTGCTGCCCCCGCGGTGGACGCACCGAAGACTGCCCCTGCCGGAGGCCGGATACGCCATCTCACGCTGTACGCGGAGAAACTGACGGACGGTCGGATGGGCTACGGCCTGGAGAAGGGCAAGGCGACGACCCCCGGCCCGCTGATCGAACTGGTCGAAGGCGACACCCTGCACATCGAGTTCGAGAATCTGATGGACGTCCCGGTCAGCCTCCACCCCCACGGCGTGGACTACGACATCGTCAACGACGGCACACGGTTCAGCAGGAGCCATGTCGAACCGGGGGCCACGCGTACGTACACCTGGCGCACCCATGCACCGGGCAGGCGCGCCGACGGCACCTACCGCCCGGGAAGCGCGGGCTACTGGCACTACCACGACCATGTGGTGGGCACCGACCACGGCACGGGCGGCATCCGCAAGGGCCTCTACGGTCCCGTGGTCGTGCGCAGGAAGGGCGACATCCTCCCGGACAAGCAGTTCACCATCGTCTTCAACGACATGACGATCAACAACAAGCCGGCTGCCGAGGCACCCGACTTCCAGGCGACGGTGGGCGATCGCGTCGAGATCATCATGATCACACACGGTGAGTACTACCACACCTTCCATATGCACGGTCACCGCTGGGCGGACAACAGGACGGGCCTGCTCTCGGGCCCCGACGACGTCAGCCGGGTGATCGACAACAAGATCACCGGCCCGGCGGACTCCTTCGGCTTCCAGATCATCGCGGGCGAACACGTGGGCGCGGGCGCGTGGATGTACCACTGCCACGTCCAGAGCCATTCGGACATGGGCATGGCCGGCCTCTTTTTCGTGGCCAAGCCGGACGGCACGGTCCCCGGATACGAGCCGCACCATCCGGCGGCCGCGGGTGCTCATGCCGGAGCGTCCGTCGCGTCCGGCCCCGCGGGTGGGCACCACCACTAGCGTGTGCGTGCTGGCTCGGTGGCACTGACCTCCTACTGGGAGGAGACAGGGAGAAGTCCGCGCTCGCCGAAGACCTTCTTGGCGACGAAGGTGGCGTTGAGGGCCTTGGGCATGCCGCAGTAGACGGCCGAGTGCAGCAGCGACTCCACGATCTCCTCCCGGGTGAGTCCGACGTTGAGAGCCGCGTTGATGTGGACTTCGAGCTGGGGCTCGCAGCCGCCGAGAGCTGTGAGCATGCCGAGAGTGACGAGCTGGCGGTCGCGAGGAGCAAGGCCCGGCCGGTCGTAGATGTCGCCGAAGGCCCAGGCGACGATCTGGTGGCCGAGTTCGGGGGAGATGTCGGCCAGCGAATCGACGACCCTCCGGCCGGCCTCCCCGTCGACGCGGGTGAGCACCTCCATACCGTGGTCGAACCGGTCCTGGCGGGCCTTCGCTGAGGACGAATCGGTGCTGCTCATGGGCGGCGGTCCCTTTCCTGTGGCTGGATGGGGGCGACAACGGTGCGCAGCGGCTCTTCGCCGACTGGGTAGTGACGGTAGGACGTGGAGTGCGCTTCAAGCCAACCCCTGGAAGCCGGCTCGCGTGCGGGCAACGTAGGCTTCCGGGCCGTGAGCGCGGTGGGCGGCGTCGGGAAGACGCGATATCTGGTTCTTCATGACTACGGGATGGGCGGACTGTGGTGGTGGGTGTGGGCACAGTCCGAGCATGAGATCGTCCTCGCCTGCGCCGAGGTCGAGGTGGTCACGGACGCGGAGACCGTACGGCGTGCACAGACCTGGTCCCTGGAGGAGACGAGTGTCGACGCGCCCGATCCCAACCCGTTGTCCGACCTTCGCGCGAAGCGGGACGCCCAGCGCGATCAGCCTGGTTTCGGTGCTCTGGCGGGCCGGGACCACGTGCACCTGCGGGAGCGGGAGGACGACGACGAAACGGTCTGCTTGACGGAAATCGGACCGGACGGGCGACGCCTGCGCCAGGTCGAGATCGAGCCGGACGGCGGCTGCGTCAGGACGGGCGTCGACGACTGGCCGTTCAACCCGCCCTACGATCTCCATGATCCGCGGTACGCCTCCATGGAGATCGGCCGGGAAGAGTTCGAGGAGGCGTGGCGCCGCGCCCGTCGCGTACCCGAAGGTTCCTGATCCGGCGCCCGCCGACGCCGGTCTCCCCGACACGCTCTGCTCACTCGCGTGCGTCGAGCGCGTCGGCGAGGTGCGGGTCGATGTGTCTGAGCGCCGCCACGGCGAACTGGGTCGTGAACTCGGCGGCCGATGACGGATCCAGCGAGTCGGCGACCAGCGTGTACCGCGCGCCCTCGACGACCAGGCCGACGACGTAGGAGGCGCAGAGCTCCGCACTCGTCCCCCAGGTGCCACGGCCGTGGCGCTTGGTGAAGTACCGGATCCGGCGTGTGATCTCCCGGGTGGCGGCCGACATCAGCCGTTGTCTGGCCTCGGTCGCCGACCCCGTCGCGTGCGCGCCGAAGAGCAGCCGGAATCTCGCCGGATGGACGTCCGCGTAATCGAAGAACGAGGCCACGCCCGCGCGCACCTGCTGTTCGAGCGGGAGATCGGCCGCTGCTGCGTAGGCCTCGAAGAGCGCGCTCGCCAAGGTGTCGGCTGCGAGGTCGGCGCATTTGCCGAACAGGTCCTCCTTGCTGCCGAAGTGTGCGTACAGCGTGGGTTTGGTGGATCTCGCGCGTGCGGCGACGACGTCCATTGTCGCCGCGTGGAATCCGGCCTCGCTGAAGACCGCGGAGGCCGCGTCCAGCATCTCCTCGTCGGTCGGGCGTGCCGCAGGGGGGCGGCGACGGACCGCTTGACGCTGTGGCGCGGGGCCGGCCTCGGGCAGGTGATCAGCCATGTCCACCACTTTACTTCAGCGTAAATCCGGATTACGGTTTTACTCCACAGTAAATGCGGTTGTGATCGACTCCCTGACTGGAGAACCGGCCAGGGCCTTGTGGAGGCTTTCATGCACCACACTCACCTCGTACGGCCCGCCGCGACCGCCGCAACGCGCCCTGTCCCTGCCCCGTCCCCGGGCTTCGCCCCCGACCGGGAGCTGACCGTCGCCGGCCCCTGGCGGCTTCCGCGGGCTCCGGACGCCTGCGGTCAGGCCCGCAGTGCGGTGTGCAGCACCCTGGCCGACTGGGGCCTGGACCATCTTGCGGACACGGCCGAACTCCTGGTCAGCGAACTGGTCGGCAATGCGCTGCTTCACGCGTACGGTCCCGTCCACCTCACCGTGGTCCGCCGCGAGGTCATCTGTTGCCAGGTCCGCGACGGCAGCCGGGAACTGCCGCAGCTCCGTTCGGCGCAGACCACCGACGAATTCGGCCGCGGCCTGCATTTGGTTGACCTGATGGCGAGCAAATGGGGCGCCGACCTCACACCCTGGGGCAAGGAAGTCTGGTTCGAACTTCCGGAAGCGCCGGATTCCCTCGGTGGAGGGTGGCACTGACCGAGGCGCCCTCGCGCGAATCGAGGCGCTTCGTCACACCACCGATTTCCCGTAGGGGAACGTCACCGCTCGATTCCGCCGATGCGTGCCGGAGGAGGTCCTCAAGAGCACGACCGTCCTCTCGGTCGCCTCGGCGAGTACCGCGATCAGCAAGGCCGTTGCTCATGCCGTGCTGCCCCGCCGTTCTTGACCCGTAAACCGTCCGGGCGCCGCCGCACGACCGTCACCCAGCTGCCGGCCGTCATAGGCGGGCGTCCGCCCCTATGTCCCGCTGATCCTGGCCGAGAGGGCGTTCCGCGGACCTTCGGGGCGGCTTCGCACGCATGAAGCGCCCTCGTCGCCGCGCCTGCTGGTCGCCGCCATCACCTGCAACATCGTCGACGCCGTCGCCGCTCTGACCGCCGGTACCCCGCCTCCTCCACCGCGTTGATCGGCATCGGTCTGGACTCCGTCATCGAGGTCTCCTCCGCCGCCGCGGCTCGGCGAAGTCCTGCTCGCGGCCCTGGGTGCGCAGGAAGCCGCGCATGGCGACATCGGCAGGGAAGACGGCGGTGGTGGCGCCAACCTCGCCGAGTCGGCGTTCTGGGTGCGCCGGTCCCGGATCGGTAGGAGACTCGGGACCGTCAGGCCGGGGGAATCCCGCAAAGGAGTGGACCATGCTCACCACCCCGTATGTCACCGGCACCCCGAACTGGATCGACCTGGGCACGCCCGACATCGACGCCGCGAACACCTTCTACAACGGCGTTTTCGGCTGGCAGTTCCAGTCGGCCGGGCCCGAGGCGGGCGGCTACGGCATGTTCCAGCTGGGGGGAAAGACCGCCGCGGGCGGTATGACCGTCCCCCCGGAACAGGGCCCTCCGGCGTGGAACGTCTACTTCCAGTCACCGGACGCCGAGGCCACGGCCAAGGCGGTCGAGGCGAACGGCGGCCGCGTCGTGGTCGAGCCGATGGACGTCTTCGACCTGGGCCGCATGGCGATCTTCGCCGACCCGGCCGGAGCGGCCTACGCCAGCTGGCAGCCCGGCAAGAACAAGGGCCTCGACAGCGTCAACGATCCCGGCTCCCTGGCCTGGCTGGAGCTCTACACCCCGGTGCCGGACGCCGCCCTCGCCCACTACTCGGCCGTCTACGGCTGGGAGACCTCCACCATGCCGCTGCCGGACGGCAGCGGCACGTACACCATGGTGAACCCGGCCGGAGCGGGCGAGGAGGCCATGTTCGGCGGCGTGGTCCCGCAGGCCGCCGACCCGCTGGAGGCGCAGGGCGACCCGTACTGGCTGCCGTACTTCACGGTCACCGACTGCGACGCCACGGTCGCCAAGGCCAGGGAACTCGGCGCGACGGTCCGGATGGAGCCCATCGACATGGAGGGCGTCGGCCGCTTCGCCAAACTGGCGGACCCGGCGGGCGCCAAGTTCGCGATCATGCAGGGGATCGAGCCGCAGGCTGCGTGACCCCGGGGGCGTTGATGCCTCATTTACTCGGCGTTTATTGCCGCGAGGCAACGTGTCCTGCATGCTGACCAACACCATCACCGACGAAGAACTCTCCTGGCAGGAGACCGCGTTGTGCGCCCAGGCAGGGCCGGAGTTCTTCTTCCCGGCCCCCGGCTCCTCCACCCGCGAGGCCAAGCAGCTGTGCGGGGCGTGCGAGGGCCGCGTGGCGTGCCTGGAGTACGCGCTCGAGCATGACGAGAGGTTCGGCGTCTGGGGAGGCCTCTCGGAGAAGGAGCGCCACCAGCTCAAGCGCGCGGAGAACGCGGCGCGTTAGGTGAGCCTAGGTGGTCCGCACCTTGCCGCCCTTGACCAACTCGGCCCGCTCGGCGAGCTCGTCCTCCGCAAGCGTCCCGTCCGGTACGGCTTCCCTGGGCGCGTCGGGAACGACGCGCACGGGGAAGTGCCCACCGACGGGCGACACGACCCCGCCGTACCGGATGTCACCGGCGAACCAGATCATCTCGGGCTGCGGGTTCTGCTTCTCCTTGAGGTACACGGAGAACGGCGTGAACCGCAGGATGGGGGCGTGGTCGTCGGTGAACTTGATCATGATCACCTTGGGGCTCTCGACCGAGCGGTGGGGGTACTCGCAGGGGTAGGCACGCCAGGGGTAGGTCTTGAGGATGGCGGCGTTGCGGCGGGTACGGCGCAGGGCGAGGAATGTGACGACCAAGGTCAGTGGGTAGAAGAGGACGCAGATGATGATGAACCCGGCCATTTTCGAGGGAGGCCCGGCAGTTGCCATACGAGCACATCCCACGCCCAGGAGCAGTACGCCGACCAGCCACGCTCGACGCTTGAGCACAAGGCGGCGCTGGCCGGTCGCGGTGGGCGGATGATCGAGCGCGGCTTTGGCCAGCGGCAACGCGGACGTCGGTGGCGTCATTGGAACAGCTCCAAGAGGCGGGAGGGGCGTCGGCTCGGCACGGCCAACGGCGCAGGTGGACTAAACGCCATCGTCTGAGCGATGCATTCGAGAATGGTTGTGTAGGACTCTGAGTGGCGCGTGGCCGCGCTGGTGAGATCGGCCACGGCGATATGTCCCCCTGTCGGGAACGGCACAGCTAGCCGTGCCTGGAACACCTCGCAAGGCGGCGCGTCGATTTCGGCATGTTCGAGCAGGTCAGTCGGTGGCGCTGCCAGGAGACCGGAAATCAGAACGGCAGGCATTCCAATAGGCAGTTCTACCTGCTTGACGGTATTCGTGCTCCAGGTGGGCGAGTCGGTAATTGAAAGTGCGGTCTGCGCGGCAGCCAACGCGGGGGTACGTGGCTCAATCCGGGTCACGGACAGCGAAAAGAGCGAGATGGACGCTCCGTCATTCCCGTCTGGATGCAGACCGATCGATGTATGGGCATCGGCTTGATCGCGCATCGCTACGAGAAGGCTGACGGCTACGCCGAGTTCGTTCATCGAGCGTTCAACAGCCTCCTCGGTGCCCAGGATTGAGGGCAGGACGACCCCGGCGACCATGTCGAAGTCTGCAGTGTCGAAGGCGGCTAGGTCGTAGTAGCCCGGTGGTAGGCGGAACCAGAGTGGGGGCGCGGAGGTGTCGGTTGCGGTTGGCATGAAGGCGCCTCATCGGTCGTGACTAGCGTGCAAGGGATGCCCATGCGTGGGCGGCTTTGGCGGCAGCGCTGGGCCCGTCGTCAAGCACGGCCCGCGTGCCGTCGACTCCCGTAGCGGTGTGGGCAAGAGACTCGTCGTCATCGAAGGGCGGGTAGTGAGTGATTGCAGCCCCTGCACCGGCCCCGGCGAAGGTGCACGTGACACCCTCCCTCACATACCGCGGCGTGCTCTGCAGCGCCCACTCGGTGAGCGGGTTCTCCACCTGGCGCAGCTCGTCTGTCGCGTTCCAGGCCCCACTGGCGAAGCCTTGCGAGCCGGCCCGCAGGGCAGCAATGGATCCCGGGTCCGCCACGGCGCCGGCCACATGGGCAGCGGCCGATGCAGACTTCGCCCCGTGGGCGATTGCCGCCACCCCAGGGACGGAACCGAGAGTATCGCCGGTCAATGTGACCGCACTGTCCCAGAAATCGGCGTCGAACTCCCCTTTGGTGAAGCCGTCCTTGAGAGACGTGCGCATCTTCGAGTCAGCCAGATGAAGTGTGAGGGCGCCGATGCTGGCACCCGTCGCGACCAGCATCAGGACGAGGCCGGCCGGCGGGAAGAACGGTCCGATGGCCACGGCCAGGAAGCCTGCGATGGCGGAGACGTCCGACAAGGCGTCCCCCAGGTCCTCGTCGATCCACTTCAGGAACTTGTCCAGCGCCCCCGGCTCCCGCGGTGCCAGTTTGTCCGTCGCCTCGTTCAGCGCCTGCGCGATCCTCGACGCCTCGGCCCGGTGCGTCTCCTCCAGCTCGCGTGCCTGGGTGCGGACCGAGGCCAGGGCGTCCCGGGCCTTCGTGACCGCATCGGCCGCCGCGGAGAGCTCGGAGGGGGGCAGGTCAGGCGTGCCGCGGACCGACTCGTGGTGGGATTCGGCGCGGGACAGGGCTGCCGCGTCGAGTTGGGCGCGGGAGTCGTAGCGCCTGGCGGTCGCCTGGTAGCTCACCAGGTCGTCGTGCCAGGTGCGCAGTTGGGCGGCCGCCTTGGAGATCGAGCGATGGGCGTTCTTCAGGTACCGCGGCAGGTCGCCGTCCAGCGAGTTCCGGAACGCCGTCGCCGCCTCGCCGTGCCAGTGCGTGCTCTCGCCCAGGAGTTGCTCGACCAATTGGTGCGCCGTGCCCAGGGCTGTCGCCGAGGTGGTGAGCTTCTTCTGGAGTGCGTCGATCGCCGAGGGGCTGCCCGGCACCGGGTCCCAGCCCAGATGCGGATACTCAGGCACGCACCTTCACCGCCTGGAACGCCGCCGCGATCGCCGTGTTGACCTCCACATAGCCGTGGTGGCTGGCCTTCACCCCGTCGTGCACGCTCTTGATCCGCGCACCCAGTTGTTCCGCGCCGTACTTCCAGCGGTCCTGGAAGCCGTCGCACGCCTCGTCGAGTTCCTTCGTGCCGAGCTGGTCGGCGCGGACGTGCTCCAGGGCTCGTCTCGCCTCGGCCAGCGAGGTCAGCGAGCGGCCCAGCTCACGGGAGAAGCGGCCGAGTTGACTCATGTCCACCCGAAGATCGTGATCCATGGCCGACCACCTTGGCAGATCATCGACCGAAACGGATAAATGCCGTACCCCGCACGGGTGGTGGGATATCCGGATGCTCACGTTGACGGTCGGTCGTTAGGATCGCCGCAGTCAGCGGGGGGCGACGGATGAACGACCAGGTCACGAACGACGAGCTCGAGGCATTCGACCGGCTGGTGCGCAGGCTGCGCGCTCTGCCGATCGAGAGTCCTGTGCGGATGCGGGGCGAGGAGATCGCCGCCGCCTTCGCGCGCGACAGCCGCAACCTTCGCCGCAAGGCGATCAGGCGAGCCCGCTCCGAGTCCGATGCGGCCCTGGCGGCCGGCACCGTGACGGGAGCACTCGACCGGCGTGAGGACGCCCCGCTCGAGGCCGTGAGGACGGACTCGAAGGCGGGCCGGGCCGTTGGTCACTACGCGCGATCCCGGCATTGCTATGTCTGCAAGGAGTTCTACCGACAGGTCGACAGTTTCTACCACCGGCTCTGCCCGCCCTGCGCCGCCGAGAACGCCGCACGTCGCTCTCTGTCCACCGATCTCACCGGTCGGCGCGTGCTGCTCACCGGCGGCCGGGTGAAGATCGGCTTCCAGCTGGCACTGATGATGCTCCGCGACGGAGCCGAGCTCCTTGTGACGAGCCGATTCCCCGACGACACCCTGCGCCGGTTCCGGGCGGCGACCGGCAGTGAGCAATGGCTGGAGCGGCTCACCGTCGTCGCCGTCGACCTGCGTGACCCGCGACAGGTGCTCGGTCTGTGCGAGCAGCTGCGCGCGGACGGCCTACCGCTGGACATCCTGGTCAACAATGCCGCCCAGACGGTGCGGCGGCCTCCGCAGTCGTATGCCCTGCTCGCCGCCGGTGAGAGCGGCGCGCCGGCCCCGGGCGTGCTCAGCGCGCCCGGTTTCGCGCCGATGACCGCGATCGGGGGAACGGCCGGCGCGCTCGCCCTCGTACTCGGCGACATGGGGGATGAGGTGGACGAGGCCGGGCTGCTGCCCGACCCCTCGGCCGACAACTCCTGGTCGGCACAGCTCGGCTCCCTCGACCCCCCCGAGCTGCTGGAGACGCAACTCGTCAACGCCCTCGCGCCCGCGCTGCTGGCCGACCGGCTGCTGCCACTGCTGCTCGCCTCGCCCAGGCCGCGTCGCTACATCGTCAATGTCACGGCCGTCGAGGGCCGGTTCGCCGTACGCAGGAAGACGTCCGGGCACCCGCACACCAATATGGCGAAGGCCGCGCTGAACATGCTCACCCGCACGAGCGCGCAGCAGCTGGCCCGCGAGGGGGTGCACATGTGCAGCGTCGACACCGGTTGGATCACCGACGAGAACCCGGCTCCGCGCAAGGCACGGATCGCCGCCGCCGGGGTGCGTACGCCCCTGGACATCGTCGACGGCGCGGCCCGCATCTACGACCCGATCGTGCGGGGCGAGGCGGGCGCACCGGTCGCGGGTGTCTTTCTCAAGGACTACCGCGAGGCCGACTGGTAAGGCGCGGTGACCGACTCAGCCGCCGGCGCGCGCCGCCATCCTGGCCTTGCGGGCCGCGAGCTTCTCGTCGAACTTGAGCGCCTCGGAGTCCAGCCCGCCCATGTACAGCCCGAGCTCGTCCTGGGCCTTCTGCCCCTCGGGGCCGAGACCGTCGATGTCCATGACCTTGAGGAAGCGCAGCACCGGCTGCAGCACGTCGTCGTGGTGGATGCGCATGTTGTAGATCTCGCCGATCGCCATCTGCGCGGCCGCCCGCTCGAAGCCCGGCATACCGTGTCCGGGCATCCGGAAGTTCACGACGACGTCGCGCACGGCCTGCATCGTCAGGTCGGGGGCGAGCTCGAAGGCCGCGCCCAGCAGATTGCGGTAGAAGACCATGTGCAGGTTCTCGTCGGTCGCGATCCGCGCCAGCATCCGGTCGCAGACGGGGTCGCCCGACTGATGGCCCGTGTTGCGGTGCGAGACGCGTGTGGCGAGCTCCTGGAAGGCCACGTACGCGACCGAGTGCAGCATCGAGTGGCGGTTGTCGGACTCGAAGCCCTCCGCCATGTGTGCCATGCGGAACTGCTCCAGCTTGTCCGGGTCGACCGCACGCGAGGTGAGCAGGTAGTCGCGCATCACGATGCCGTGCCGGCCCTCTTCCGCGGTCCAGCGGTGCACCCAGGTGCCCCATGCGCCGTCCCGGCCGAAGAGTGAGGCGATCTCGTGGTGGTAGCTGGGGAGGTTGTCCTCGGTCAGCAGGTTGACCACGAGGGCGATCTTGCCGATGTCGGTGACCTTGGACTGCCCGGGCTCCCAGGCCTGGCCGTCTTCGAAGAGGCCGGGGAAGTTGCGGCCGTCGGAGAAGGGCACGTACTCGTGCGGCATCCAGTCCTTGGCGACCTTGAGATGGCGGTTGAGCTCCTTCTCCACCACCTCTTCCAGCGCGTACAGCAGCCGGGCGTCGGTCCACGCTTCCGAGCTGCCGAGGTGGGCGGAGGCGATCGTCACTGGTACTCCTGGGGGCGGGAGACTTACTTACGGATTCGTAGGTTACGAAGCCGTAGGTTAAGCAGGTCGTGAGCCACTCGCCAAGCCCGTGCCCATGATGTCCGCTTACGTTTGGTTATGCGTACAGGTCACGGAGCCGCACCGAGAGACACGTCACGCATCCTTCGAGCTTTTCGAACTCGCTGATGTCGACCGGAACGGGCTCGTAGCCGAGGTCCGTGAACAGCTCGGCCGTCTTCGGCGCGCTGGCCGCCATCAGCAGCTTCCCGCCGCCGAGGAGCACCACGTGCGCACCCGACTCCTCGGGGACCGGCAGATGGCGCGGAAAGACGGACGGGGTGTCGACCAGCGGCGGGTAGCCGATGATCGTCGAGTCCGGCAGTGCCGTGACGGCCGACTTCAGATGCAGCACCTTGCTCACCGGAACGGCCACCACGCGCGCGCCGAGCGGCTCGAAGGCGGCGCGCAGCTGCTGCACACCGTCGGCGTTGGTACGACCTCCCCGGCCGACGTAGACCGTGTCGCCGACCTTGAGGACGTCCCCGCCGTCCAGGGTGCCTGGTCCCCACACCCAGTTCACCGAGCAGCCCAGCCGCGCCAGTGTCTCCTCGACGGCGGAGGTCTCCGGCCTGCGCGACTCGGCGCCGGGACGGGCGATCAGAGCGACATTGCGGAACATCACGACCGTGTCCTCGACGAAGACCCCGTCCGGGCAGTCGTCGGCCGGCGCGGTCTCGACGGTCTCCCAGCCGTGCTCGCGCAGTGTCTCGGCGTAGGTCTCCCACTGGGCCAGCGCCAGCTCGGGGTCGACGGGGCGGCGCTCTACATGGGTGACCAGCCCTTCGGCGAGACGCGGGCTGGGGCGGCGGATCAGCGCTTTCTGGCTGGGCACGGGTGGTTCTCCTGGTGTCTCGGGAGCCGGGCGCGCCCATCATGACCCGCGGCCGGGAGCGAGGGAATCCCCTGCGTATCCCCATCCCGCGGCTGCCCGGCCCGGCGGGGCCGGCGGGGGCCGCAGCGCCTGCCCGCCCCCGCCCTGCGTCGCCGGAGCCCGGGCTCGCCCGATGGGCGTGGCGACGCCCGTGCCGCCCGATCCTCGGGTGGACTTCCTCGTCGGGCCGCGCCCCGCCGTGCGCCGGGGACCGGGCGGATCGCGGCCTCGCCTGCCGTCCGTGTCCCGCCTGTGCGCGCGTCCGCCCCCGCCCGGGGACGGCGACGCCGCCCGTGCGCGCGTCCGCCCCCGCCCGGGGGTCGACGCAGGCCCTCGAGGGTCAGAGTCCGCCCCGCGGTCGCCGGAGACCCGAACGATCCAGGCTGCCCACACGGTCCGAGTTCCGCCTGCACCCCCCGGTGCCGTTTTGTCGGTCCGCCCCGCACGCCTGCGTCATGCCCGCCGCGCCCCGTCTCCCGCGGCAGGCGGCTCCGGCGGTCACCTCGCCCGCATCGTCTCCCGCACCGCCTCCTCCGTCGTCGGGAGCAGTTCGCCGTCCAGTTGCAGCCAGCGTGTGATGCCGATCGACTCCAGGAAGGTCACATCGTGGCTCGCCACGATCAGCGCACCCTCGTAGGACTCCAGTGCCGCCGTCAGCCTGCGTACGCTCGGCATGTCCAGGTTGTTCGTCGGCTCGTCGAGCATCAGCAGCTGGGGCGCCGGTTCGGCGAGGAGCAGCGCCGCCAGTGCCGCGCGGAACCGCTCGCCGCCCGACAGGGTGCCGGCCGGCTGGTCGGCCCGCGCGCCCCGGAACAGGAAGTGCGCGAGTCGCGCCCTGATCCGGTTGTCCGTGGCCTCGGGGGCGAACCGTGCCACGTTCTGCGCCACGCTCAGCTCGTCGTCGAGCACATCGAGCCGCTGCGGCAGAAAGCGCAGCGGCACCTCGGCCACCGCGTCGCCCGCGAGCGGCTCCAGCTCGCCGGCGATCGTCCGCAGCAGGGTCGTCTTGCCCGAGCCGTTGCGGCCGACGAGCGCGATGCGTTCGGGGCCGCGTACCTCCAACTCGCCCCGCACTTCGGCCCCGTGGAGCAGTCGCAGTTCGCTCAGCCGCAACACACCGCGGCCCGGATGGACCTTGGTGAACGGCAGCTCGACACGGATCTCGTCGTCGTCGCGTACCGCGTCCACGGCCTCGTCGAGGCGCTCCTTCGCCTCGGCGAGCTTCTCCGTGTGCATGATGCGGTGTTTGCCCGCGGATTCCTGGGCGGCACGTTTGCGGGCGCCCATCACGATCTTCGGTTCCCGCTTCGAGTCCCACATCTTCTGGCCGTACCGCTTGCGACGGGCCAACTTGACCTGGGCATCCGCCAGTTCACGCTTCTGACGCTGTACATCGGCCTCGGCGACGCGCACCATGCGCTCCGCTGCCTCCTGCTCGACGGCGACCGCCTGCTCGTACGCGGAGAAGTTGCCTCCGTACCAACTCACTTCTCCGTCATGCAGATCGGCGATCTGGTCGACCAGTTGCAGCAGTTGACGATCGTGACTCACCACGACCATCACCCCGGACCAGCCCGCCACCGCGTCGTAGAGTCGCCGACGGGCGTACAGATCAAGGTTGTTGGTCGGCTCGTCGAGCAGCAGCACCGCGGGCCGGGCGAGCAGCAGGGCGGCCAGCCGGAGCAGCACGCCCTCGCCGCCGGAGAGCTCGCCGATCGTGCGGTCGAGCCCGATGTGCCCGAGGCCCAGCTGATCGAGGGTGGCGTGCGCCCGTTCCTCCACGTCCCAGTCGTCGCCGACGGCCGTGAAGTGCTGCTCGCTCGGATCGCCCGCCTCGATGGCGTGCAGCGCGGCGCGGGTCGTCGCGATACCGAGGGCGTCGTCCACGCGCAGGGCGGTGTCGAGCACCAGGTTCTGCGGAAGATAGCCGATCTCGCCGATCGCGCGCACGGCTCCTCCGGTCGGCGCGAGCTCGGCGGCCATCAGCTTCAACAGGGTGGACTTTCCGGACCCGTTGCGGCCGATGAGCCCGGTCCGGCCCGGCCCGACCGCCAGGTGGAAGCTGTCGAAGACGCTGGTGCCGTCCGGCCAGGTGAAGCTGAGGGAGGAGCAGGTGATGTGGGTGGGGAAGGTAGACATAGGGGTCTCCCGGTTGCGTGGAAAGGGATGGGCAACGGGTGGAGACACCGACAGCGCGGGCGATGGTCGGCCGGAAGCGAAGAGAGGGAAGAACGGTCCCGGTCGGGCAGAGGACAGCGGATGCGCCGAGGTCGCACGCGGTGCGCACGGGCAGAAGCCGTGCCGCACGGTGTCTCAGGACCTCAGACGAGCAACGTCCTACTCCGATCGACGACAACAGAACCGTGATTCACGGTAGGAACAGGGGCGGGGGAGTGTCAACGGATTATCAGGCGGGGCCGGGCGGCCCTCCGTAGTGATGCCCGCCCGCCACCGGCTGCCCGCCCCCGGCCCGCCACGAGCCGGGACGCCGGGATCAGATGGCGTCGCGCAGCAGCTCGGTCAGATCGTGGTCGAGGTTCAGATACAGATGCTCGTGCCCGCAGGGGACCAGTTCCTGCACGCGCCTGAGGAAACGGCGCAGTTCGCCGGTGCGTATGTGCACCATCGCCATCCCTTCGGGGGCGTGGAACTCCAGCACCGTACGGTCGTAGCCGTACGGCCGGATCCGTACGTCCCCCACACCGGCCGCCTCATGGACGCCCGCGGCCAGCAGCTCACGGGAGAACGCCCATGAGATGTCCTCGCCCTCGAGCGTGGCGGGCGCCGGGAAGTCCAGTCGCACCGCGAACGGGTCCTCGCGGTCGTAGCGCAAGGTCGACGGAATGGACTCCATCAGGGGTGCCGAGGCGACCAGGCGGGCCTGAACTGCCTGCTCGATGACGGTGGACAAGGCACTGCTCCTCAAAAATGCGCGGCTCGCTGTCGGCTCCTTGACACCGGAGTAGACGGAGGAACCAGCGGTTTCGTGCATCGGGAGGGAGGGTGACCTGTGTCACCGTGCAGCAGGACGGCACCCTGGACGGGGTACGGCCGGTGGGCTAGCTTCCAGCGCCATGACGTCCAAGGGGAAGACGAGACGAGCGGTGTCGGTGGGGCTGTGCGCGGCCGCGGTGGCCGCGGTTCTGGCGGCGCCGGCGCAGGCCGCGCAGGCAGGACACCCGATGACGGGGCAGGACACGGCCCTGGCCTGGAGCCTGAAGGACACCGGGACCGATGCGCGCTTTCGCGGGCTGGCGCCCGTCAGCCGGAAGGTCGCCTGGGTGGCAGGATCGAAGGGCACGGTGCTGCGCACGGCGGACGGCGGTCGCACGTGGCTCGACGTGTCACCGCCGGGTGCGGCGGAGCTGGAGTTCCGTGACATCGAGGCGTTCGACAGCCGACGCGCGGTGGTGCTGGCCATCGGAGAGGGGGAGGCGTCCCGGGTCCTGCGTACCGACGACGGCGGGGCAACCTGGACCGAGTCCTTCCGCAACGCCGATCCCCGCGCCTTCTACGACTGCATCACCTTCTTCGACAGCCGGCACGGGCTGGCCATGAGCGACCCGGTGGACGGCAAGTACCGGATCCTGTCGACCGGTGACGGCGGCAGGTCGTGGAAGGTGCTGGCGGACGACGGGATGCCGGCGGCACTACCGGGCGAGGCGGGCTTCGCCGCGAGCGGCCAGTGTCTGGTCGCCTCAGGGCCCAAGGACGTCTGGCTGGCGACCGGCGGCGGTTCGACCGCACGGGTGCTGCATTCCGCCGACCGCGGTCTGCATTGGACGGTCGCCGAGTCCTCCATCCCCGCCGGGGATCCGGCGCGCGGTGTCTTCGCCCTCGCGTTCCGCGACCGCACCCACGGCATCGCGGTCGGCGGCGACTACCGCCCCGACCAGGCATCCCCGCAGGCGGCAGCCGTCAGCGGGGACGGCGGCCGCAGCTGGCGGCAGTCGAAGACGCCGCCGCCCGCATACCGCTCGGGCGTGGCCTGGCTGCCCCACAGCCGCTCCGTCGCACTCGCCGTCGGCCCGACCGGCACCGATGTGACCGTGGACGGCGGGCGCACCTGGCGCACCGTCGACACCGGCTCGTTCGACACGGTCGACTGCACTGCCGACTTCGGATGCTGGGCGTCGGGCGAGAAGGGGCGCGTCGCTCGTCTGGAGTTCTGACGGCGCGACCGCAGCCGCGGGCGTCAGGACGGCAACTGCTGTCGGAAACGGGCGAGTTCGGGTGCGGTCTTGGTCGCGATGAACTCCGTGATCCGGTACCTGCACACCTCGCCGATGACGAAGGGGTCGGCCGCCGCGATCTTCTCGATCCGCGCGCGGTCGTCCCCGACGGCGAGGATCACCCCGCCGTCACGGGGGTTCTTACGGCCGGAGGCGATGAACACGCCCTCCTCGTACAGGGCGTCCAGCCACTCCACGTGGGCCTCGAGCAGCTCGTCGACCTGCTCGACGGGCGCGGTGTAGGTCAATTCGAGTACGAACATGATCTCGAGGCTACCCGTCGGGTCGTAGGGTGGGCGCATCATGAAGATCGTGGAAGCGCCCGCCGACTGGCCCCGGAGCGAAGAGGCCGCCCGCGCGGTCCAGGACGAACTGCGTACGCGCGTCGTCCTGGGCGAGCCGGGGCCGCCGCCCGGCACCGGGCTGGTGACCGGGGTCGATGTCGCGTACGACGACGAGCGCGACCTGGTCGCCGCCGCGGCCGTCGTACTGGACGCGGCGACGCTCACCGTCGTCGACGAGGCCACCGCGATCGGCCGCGTCAGCTTCCCTTACGTTCCCGGGCTGCTCGCCTTCCGGGAGATCCCGACCGTCCTGGCCGCACTGGACGCGCTCACGGCCGGACCGGGACTCGTCGTCTGCGACGGCTACGGCCGTGCGCACCCGCGGCGCTTCGGGCTCGCCAGCCATCTCGGTGTGCTGACGGATCTGCCGACCATCGGCGTCGCGAAGAACCCTTTCGTCTTCACCTACGGCGAACTCGGTGACCGGCGCGGTGACTTCGCCCCGCTGCTGGCCGACGACGCCGAAGAGGTCGGCAGGGCGCTGCGCACCAGGAACGGCGTGAAACCGGTCTTCGTCTCCGCCGGTCACCGCATCACCCTGGCGAATGCCTGCGCCCACACCCTGCACCTGGCCCCCGACTACCGCATCCCGGAGACCACCCGCCGCGCGGACGCCCTGTGCCGCCGTGCCCTGCGCGAGGCCACGGCGGCCTGAGGCCGGTCCGGCGGCGGTTCCGGGCGTCGCACGGAGCGTGCCGACGAGACGCCCCTAGCGCGAGCTCGCCACCCGGAACGTGATGTCCGCCGTGCGAAGCCGCTCCAGCAGTGCGTCGCCCATTGCCACCGCCGTCGTCACCTGGCCAGAGGTCTTCGGCAGATCGTCGAAGGCCAGACACATTGCCGACTCGGCCAGCATCTTTGCCGTCTCGTCGTAGCCCGGATCGCCGCCCGCGACCTCCGTGAAGACCCGGCGGCCGCCGCCCTCGCCCACGAACCGGACCGTGAACCAGCTCTGCGCGCGGCGTTTGTGGCTCGGGCCGTCGCCCGGCTCGTAACGGTCCATCAGCCACCGCCGGGCGGCCGGAATCTGGGCGAGCGCGACGCCCGCGCCCACCGCAGCCGGCCCCCCGAGCGCCATCGGCAGCGTTTTCACCGCCGCGTAGTGGCGGTAACGGAAATCGGGCCCGTAGCGCTGCAGGACACGTGCCGAACGCGCGACTATCTGCCCGTCGATGGTCGGCAGCGGCAGCGCCCATGCACCGATCTCCCGGCTGAAGCGCGGCGCGCCGAGCGGTGCCCGTGCCCGGCGGCCGACCAGGCGTGGCTCGTGCAGCCGGCGCTCGTGCGCCGCGCGCAGCGACTGGCGGCCGCGGCCCATGGCGGTGAGCGCGGAGGCCATGGTGCCGCCGGAGAACATGGCGTTGGACCGGACGAATCCGTCGATGGTCACGGGCACGTCCTCGGGCAGTTGCCGCACGGTGAAGTACACGCCCAGATCGTGCGGCACGGAGTCGAAGCCGCACGCATGGACGATGCGCGCACCGGTTTCCCGGGCCCGCGCGTCATGCCGTACGAACATCAGGTCCACGAACTCGGGCTCGCCCGTCAGGTCGGTGTAGTCCGTGCCCGCCTCGGCGCACGCGGAGACCAGGCCCTCGCCGTACCAGACGTAGGGGCCGACCGTCGTCGCGACCACATGGGTGGACTCGGCGAGCTCCCGCAGTGCCTCGTGATCGTCCGCGTCCGCCACGATCAGCGGCAGCTGCGCGCAGCGGGGATTCAGCACGGACAACCGCTCACGCAGCTGCTCCAGCTTCACCCGGTTGCGCCCCGCGACCGCCCAGCGGCAGCCCTCCGGTGCGTGACGCGCGAGGTACTCGGCGGTCAGCACTCCCACGAACCCCGTCGCCCCGAAGAGCACGATGTCGTACGGGCGCTGTGCGCGACCGGTCCCGTTCTGGCTGTTCAATGGCCCCTCCGCCGTTACCCACGCCGATGTCGGTGGCTGAGGCTAGCGCGCGCGGCGGTCCCGCAGAAGATGCGTTTCCCATCAGTAACCTGGCGGGCGTGAAAGAGCTAAGCGCTCGCTCGGCCGAAGGCCTTGTGCACAGTGGAACGCGTTCTTACCATCATTGGTGTTACATCAGCAGTGTCACATCGCTGGGGGCTGGATGACAGCGTCAGGAAACGGTCCGTTGGCCGGGGTGCGTGTGGTGGAGCTGGCCGGCATCGGGCCCGGCCCGTTCGCCGCGATGCTCCTCGCCGACCTCGGCGCCGACGTCGTACGCGTCGACCGCCCCGGCGGCGCGGGACTCGCCATCGACCCGGCGTACGACCTCACCAACCGCAACAAGCGTTCGGTGCTCATCGACCTCAAGTCCGAGCAGGGCCCGGGCCAGGTGCTCGACCTGGTCGAGCGTGCCGACGTACTGATCGAGGGCTACCGCCCCGGCGTCGCCGAGCGGCTCGGCGTCGGACCCGACGAGTGCCTTGCCCGCAATCCGCGGCTCGTCTACGGGCGGATGACCGGCTGGGGCCAGGACGGGCCGCTCGCCCAGCGCGCCGGCCACGACATCGCGTACATCGCCGTCACCGGCACGCTCGGCATGATCGGCAAGCCCGACGAGCCCCCGACCGTCCCGGCCAACCTCGTCGGCGACTACGCGGGCGGCTCGCTCTATCTCGTCATCGGAGTGCTGGCCGCGCTCCAGCACGTCCACACCCCGGGGGGCACCGGCCAGGTCGTGGACGCGGCCATCGTCGACGGCGCGGCGCATCTGGCCACGATGATCCACGGCATGATGGCGGCGGGCGGTTGGCAGGACCGGCGCGGCGCGAACCTGCTCGACGGCGGCTGCCCCTTCTACGGGAACTACGAGACCGCCGACGGACAGTACATGGCGGTCGGGGCGCTGGAGCAGCAGTTCTACAACACGTTCATCGAACTGCTCGGGATCGAGGGCGAGGTCCCGGCACGTAAGGACTTCGACCGGTGGGGCGAGCTGCGCGACGCGGTGGCCGCCCGGTTCAGGACGCGTACCCGTGCTCAGTGGACGGCCGTGTTCGAGGGCTCCGACGCCTGCGTCGCACCCGTGCTCTCGCTGCGCGAAGCCCCCGCCCATCCGCATCTCGCCGCCCGCGGCACCTTCGTCGATCACGGCGGCATCACCCAGCCCGCACCCGCACCCCGCTTCTCCGCGACACCGGGGGCGGTGCTGCGCCCGCCCGCCCAGCCCGGCGCCGACACCGCGGAGGTGGCCCGCGACTGGGACGTGTCCAGCATCCGGCCCCAGGAGGAATGTTGAAGCGCCAGATCTTCACCGCCGAGCACGACGCCTTCCGCGACACCGTGCGCACCTTTCTCACCAAGGAGGTGCAGCCGCACTACGAGCAGTGGGAGAAGGACGGCATCGTCAGCCGGGAGGCATGGCTGGCGGCGGGTCGGCAGGGGCTGCTGGGTCTCGCGGTGCCGGAGGAGTACGGGGGCGGGGGGAACGACGACTTCCGGTACGCCGCCGTGCTCCACGAGGAGTTCACCCGGGCGGGCGCACCGGGCCTCGCCGTCGGACTCCACAACGACATCATCGGCCCGTACCTCACCTCGCTCGCCACCGACGAGCAGAAGCGGCGCTGGCTGCCCGGGTTCTGCAGCGGCGAGATCATCACCGCCATCGCGATGACCGAACCCGGCGTGGGCTCCGACCTCCAGGGCATCCGCACGAGCGCCGAGGACCGGGGCGACCACTGGGTCCTGAACGGCTCCAAGACCTTCATCTCCAACGGCATCCTCGCCGACCTCGTGATCGTCGTCGCGAAGACCACGCCCGAGGGCGGCGCGCACGGTCTGTCGCTGCTGGCCGTCGAGCGCGGAACCGAGGGCTTCGAGCGCGGCCGCAACCTCGACAAGATCGGCCAGAAGTCCCAGGACACCGCCGAGCTGTTCTTCAGCGACGTACGCGTCCCCAAGGAGAATCTGCTCGGCGAGCTCAACGGCGCCTTCCTCCATCTGATGACCAATCTTGCGCAGGAGCGCATGGCCATAGCCGTGGCCGGGATCGCCGCCGCCGAACATCTGCTGGAGATCACCACCGAGTACGTCAAGGAGCGCGAGGCGTTCGGGCGGCCGCTCGCGAAGCTTCAGCACATCCGCTTCGAGATCGCGGAGATGGCCACCGAATGCGCCGTCACCCGCTCCTTCCTCGACCGGTGCATCGAGGAGCACTGCGCCGGCGGGCTCGACGCCGTCCATGCCTCGATGGCCAAGTGGTGGGCCACCGAGCTGCAAAAGCGCGTCGCCGACCGCTGTCTCCAGCTCCACGGCGGCTACGGCTATATGAGCGAATACCGCGTCGCCAAGGCATTCACGGACGGACGAATCCAGACCATCTACGGCGGCACGACCGAGATCATGAAGGAGATCATCGGTCGTTCCCTGCTCGGCTGACCCTCATCGCACCCCGCCCGGGCGGCCTCCGGGACCTGCTCGGCCGACCCCTCACCGAAAGGCTCCTGACAGTGAGCACCGAAGCGTATGTGTACGACGCGATCCGCACGCCGCGCGGCCGCGGCAAGGCCAACGGCGCCCTGCACGGCACCAAGCCGATCGACCTCGTCGTCGGACTGATCCATGAGATCAAGGACCGCTTCCCCTCTCTGGACCCGGCCGCGATCGACGACATCGTGCTCGGCGTCGTCGGCCCGGTCGGCGACCAGGGCTCCGACATCGCCCGGATCGCGGCCATCGCCGCCGGGCTGCCCGACACCGTCGCCGGCGTACAGGAGAACCGCTTCTGTGCCTCGGGCCTCGAGGCTGTCAACATGGCCGCCATGAAGGTCCGTTCCGGCTGGGAGGACCTGGTGCTGGCCGGCGGCGTCGAGTCGATGTCCCGGGTGCCGATGGCCTCCGACGGCGGCGCCTGGTTCGCCGACCCCATGACCAACCACGACACCGGTTTCGTACCGCAGGGCATCGGCGCCGACCTCATCGCCACCCTCGGCGGCTACTCACGCCGTGACGTCGACGAGTTCGCCGCGCTGTCCCAGGAACGGGCCGCCGCCGCCTGGAAGGACGGCCGCTTCGACCGCTCGGTCGTCCCGGTGCGCGACCGCAACGGCCTGGTGGTCCTCGACCACGACGAGCACATGCGCCCCGGCACCACCGCGGACTCCCTCGCCGCGCTCAAGCCCTCCTTCGCCGGTATCGGCGACCTCGGCGGCTTCGACGCCGTCGCTCTGCAGAAGTACCACTGGGTCGAGAAGATCGACCACGTGCACCACGCCGGCAACTCCAGCGGCATCGTGGACGGCGCCGCCCTCGTCGCCATCGGCAACAAGGCGGTCGGCGAGCGCTACGGGCTCACCCCGCGCGCCCGGATCATCTCGGCGGCCGTCTCCGGATCCGAGCCGACCATCATGCTCACCGGCCCCGCGCCCGCCACCCGCAAGGCGCTCGGCAAGGCAGGGCTGAGCATCGACGACATCGACCTGGTCGAGATCAACGAGGCGTTCGCCGGCGTCGTACTGCGTTTCGCCGACGACATGGGCCTCTCGCTCGACAAGATCAACGTCAATGGCGGCGCGATCGCCCTGGGCCACCCCCTCGGCGCCACCGGCGCCATGATCCTCGGCACCCTCATCGACGAACTGGAACGCCAGGACAAGCGCTACGGCCTGGCCACCCTGTGCGTCGGCGGCGGCATGGGCATCGCCACCGTCATCGAGCGTCTCTGACCCCCGTCCTTTCGGTCCCTTACGGAGTAACCACAACCATGAGTGAGTCCACCACCATCCGCTGGGAACAGGACGAGACCGGCATCGTCACGCTCGTCCTCGACGACCCCAACCAGTCCGCCAACACGATGAACGAGGCTTTCAAGGCCTCCATCACCGCGATCGCCGACCGCGCCGAGGCCGAGCAGGAGTCGATCCGCGGCATCATCTTCACCTCCGCCAAGAAGACCTTCTTCGCGGGCGGCGACCTCAAGGAGATGATCAAGGCCGGTCCCGAGGACGCCCAGGACGCCTTCGAGGCCGGTATGGGCATCAAGCGGGCCCTGCGCCGTATCGAGACCCTCGGCAAGCCCGTCGTCGCCGCCATCAACGGCGCGGCGCTGGGCGGCGGTTACGAGATCGCGCTGGCCTGTCACCACCGCATCGCCCTCGACGCGCCAGGATCCAAGATCGGCCTGCCCGAGGTCACCCTGGGCCTGCTCCCGGCCGGCGGCGGTGTCACCCGTACCGTACGGCTGATGGGCATCGCCGACGCCCTGCTCAAGGTGCTGCTCCAGGGCACCCAGTACACGCCGCAGCGGGCCCTGGACAACGGCCTGGTCCACGAAGTGGCCGCGACGAACGAGGAGATGCTGGCCAAGGCCCGCGCCTTCATCGACGCCAACCCGGTCTCGCAGCAGCCCTGGGACGTCAAGGGCTACAAGATCCCCGGCGGCACGCCGTCGAACCCGAAGTTCGCCGCCAACCTGCCCGCGTTCCCCGCGAACCTGAAGAAGCAGACCGCGGGCGCGCCCTACCCGGCGCCGCGCAACATCCTCGCGGCCGCCGTCGAGGGCTCCCAGGTCGACTTCGAGACCGCGCAGGTCATCGAGGCCCGGTACTTCACCGAGCTGGTCACGGGTCGGATCGCCAAGAACATGATCCAGGCGTTCTTCTTCGACCTGCAGGCCGTCAACTCCGGTGCCAGCCGGCCCAAGGGCATCGAGCCCCGGCCCGTCCGCAAGGTCGCCGTACTCGGCGCCGGAATGATGGGCGCGGGCATCGCGTACTCCTGCGCCCGCGCCGGCATCGAGGTCGTCCTCAAGGACGTCACCGCCGAGGCGGCCGCCAAGGGGAAGGCGTACTCCGAGAAGCTGCTCGACAAGGCGCTCTCCCGTGGCCGTACCACCGAGGCCAAGCGCGATGCGCTCCTGGCCCGTATCACGCCGACCGCCGACCCGGCGGACGTCGCGGGCTGCGACGCCGTGATCGAGGCGGTCTTCGAGGACACCGCCCTCAAGCACAAGGTGTTCCAGGAGATCGAGGCGGTCGTCGAGCCGGACGCGCTGCTCTGCTCCAACACCTCGACGCTGCCCATCACGGTCCTCGCCGAGGGCGTGGAGCGGCCCGCCGACTTCGTCGGCCTGCACTTCTTCTCGCCCGTCGACAAGATGCCTCTGGTGGAGATCATCAAGGGCGAGCGCACCGGTGACGAGGCGCTGGCCCGCGCCTTCGACCTGGTCCGGCAGATCAACAAGACGCCGATCGTCGTCAACGACTCCCGTGGCTTCTTCACCTCACGGGTCATCGGCCAGTTCATCAACGAGGGCGTGGCGATGGTCGGCGAGGGCGTCGACCCCGTCTCCGTCGAGCAGGCCGCGGCCCAGGCCGGCTACCCGGCCAAGGTGCTCTCGCTGATGGACGAGCTGACCCTCACCCTGCCGCGCAAGATCCGCAACGAGACCCGGCGCGCGGTCGAGGAGCAGGGCGGTACCTGGGTCGCCCACCCCGCGGACGCGGTGATCGACAAGATGGTCGACGCCTTCGGCCGCACCGGCCGCAGCGGCGGCAGCGGCTTCTACGACTACGACGCGGACGGCAAGCGGGCCGGTCTCTGGCAGGGACTGCGCGATCACTTCGGCAAGGCCGGCGTGGACGTCCCCTTCGAGGACATGAAGGAGCGGATGCTCTTCTCCGAGGCGCTGGACACCGTCCGCTGCCTGGAGGAGAACGTGCTCACATCGGTGGCCGACGCCAACATCGGCTCCATCATGGGCATCGGATTCCCCGCCTGGACGGGGGGAGTTCTGCAGTACATCAACGGCTACGAGGGCGGGCTGCCCGGTTTCGTGGCGCGCGCCCGTGAGCTGGCCGAGCGCTACGGCGACCGGTTCCAGCCGCCGGCGCTGCTGCTCGAGAAGGCCGAGCGGGGCGAGGTCTTCACCGACGCCTGACCGCTCCAGTATTCGCCGGGACGGACGGGTCCACCACCGTGTGGGCCCGTCCTCCTGCCGTGCCGGGCCCGTTCACCTACACCGCCGCATGGGCACGGGCGCGGTACGCGGCGCACCGGCCCACGGTTTTCAAGACCGGTCGGTACGCAACGTGGCACGGTGCCACGACCTCGGAGAAGGGAGCCACTCCGCCCCTCGGATGGCCTTCCTGGCCGGAGGTTGGCCGTCCCGCGTGGGCCAACCAGGTCCTTCAGGGACGTGCACGGGCGAGTTCGTGGACGTCCCTCCACACGTGACCACCGCGTACAGCAGGTCGTCGTCGTACGGGTGCTTGGGCACGGTTGGGCGCGGACCTGTTGTCAGCCGTTGACGTCGAACGCCAGGGCGGCCAGTAGCACTACCCAACTGAGGGTTCCGACCACGCAGATGCTGTAGATGCGGCGCCGCAGCCACCGCGGGCGCCGTTCGGGGGCCGGCCACACCGTCTGCTGGAGGGTCAGCAGCAGCCCCAGCCCGAAGCCGCACAGGCCGAGGAGCGCCACGGGACCCGGCACGAGCAGGCCGTTGCCGAACATCCACGCCTCGTCGCCGAGATAGCGCACCGCAACCGAGGTCGGCTGGTCACCCTTGCACCACCAGGGACGGTCCGGCGAGTTGCCGTAGCACCAGCTTCCCGGCCGCGGCGGCACGTACGCGTCACCGCGGCCGCCCTTGAGCGTGACGTGCTCGATCTCCGGTCCGCCGTCGTCCGGACGGAAGGTGCCGGAGCACCAGTACGTCCGGACGACGTCACCGTCGGACGAGGTCGACTCGTGGTCCACGCACCGCTCGACCGCGAGCCGGCCCGGGGTGCCGACCCACCCGGCACCGGCGAGGACCTTCGCGCCGAACAGCCACGCCACGTACAGCCCAGCGATGGCCAGCGACAGGGCGAAATAGGCGGTGATGCCGCGAAACACCAGAGAGGTTCGGTCGCTCGTGGTGGCGGACTCCCCGTCCTGCGTCGCCATCAGACCCGACCTCGGCGGGCGCGCAGGGTGTGCGTCACGCGCGTGATGCCGTAGCCGAACAGCCAGGGCAGCGCCGTTGTGCCCAGGACCAAAACGTAGAGCACGCCAAGGAAGTCGTCCCTCTGGATCGGATCGTCCAAGTCGCCCAGGGGCAGCATCGTGTGGGTGACCGGAAACCCCACCGGCTCCAGCGGCACCAGCACCGACCACAACCGTGGCCGCCAGTCGGGTCTACGGGCGCACCACACCCCCAGGGTGCCCATGATGAAGGGCCCGAACGGCACCCACAGCGCCACCGGGACGAGCAGCAGCACCCACCAGTCGTCCGAAAACCCGGCCGTCATCGAAGCCCCCGTCGTCGTCCGTCGCGTGAGTCTCCTCCCCGCACCTCCTGGAGGCTTCAGGGGAACTACGTAATCGACTACGTAGTTTCAGCGGCCCGGACCGGGTCGTCCAGCCGCGGGAGCCTCACGGCAGCGCGTGCAAGTGTGGTCCCACCGCGCTCGACCACGCGTTGCCCGCCGCCGCGTCCCAGTTCGTCGACCAGGTCGTCGAGCCCGCAGGCGGGGATACGTCTTCGACGGCTTGAAGGAGCCGCAGTGCTGCGCCTGGCGGCACCGATGTGTTGCGTCGATGAAAGTCACGCGCCTGCGGTAGAGCTGGCTACAACCTGCATGGTCGGAACACCGGGTTCGGTGTGTGCGGCTGACACGGCGGCGAATCGGGCTGCCGAAAGGTACAGGTGAACGGCCTCGCCAACGGGCTGCCACACAGCCTCGGTAAGTCGCTCGGTGAGGGCATGGACGGCGTCGGCCACCGGTTGAGTGCAGAGGATGTGCACCTCGACGTGAAGCAGCCAGAGACGGCTCGTCAGGTCTGCGGCCTCCTCCTCGCCAGCGGAACGCCGCTCGCCGCTACATCATCTGGCGGAACAAGCACGCCGGCGACGAACGCCTCCGCGAGGTCGTGAACAGGGCGAACGTTGCCTGATGCGGCACTACACGATCAAGTCCTGTGTCCGGGCGGGGAGTCACCGACGTGACGGCTCCCCGCGAGTGTCACTGCCTCCTGCATTCGGAGCAGCAGATCACCGGGCTGGGGTTTCGGCGGTGACCCCGGCCCGGGCCCCTTCGATCTCGTTGATGTGGGCTTCCGTCCATTGCCGGAGCGCGGTGATGGGTTCAGCAAGGCTCTGGCCGAGCTTGGTCAGGGCGTACTCGACCCGGGGCGGGATGGTCGGGTGCACCGTGCGGGTGATGAAGCCGTCGGCTTCGAGGCTGCGCAGTGTCTGGGTGAGCATCTTCTGCGAGACGCCCTCGATCCGTCGGCTCAAGTCGGTGTAGCGCATGGTGCCTTCGAGGAGGGCGTCGACGACCAGGATCGTCCACTTGCCGGCGATGTGGTCGAGGACCTGGCGCGTCGGGCACTTCGCGGAGTAGGCGTCGGCCGGTAGTCCGGAGGATTCCACCACGGTCTTCATACCGGGAGAGTAGCGCACCAAAAGGTGCCCTCTTCCCTATGGAGAGTCCCTCTCCAATAGTGAGTGTCATGACGAATCACATGCTCTCTGTCGCGGACGCGATCCGCACGCGCCGCACCGTGCGCCACTATCAGCCCGATCCGATCCCGGAAGCCGTCCTCGCATCGTTGCTCGAACTCGCCGTCGAAGCGCCTACCAGCTGGAATCTGCAAGACCGGTCGATCGTCGTGGTCGCCAGTGACGAGGGCCGCGAAAGGCTCGCCCGGGCCACCGGAGGACAGCCGCAGCCGCAGGAAGCCCCCGTCGTGCTGGTCTTCGTCGCGGAGCCGCAGTCCTGGCGTGACGACCACAGCGACATCTACGAGCGGGCCCGGCGCGACGGAGCATGGAACGACGACTTCATCGCCATGTTCTCCGCGGCATCAACAACGTTCCAGGAAGACCTCGACAAGCGCGGCCTGCTCCGCGAGTACGCGGTCAAGGACGCAATGATCGCGGCCTCGTTCGTGATGCTCGCCGCGACCGAGACGGGCCTGGCAACGTCGCCGATGAACGGCTGGGACGAGGACAAGGTGAAGAAGGTGATCGGGATCGACGACCGCGACGACCTGGCCATCGCACTGCTCGTGTCCGTCGGCTACCCGGCGGAGGAACGGCGCCATCCAGGCCGGCGTCCCCTGGAACGCAACGTCTTCTACGAACGGCACACTGCACAACAGAGCACCGCACACCAGGAATAGGTATCCTGTCCAACTCCGCGTCCGGGGCCGGCAAGCAGGGTGTCCAAGATCGCCCAGTGAAGAATGACCCGGACACCCTGCTGACCGCCTTGTACGTGAAGATCGACGACGGCCTGGGGTCGGACCGGTGGATGGGCAGGCCACCCCGGTTGACGGACTCCGAGCTCGTCTGCCTGGCGGTCGCGGCAGGCACTGCTCGGCTTCGCCTCCGAGGCGCGCCGGCTGCGCTACGCGCACGCACACCTGGCCTCGATGCTCCCCCTACCTGCCCCAGCGGTCCGGCTACAACAAGCGGCTACGGGCCCGCGGGCCGCGTTGCCACTGGTCAAGAAGGCGATCGGCGCACCGACTGCGCGGTCGCTGGTCGCATTCGACCACTGACCACAGAGGGCTGATCGTCTAGGTCGTCGGGCTGTCCGGTCGGCGGAGCCCCCTCGCGTCGTGTTCTTCGTAGCGGTGCACTTGGCCGATCAGGCGGTGCAGCAGGCTGCGGGCAGCAGCGATGTCGGCTGAGGCGATGTCTGCGGTCAGTGCCCGATGGGCCGTGCTCGCGCGCGTGGTAATTCTCTGGAGCGTGGCACGTCCGAGCGGGGTGAGGGCCAGGAGCGGTGACCCGCGGTGGTCCGGGTTGGGCCGGAAGTCAGCCAAGTCCTCGCGGACGAGATCGTTGGCGACACGCTGGACTCCTTGACGGGCGATCCCGAGGCGGCGGGCTGCCCGTGCGACGGTCAGCGGCTCCTCGGAGACCGCGCTGAGCAGCTGCCAGCGGGCCTGGGTCTGCCCCTCGGTCGCCGCAATTTCCTCTCCCATCTTGCGAAGCAGGCCGGCAGCCTCGAACACGTCTGCGACCAGGAGGGCCAGCTCTTCCGGCACGTCACACTCTCCTCTAATTGACAACATGATGACAGCCTGGAAATCTGTTGTCATCCTACCGCGGCGGGTTCCCGCCCCGAACACCCAGCATTCGGAGAAGACGATGAGCAGCGCCACCGTGATCCTGCGGGCAGCCTTGGAGCGGGCGTCCGCTGTCCGGCCGAAGGCCGGCGGTTTCCCCTACCTCGCCGAGACGCTTCGCCAGGCCGGCGTCAGCCGCTGCCGGATGGCAGTTCCCTCCAATGCCATGCTCTACCTCACCGACGCCGGACCCGTCGCCGTCCAGGGCGAGCCGCTGTGTACCGGCATGGTCGACGTCGCGCCCTTCAACCGCGAAGCCCTCGTCGCGGCGCTCCGCAGTGACCAGGCCGGGGAGACCGCATTCCCGGAGTTCGTCCAAGGCTGCTGGAAGGCCGGTGTCATCTGGTACGACGTCGACCTGAACGCACGGACCTGCTCCTACTACGGAGCCGACGGCGCCGGTTACACCGAGACCTACCCCACCGTCGAGATCTGGCCTCAGTCTTCTAGCCCGCTTCCGCCTGCGTTTGCGTGCTGAACGCGACCCGCAGCTCTTCCCGCAGCGAGCGCTGGAACGCGGTCACCAGTGCCTGGATCACCATCGGCTGCATATGCGCCGACAGCGACTTCATTGCCGCCACATGGTCCGGGTCCGACTCTCGCTCCCGGTACGGGCCCCAGACCTCGTCCCGGAACAGCCGCGTCAGGTCGTGCGCCGCCGCCCGGGCGTGCTCCAGCAGGACCGTGCGGGAGGCGAGGATCGTCTCGTGCGCGATGGGTACGTCCAGCAGCTCCACCCCGAGCCGCAGCAGACCGCCGTCCAGACGGAACGCGTCCGGGGCACCGGGACGGCGGTCCAGTACGCCCATGGCCGCCAGCCGGTCGACGTCCTGGTCCGACAGTGGCCGTCCGGCCCGGCGCTCCAGCTCCTGCCGGGTGACCTGTTCGGCCGACTCGGGGGCCCACGAGGCGACCAGGGCACGGTGGATCGCCAGATCCTGCGCGCTGAGGTCCGGGGGCAGTTGCTCCAGATAGCGCTCGATGGCGGCGAGCGTCATGCCCTGGTGCTGCAGCTCCTCGATGAGAGCGAGGCGGGACAGATGGTCCGGGCCGTAGTGCCCCACTCTGCGCGCCCCGATCACGGGTGGCGGGAGCAGCCCGCGCGTGCTGTAGAACCGGATGGTGCGTACGGTGACCCCGGCGCGCGCGGCCAGTTCGTCGACGGTGAACGTCGGCTCCTCGGTCTCGGTCGCCATGGTCCTCCCTCTCCTGGAGCCCGGTACAACAGTATTGCTGTCTCACCATTGTTGTGAAAGTAGCGGGAGGGTGCCAAAGATCCATTGTCAGTGGTTGATCGTACGGTTGTGCCATGTCCGAGATCAGATATGTCCGGGGGGACGCCACCGCGCCGCACGGCAAAGGCGTCAAGCTGATCGCGCATGTCTGCAACGACCTGGGCGGCTGGGGCAAGGGCTTCGTCCTCGCCCTGTCGCGCCGCTGGCCCGAACCGGAAGCTGCCTACCGCCGCTGGCACCGCGAGCGCGCGGGCAACGGCTTCGCGCTGGGGGCCACGCAGTGTGTGCAGGTCGGCCCGTATCTGTGGGTCGCCAACATGGTCGGCCAGCGGGGCATGCGGACCGGTAGCAAGGGGGTGCCGGTGCGCTACGAGGCGATCGACGCGGCCCTGGCCGCCGTGGGCGACAAGGCCCTGGAGCTGGGTGCGTCCGTCCATATGCCCCGCATAGGCTGCGGGCTCGCGGGCGGCAAGTGGTCCCGGATCGAGCCGCTGATAGCCGCCCGCCTGACGGCACGGGGGATCGGGGTCACGGTGTACGACCACGAGGGCTGACCTCAGGGTCGGCGCCGTTGCGCGGCAGGTGGGGCGGCGCTAGGGGCGCTCGGCCGGGAGCGGCTTGAGCTTCGGCCAGCGCGTCAGCACACGGTCGCGCAGATCCGCGCACAGGCGGTTCACGCCCTGGAGGTCGCCGCGGTCCGCGGTCAGCTGTGCGACGACAGAGAGGCGGTGGAGCAGTCGTTGCCGGGCTGTCGCGGTGCCCCATGCCCAGTCGCGGTCCGGCAGACGCGCCAGGTGGTCGCGCGTCTCGCGGTCGGCCCGCTGCACCAGTGCGTCGCCTCGCAGCAGCCAGCCCGCGCACATGTCGGTGAGGTCGCCGTCCAGGGGCATGCCGGTCGCTGCCGCCCAGGTGGTGCGGTAGGCCGCCTCGGCGCGTCCCAGCAGCGGCTGGGCCGCCGTCGTGGCGCACCAGCAGGTGGGGAATCCGATGCGCAGATAGGCGAGTTCGACCAGGCCGCTGCCCAGCGAGGCCTGTTCGAAGTCGATGAACCTGACGCCGTCGTCGGTGTGCAGGTCGTTGCCGGGGCACGGGTCACCGTGCAACAGCGCGTGCCCGGGGGCCTGGGCGAGACGGTCCACGAGGTCGTCCAGCTCGGCGGTCGCGCCGCGCGGAAGGACAACCTCCAGCGTCTCGGCCAGGTTGAGGAAGGAGTGGACATCGGCCTCGGCGGGACCGGACCAGGCAGGTAGCAGCCCCGCGTCCGCCGAGGTTCCGACGGCGTGCAATCGTGCCAGGGTCGCGGCGTACTCGACGATCCAGTCGGGGGAGGGCCGACGCGACTCCACATGCTCCAGGACGACGACGCGGGCATCCGGATCGGTGCCCAGAACCGCGGGAACCACGGCCGGCTCCGCCCGCGCGGCCAGCCCCAGCGCGGTCACCTCACGCTCGTATCGCCCGGCCGCACCGGGCCCGTCGACCATCTGCTTGACGACCGCCGGTACGCCGTCCAGCTCGACCCGCCAGACACGAGAGCGCGGACTGCTGCTCAGCCTGTGAGCCTCTCCGGGCACCCCCAGGTCGGCGCGCAGCCCGTCCCCGAACGGCAGTTGTGACGTCATGGACTCACACTTTCAGGGGGCTTCCCAGCGGGCCACCGACTTGTCGAGCGTCGGCGTGGCTCAGTCCGCAGATACGCGAGCAACGCCCTCGAGCCTGAGCAGGAGGCCCGCTGCGGGCCTACATCTTCCACGGCACCGTCACCGTCGCGGCAATCCGGCTCTGGCTGCGTTCGTGAACCACCTGCCCGAGATGCACTGCGCGTTGGCTGAGGACGGAGCCGGTCAGCGCACGCTCCGCCCGGCGGCGTTCGCCTGCCACTCGCGGCCGATGGAGCGCATCAGCGCCGGGTACACCCCGATGTACCGGAAGGGCTTGATGGCGGCCATGTAGAGGGTGCCGAGCAGCCCGTTCGGCTTCACCAGGACGGCCATCTGGCCGTGGTAGCCGCCGGACCCGTCCGGGACCCAGCCGATGTGCATCACCGCGTGCACGGTCTTGTTGCCCATCTCGGCGGCCCACTCGTCGTCCCTCTGATAGAGGGAGCTGAACGGGGACGAGCCGAGGTCGGGACCCTGGGGGCCCTCGCGAAGGTCCGCGGGCAACCGGTCGCGCAGGGAAGGCAGCCGGGTGCTGATGCCGGTATCGGGCTTGTCCCAGCCGAGCAGTGCTCCGAGCTTCCAGCGGACGGCGAAGAGCGCGCGGGAGACGGGACCCTCTCCGTTCACCCCGCTCCTGATTCCTTCGGCGGTCTGGCGCACCAGCCACACAAGGTCGTCGGGTCCGCCGGGGGTGGGCAGTGCCCACACGTCCTCGACCGTGAAGTCGTCGGCGATCTCGTGGATCCGCCAGGGGCGGCCGGTGTGGGCGGTTCGGGGAAGTCGCATGAGCAGGCCCCTATCTATACGGTTGCGTATATGTCGAGCGTAGACCCATCTATACGCACCCGTATACTCGGGAGGGACGTGAGGAGGCACACACCATGGGCGCGACCCGCACGCCACGCGGCAAGTGGATCGAGGAAGGCTTGCGGGCACTGGTCGCAGGCGGTCCCGAAGCCGTCCGGATCGAGGCATTGGCGCAGGCACTCGGCGTCAGCAAGGGTGGCTTCTACGGGTACTTCCGCAACCGGGGCGCGTTGCTCACCGAAATGCTCGACACCTGGGAGTACGAGGTCGCCGAGAGCGTGATCGAGGAGGTTGAGAGCGGCGGGGGAGACGCCAGGGCCAGACTGGAGCGGCTGTTCGCCATCGTCGCCGCCACCACCGACGGGCCGGTGCGGGGCACCACCGCCGATATGGCGATCCGCGACTGGGCCCGCCGCGACGCGGCCGTCGCCGAGCGCCTGCGCCGCGTCGACAACCGCCGTATGGACTACCTGCGTTCCCTGTTCTCCTCCTTCTGCCCCGACGAGGACGAGGTCGAGATCCGCTGCCTGCTCGCCGTCTCGGTGCGCATCGGCAACCACTTCAACGCCGCCGACAACGGCAAGCGCAGCCGCGCGGAAGTGATGGAGCTGATCAGTCAACGGCTGCTGGAATAGCCGCCCCGCCATCGTCACCTGTACGTGGCGCCACTCTCACCCGGCTCAACGTGCGCCCTGGTCGGCGCCCACGAGCCTCGCCGACGGCTTCAGATTGAGTCTGCCCACAGCCTCGGACACGTCCCGGGGCCAGAGCCACAGCCGGTAGACCGGGTCGACGCGGAACCAGTCCTCGGGCCCATGGAGCATCCGGGTGCGCATGTCCACGCAGTAGCGTTCCCGCCAGGAGAACAGGTCACTGGGCTTCAGCTTCTTGTCGCCTTCGACCTTTCGCTTCGTCACCGCGTAAAGGTCCTCGAGCGCACGGTATTCGTACGCCAGCAGAGTGGATGGTTCCTCCCAGATGCCGCGTTGTCCCGCCATGGCCTTCTCGGCGGCGGACAGCAGGATCGGAAGGTCGAGTTCGCCCGGAACGGAGGGGTAGATGATGAACGTCGGTGACCAGCCGGCAGTGACCAGGTCGAGGTTGAACGTCGCCCGCTGTTCACGGGACAGGGCGGCCAGTTCCTTGGCCGTGTAAGCGGGCGCAATGTAGGCCAGCAGACGATGATTGGGATCGAACGGGCTGTCGGCGATGCGGATGAACAGGTTCCGTGGTTCTTTGCCGGGCCGTGCCAGCCGGTCGGTGATGTTCTGCTTGTTGAAGGCGGCCGCGGCGGTGCCCTGCTCGAACTGCAGGCTGCCCGCCTTCCCCGTTTCCAGCTTCGGGAGCACGAATTCGGCGAGCCCCGGGGTGATCGGGGCGACGCCCTGCCGGATCCACTTGGCCAGCTGCGCGAAATTCTCGTCGACCCGCGCCGCGCCCGCCTCGGTCCTGGCTGTCACTTCCGGGGTGTCGACGGAGAGCATGCGGACCGGCATGCGGAGGTTCGGGGTGTCACCGTCGTGCACGTCGACCAGTCGCTGCGAGCCGAGCGACGGCATCGTGGCACCCGCCGGTGACCACAGGATCTGTACGGGATCGATCATGACGAAACTCCCTGGAGTGGTTCGGAGTTCGCATGGCGCATGAGTGGCTGCTCTGCCAGGATCGCTCGGTTGCTGTGGGCGTGCAACTGCACCGTCGCGCAAGCTGAAAGAGGGCGTGGGGCAACGGCATCGGGGGCGTGCCCGGCGAACACGCCCCCGTTGCATGAACGGTGAATCAGTACACGGCCACGCCGTACGCGCTCAGTGCCTCCTGTACCGGCTGGTGGATCGCCGAGCCGCCCTTCCCGTTGCAGCCGGCGCTGCCCGAGTGGATGCCCAGGGCCGTGGAGCCCGCGAAGTGCGCCCCGCCGCTGTCGCCGCCTGACGAGCAGACCGTGGTGCGGACCATGCCGTAGACCGGGCCGTCGCCGTAGTTGACCGTGACGTTCACGGCGGTGACGGTGCCGCTGGTCACCTTGGTGGTGGAGCCGCTCTTGCTGATGGCCTGGCCCACGATCGCGTCGGCCGCAGAGGTGATGTCCTGGTAACTCCCGTTGTGGAGGTTGACCTTGCCCGGTGTCTGGACCCCGCCTGCGTAGCGGACGAGGCCGTAGTCGTTGGTCGGGAAGCTGGAGCCTTCGCTGGTGCCGATCGACGCGCCGTCGTCGGTCGCCGTCCAGCCGGTGGTCGCGCCGGTGCAGTGGCCTGCCGTCAGGAAGTAGCGGACCGTGCCCTTGCGGACGTTGAATGCCGCCGAGCAGCGGTAGTCGTCACCGTAGATGGCGTCGCCGCCCGCGAGCTCCTTGGTGAAGACGCCGGGCACCCGCGTGATGCGCACGCTGTCGCCGAGACGCGCGGCGACCGCCTTCATCCGTGCCATGGAGAGCGTGGAGACGGACTGATCGGCCTCTACGACCACCTGGTTGGTCCTGGGATCGATGCCCCACGAGGTGCCGGGGATCTTCGCCCTCGCTTCCAGGACGCCCATGGTGGACAGAAGCTGGGACATGCTGAGCTTGACGAGTTCGGCGCGGGCGCCGGCCGCCCGCACTTCCTCGGCGGAGGCGGCATCAGTCACCGTGACGACGAGTTCGCCGCTCGCGGTGTCGAGATAGGAGCCTGCGGTGCGCTCGCCGAGGTCATGCTCGATCGAGGAGCGCAGTGCGTACTGTGCGGGGGATGCCCCGACCCCCGGCGGGCCGGGGGCCGGGTCCTGGGCGCCCGCCGTGCCGGAGCCGAGCCCGAGGGCGGGCACGGCGAGCAGAAGGGAAAGGAGGATGCGCGCATGCGGCGTGCGTCTCATGGGGGGCTCTCCTTCGTACGAGTCCGTGGGGGGATTGCCGGTGAAGGCAATGTGGACTGCACCAGTCCGGAACGCGGACTCAACGTGGCATGGCCCTGACACCGACACAAGGAGGCGTGCGCGCCGTTGCGCCTATTGGCCGGAGGCGATCACCGGATAGTGGTCGGACAGGTTCGTGTACGTGTAAGTGGTCCCCCAGCTGGACACCGACCACGGCGCGCTCTGTTCCTTGATCACCTCATTGGTCCAGCCGGCCGGCCGTGCATGCCCGGCGCGGTGCAGGACGTGGTCGAGATCCTCACGCGGATCGTCCGGGTAGCGGTCCGCGGCGATCGAGTTGTCCTTGGTGTCGAAGGAGTACGCGTGCCCGGTGCGCGCATCGGCGCCGGCGAGCCCCGCGTCGGTCAGCATGGAGGCGTACTCCGTGGTGCGTGAGTCCACGTTGAAGTCGCCCGCCACGAGAACCTGCTCCTGGGCCGGGATGTTCTTGGCATCGAGGAAGGCGTCCATCGCGCGGAACTGGCGGCTGCGCATCTGCGCCGCCTCGCCCGTGTCACAGCCCGGGTCGGTCGACTGGGCGTGCGTACCCACGACGTGCACCTTCGTTCCGTTCACGTTCAGCACGACGTACACGAAGCCCTTGTTCGACCACCAGTCGGCGCCGCAGGCGTCCTTGTAGACGTACTGCTCCTTGCGGACGATCGGCCACTTGCTCAGCACCGTGACACCGCCGTCCTCCGGCGTGGTCGCCGAGTAGGCACCTCCGGTCGCGTCCCAGCCGTCCTTGCTGCGGCCCATCACGGGCGTCTGGTACGGGTACTGGGCAGCCGCCCTCTGCTTCAGTGCGCCCGACGAGGAGTTGTCGAACGCTTCCTGGAGCACCACCACGTCATTGCCCTGGAAGAAGGGGGTCGCCGGGATGGCGGCAGCCCGGTGGTCCTGGCCCCAGTTGGGGTAGAGAGTCCTGCTGAACAGGAACGCGTTGTACGTGAGCACCTTCAGGCGCGGTGTCCCGGCTGCCTGGGCGGCGGTGGCCGAGGGTGCGGCCGCGGCCAGCGTGGTGGCGGCGAGCACGGCGGACAGGGCTGCGCCGGGGATGTGGCGGAGCGCGGAGTGCAGCACAGGATCTCCCGTTCTACGGTGGGGGGTTCGACCGGTCGATGAACCGGCGCCGCACATCAAAGCAGCCGTAGTTACCTTCTGGTAATGGTCAGGTGCCCAGTTTCTTTCCGCAGCCGCAACGATTGCCTCGCGCACGGCGGCGTGCTGTGTCGCTTCTGACCGGAACGCCCGAACGTCCAGATGCGCTCGAGGAGTTCGGAGCAGCGCGGTACGCCGTGGCGGCGCAGGAAGGCGACACCCCTGTCCACGGGCCCGGGGGACCTCGCACGGAGAGATCGGCGCGCCTCGGGGAGCGCATACTGGAACATGCATGAACCGGGCATCGATCCGCGCGCCCGCCGAGAGCCTGGAGCGAGCAGATGAGCAAGGCAGCAGCAGATCCCCTGCCGCCCCCGCCCGGCGGTGTGCTGTGGAGCCTCGCCGGTGACATCCGAGCCCTGCTGATGCTGCCGGCCGCCCTCACCATGCAGGTCGCCCACCCGGCCGTCGGCGCGGGCGTCGATGAGCACTCCGTTTTCCGCACCGATCCCTGGGGCCGGGGCGAGCGCTCCCTGCGCTCCCTCCAGCTGTGGATCTACGGGGGAGAGGAGGCGGCCGCCGAGGGCCGCAGGCTGCGCGAGCTGCACCGGACCATCCAGGGCACCGACGCCCACGGCCGCCGCTACCACGCCCTCAGCCCCGCCTACTACTCCTGGGTCCACGCCACCGGATTCCCCGTCTACCGGCACGCAGCCCGCTATCTGGTGCGCCCGCTCACGGAGGCCGAGGAGCGGCAGCTGTATGCCGAGTGGCTCCAGATCGGCCGCATCCTCGGCCTCCGCGACCGGGACATGCCCCAGACCGTCGAGGAGTTCTGGCCCTACTACCGCAAGATCCTCGCCGACGAGCTGGAGGCGACCGTGGTCGTACGCGAACTGGTCGCCGTCGACCAGCCCGTACCTCCGCCGGACCGCGGTCCGTTGCCGCTGAGACTGGTCCTGCGGATGCTGTGGCCCGTACTGCTGCCCCCGCTCGCCCGCTTCCGTCGCTTCATGACCATCGGGCTGATGCCGCCCGACGCCCGCGAGGCGATAGGCATGGAGTGGAGCGACGAGCAGGAGCGCAGGCTGCGCAGCTTCGCCCGGGTCGTACGGGCCGTGGTTCCCGTACTCCCCGAGCGACTGCGCTACCTCCCGCTCGCCCGCGAGGCACGGCGGCGGGAGCGCGAGGCCGAGCGGCTCAGGCGCTCAGACCGCCGCGCGCGATGACGTCCGCGTACCAGCGGGCGCTGTCCTTGCAGGTCCGCCGCTGCGTCGCGAAGTCCACATGGACGATCCCGAACCGCTTGCTGTAGCCGTACGCCCACTCGAAGTTGTCCAGCAGCGACCACAGGAAGTAGCCCCGCACATCGGCGCCGTCCTCGATCGCCCGGTGCACGGCGGTGAGATGGGACCGCAGATACGCCACCCGCTCGGGATCGTGGACCTCTCCGGACGGATCGGCGTAGTCGTCGTACGCGGCCCCGTTCTCGGTGATCACCAGCGGTACGCCCGGCAGATCGTCGCGCAGCCGCGTCAGCAGCTCGTACAGCCCGTCCGCGTCCACCGGCCAGTCCATCGCGGTGCGCGGCCCCGGCGCGGGCAGGAAGCGCACATGCTGCTCGGCGCCCGCCCACGGTGAGGGGGCTTCACAGGAGCCCGCGGCCACGACGGTGGGGGAGTAGTAGTTGATACCCAGCGAGTCGATCGGCGTCGAGGCCACCTCGAGGTCGCCGTCGAGCACGAACGACCAGTCGGTGACGGGCGCGGTGTCGCGGATCAGATCCTCCGGCAGACGGCCGTGGAAGACCGGGTCGAGGAAGATGCGGTTGCCCACGGCGTCGATACGGCGCGCCGCGTCGAGGTCTGCTGCCGAGTCCGAATGAGGCCGCACCGCATGGAGGTTGAGCGTCAGCGAGATCTCGGCGGTGCTGGGCAGCGCCGCGTGCAGCACCTGCGCGGCCCAGCCGTGGGCCAGATTGAAGTGGTGCGCCGCTCGCAGCGATGCGACGTCACTGGTACGGCCCGGGGCGTGCACACCGGATCCGTACCCGAGGAAGGCGGCGCACCACGGCTCGTTCAGGGTGGTCCAGGTCGAGACCCGGTCGCCGAGTGCCTCGGCCATGATCCCGGCGTACTCGCGAAAACGCAGGGCAGTCTCGCGCTGTGGCCAGCCGCCCGCGTCCTCGAGCTCCTGGGGCAGATCCCAGTGGTAGAGCGTGGCGACGGGCCGGATCCCGGCTGCGAGCAGTTCGTCGACGAGGCGTCGGTAGAAGTCCAGTCCCTTCTGTACGGCGGGGCCGCGTCCGGTGGGCTGGACCCGTGGCCAGGCGATGGAGAACCGGTAGTCCGTGATGCCGAGTCGGCTCATCAGCGCGACGTCCTCGCGCATCCGGTGGTAATGGTCGGCCGCGATGTCGCCGGTGTCACCGTTGCGGACCTTGCCCGGGACCCGGCTGAAGGTGTCCCAGATGGACGGCGTCCGGCCGTCCTCGGCGGCGGCACCCTCGATCTGGTACGCGGCTGTGGCGGTGCCCCAGCGGAAGGCGTCCGGGAACCGGAGCGTCGCCGTCGTGTTCGGGCGTGCGTCGAGCGCGGTCATAAGGTGGAACTCCCAGGAAGTGAGTACGGAGGCGGCGGGGACCCGTGGGGGAGAGGCTGTGGCGTTGCGCAGTTCAGCCTTTGACCGCGCCCTGCATGATGCCGCCGACGATCTGCCGGCCGAGCAGACCGAAGACGAGCAGCACGGGCAGCGTGCCGAGCAGGGTGCCCGCCATGATCACGGACTGGTCGTGGACATAGCCGCCGCCCAGCTGGCGCAGGGCGACCTGGACGGTCGGCTCCTGTGACGAGAGCGCGACGATCGGCCAGAAGAAGTCGTTCCAGGCGGCCATGAAGGTGAGCATGCCGAGCACGGCCATGCCGGGCCGGGCGATGGGCACCACGATCGACCAGAAGATGCGGGCGGTGGACGCGCCGTCGACGCGGGCGGCCTCGATCAGCTCGTCGGGCAGCGACTGCATCAGGTACTGCCGCATGAAGAACACCCCGAACGCGGACACCAGACCGGGCAGGATCACGGCCTGCAACTGGTTCACCCACTGCAGCTTCGCCATCAGCATGAACAGCGGGATGACACCGAGCTGCGGCGGGATCATCATCGTTCCGACCGTGACCGCGAGCAGCGCACCGCGTCCGCGGAAACGCAGCTTGGCGAAGGCGAACCCGGCGAGGGTGCTGCACAGCACGGTGCCGATGGTGATCGAGCCCGACACGATCAGGGAGTTGAGCAGGGCCTTGCCGATGTCGGCCTCTTCGAGGACGGCCTCGAAGTTGCGGATCAGATTCGGTCCGGGCAGCAGGGTCGGCGGCACCTTGGCCAGGTCGGCGTTGGAGCGGCTGGCGGCGACGATCGTCCAGTAGAACGGGAACGCCGACACCAGAACGGCAAGGATCAGGAACGCGTACGTGAGTTTCCCGCCGTGCATCGTGCGCCCGGCCCGTCTTCTCCTGGGGCGCGGGGGCCCGGGGGGCGCGCCCGCGGCGGGCGGGGCGGTCGGCGGGGCGGCGAGCGCGGTCAACGGGCGGCCTCCTTGCGGGAACGGCGGCGCACGATCAGGGCGTTGACCCCGACGAGCACCACGATGAGCACGAACGTCACCCAGGCGATGGCCGCGGCCCTGCCCAGATGGAAGTAGCCCCAGCCCTGCTCGTACATATAGAGGCCGAGGGTCTGGTACTGATGCGAGATGCCGCCGGAGATGGAACCCTCGAACAGCAGTGGCTCACCGAAGAGCTGTGTCGCGCCGATCGTGGATACGACCACGGTGAACAGGATGGTCGGGCGCAGCCCCGGCAGCGTCACATGGAAGAACTGGCGCCAGCGCGAGGCACCGTCCACCTCGGCCGCCTCGTACAGCTCACTGGGGATGGTCTGCATGCCTGCCAGATAGATCAGCGCGTTGTAGCCGGTCCAGCGCCAGATCACGATGGTCGAGACGGCGATCTGCGAACTGATCGTGCCTGTCTGCCAGTCCACCGGCCCGGCGCCGACCAGCCCCAGCACATAGTTGATCAGGCCGAAGTCGCGGCCGAAGAGCTGGGCGAACACCAGGGTCGCGGCGGCGACCGAGGTCGCGTACGGCAGCAGCATCGCCGTGCGCAGGAACGTCCGGCCGCGCAACCGGTAGTTGAGCAGATGCGCCAGGCCCAGCGCCATCACCAGCTGCGGGACGGTGGACAGCACGCCGATGGTGAAGGTGTTGCGCAGCGCGGTCCAGAAGATCTCGTCGCCGAGGAGCGCGGTGTAGTTGCCAAGGCCCCGCCACTCCATCTCGCCCGGCGTCTGCAGCTCGACCCGGTAGAGCGAGACGAAGGCCGTGTAGATCAGGGGAAAGAGCCCGAAGGCGGCGAACAGTGCGAAGAAAGGTGCGACGTAGGCGTACGGGGAGAGCTTCCGCCAGGTCCGGCGCACGGCCGACGGCCGCGGTGCGGCCGAGGGCCGGGGCGGGCCCGGCTTCGCGGTGGCGGTGAGGGTCACGGTGCGGCCCTTCGAGGAGGAGGTACGGGAAGCTGCCAGGAACCTGTCGCCTCGGGCCGGTCCGGGTGCCGGGACCGGCCCGAAGGAGTCGCGTCAGCCGGTGGCGTTCTCCACGTTCTTCTTCGCCGTCGACCATGCCTTGTCGGGCGAGGTGCCCTTGCGCTCCACCTCGCTGAGGGCGTTGGTGATCTGGTCGGCGACGCTCTTGTCGTGGACCCCGAGGACCTGGACGGGCGCGGCCTTGGCGGCGTCACCGAAGATCCGGCCGATCGGGGCGTTCGAGAAGTAGGGGTCCTTGGCGTCCGCCACCTTGGCGATCGCGCCGGTCGAGGACGGGAAGTTGCCCTGCTCGGTGAAGAGCTGGGCCTGCTGTTCGGGGGCGGTGAGCCACTGGATCAGCTCGTACGCCTCCTTCTTGTGCTTGGCCGTGCGGGGGATGGAGAGGTACGACCCGCCCCAGTTGCCGGCGCCCTCGGGCAGCTTGGCGATGTCCCACTTGCCCTTGCCGGCGTCACCGGCCTGGCCCTTGATGTAGCCGAGCATCCAGGCCGGGCAGGGCATCGTGGCGAACGAGCCCGCCGAGAACGCCTGGTTCCACTGCGGTGACCACTGGTCGAGTTTGGCGCTCAGGCCTGCCTGCGCCGCCTCGGTGGAGGCGTCCCAGGCGGCCTTGACCGCCGGGTTGTCCTCGTAGATCAGCTTTCCGGAGGCGTCGTAGTACCGCTCCTTCTGCTGGCCGATCATGATCGCGTACAGGCTGCCCACGCTGTCCACCCACGCGCTCTTGGCCGGGGCCTTCTTCCTGTACTCCTTGCCCAGGGCCAGATACCCGTCCCAGGTGGACCACTTGGCGGCCAGCTCGGTGCGGTCGGTGGGCAGACCGGCCTGCTTGAACAGGTCGGTGCGGTAGCACATGGCCTCCGGGCCGACGTCCGTGCCGAGGCCCAGGACCTGGCCGTCCTTGCCGGTCGCCGCGGACCACTTGGCGGCGGCGAACCCGTCCTTGAGCTTGTCGGCGCCGTACTCTCTCAGATCCTCGAACTTGTCCGCCTGCTGCTGGGTGACGGCGGCGATCCTGCCCACCTCGATGCCCTGGACGTCGGCCAGGCCGCCTCCGCCGGCGAGCCGGGTCTGCAACGACTTCCAGTAGTCCTGCTCGTCCTCGGTGTCGCTCTGCTTGATCGTGACGTTCGGGTGGAGCTTCTCGTACTCCGCATAGAGCCCGGCCTCCTTGTAGCCGAAGGAACCGAACAGGTCGACGGTGAGAGTGACCTTGCCGCCCGCGCTGTCGGACGTGCCGTTCGAGGAACCGGATCCGCAGGCGGCGAGCAGTGCCCCGGCGAGCGCGACCGCACCCAGTCGGACGGCGGCCCTCTTGGCGGCTCGGTATATGGGCATGGGAAGCCTCCCTTGGCTTCGGTGTGAAGCGAGACCGCCTGGTGTGAGAGCGCTCTCAACGATGCGACTGGAGCGTGCCCCGATCTCACGCGCCCCGTCAAGACTCGAAGGCGTAACGGCTTGGACTCAGGCCCAACTGTCGTCCGTGTTCCATCTATTGACACCTGCGTTTCAGGAGTTTTACGTTCCTGGCACCTGAGAGCGCTCTCGGACCCCCTACTCGTGAATAACGTGAGGTGCCGTCCATGCCAGCCCCCCACACCAGACCAGCCGCCGTGCTGGTGCTGGCCACCGCCCTGGCCGGTCTCGGCCTGGGACCGGCAGCCGCTCCCGCGGCTGCCGCAATCGTCCCCATCGGTTCCGGCAGCTACTCCGACACTCGCCCCGCCGGCACATCGGGCCCGACCACCCACACAGGTGCGCCGGTCGTCCCCAAGGTCACACCCGCCGCCCGGAACCGCCCGGTGCCCACCAACGACTGGTGGTCCTCCCTCGCCTTCCAGCGCTACGGCGACAACCCGTACTCCACCCCGATGTACGGCCACCCGCTCACCTACCAGGCGACCGCCGGCGGACTCGAGGTGGGCTACCCGACCACCCCGGCCGTCGTGGGCGAGGGCCGCCAGTACGAGTACGCGCACAAACGCGATCTCACCCTGGGGCTCACCGGCCTCAACTCACCCGACACCAAGGCCGACGACTGGTCCGACTGGACCGTCACCCCGTACTGGTCCGACGGCACCCGCACCCTGCGGACCACGATCGGCCACGGCCTGCCGTTCGTATACGCCGAAGGCTCGGGCGCGGGCGCCCAGATCACCACCGCATCGGCCCCCGCCGTCTTCACGGACCAGGGCAATGTCCTCGGCATCACTGTCGCGGGCCACCACTACGCCCTGTTCGCGCCGGCGGGCAGCGACTGGACGGTGTCCGGCTCCACCATCAGCGCCGGCCTCGGCGCCAAGGACTACTTCTCCCTGGCCGTCTTGCCGTCCAGGGACGCGCTCTCCGCCTACAAGAAGTACGCCTACAGCTTCGTCACCGGATCCGCCGTGGACTGGAGCTACACCGGCGGCACCGTGAAGGCCACCTACAGCCTGACCACCGAGGCGAAGGAAGGCACCGAACGCGGCACACTCCAGGCGCTCTACCGCCACCAGTGGCTGCACACCACCGACCCGCTCACCCCGTACACCTACATCTCGCCGCGCGGCACCATGAAGGTCCGCGAGTCGGCGGCCTTCACCACCAGCCAGTCGGCCTCCGCCGTGCTGCCCGCCCTGCCGAAGGCGGACGGTGTGGACACGGCCCGGCTGCGCGGCCATCTGAACGAGGTCGCGAACGCGCCCGACCCCTTCTCCGGCTACACCGACACCTACTGGACCGGCAAGGCGCTCGGCCGGCTGGCCCAGCTGGTGCCCGTCGCCGACCAGATCGGGGAGAGCGCCACCCGTGACAAACTGCTCGGCCTGATCAAGGGCAAGCTCCAGGACTGGTTCACGGCGGGCGGCGCGAACGAGTTCAGCTACGACAAGGACTGGCGGACCCTCACCGGCTATCCGGCCTCCTACGGCAGTGACACCGAGCTCAACGACCACCACTTCCACTACAGCTACTACGTGTACGCGGCCGCGATCATTGCCCAGTACGACCAGGCCTGGGCCGCCGACTCCGCCTGGGGCGGCATGGTCAAGACCCTGGTACGGGACACGGCCAACCCCAGCCGCACCGACACCGCCTTCCCCTTCCTGCGCGGCTTCGACGTGTACGCGGGCCACAGCTGGGCCTCCGGACACCAGGGCTTCGCGGCCGGCAACAACCAGGAGTCCTCGTCGGAGTCCACCAACCTCGGTGCCGCGCTGGTCCTGTGGGGCTCGGCGACCGGTGACACCTCGCTGCGCGATCTCGGGACGTATCTGCTGACGACCGAGGCGGAGTCGATCGCCCAGTACTGGTTCGACGCCGACGAGCAGGTCTTCCCCGCGTCCTTCGGCCATGACACGGCGGGCATGGTCTGGGGCAGCGGGGCCGCCTACGCCACCTGGTGGACGGCCAACCCGGAGGAGATCCACGGCATCAACGTCCTCCCGGTCACCGGCGGGTCACTGCACCTGGGCGGCGAGAAGGCCGCGATCCGGCGCAACCTCGCCGAACTGGAACGTGAGAACGGCGGCCCGGCCGTCGAATGGCGCGACATCCTGTGGGAGTTCCAGTCGCTGGCCGACCCGGGCGCGGCCAAGGCCAAGTGGGACGCGGGCCATGCCGATTACACCCCCGAGCAGGGAGAGTCGAAGGCCCACACCTACCACTGGATCACCACGCTGGACACGCTCGGCGCACCCGACGCGACCGTGACCGGGAACATCCCGAGCTCGGCCGTCTTCACCAAGGGCACCGTACGGACGTACGCCGCGCACAACTACGGCGCGACGGCCCGCACGGTGACCTTCTCGGACGGCAGGACGCTCGCGGTCCCGCCCCGCTCCACGGCGACCGGCACGGGGACCGGCGGCGGCGATCCGGACCCCGACCCGGACCCCGACCCCGAGCCGCCGACGGGCAGCACCTTCCAGCTCCGCAGCGGCGGCGCGCTCACCACGGCCACGGGTGGCACGGCAGGCAGCGACACGATCGCATCGGCGGGCGGCGCCAACCACGACGGCACCCCGCACCAGCCACTCGTCTACGAGGCCAGGAACGTCAACGGCATCCTGACCCCCGGCGCGTCCACCGCCTTCCGCCTCCTGCTGGACGCGGGCACGGCGGTCGGTCTCGGCCAGCAGGCCAGGATCAGCTACGACCTCACGGGCGACGGCACCTTCGACCGGACGGAGACGTACCACTATTTCGCCACCGACCCGGTGACGGGCTGGGAGGAGTACGAACGGTCGCGCGGTCTCAAGGCGTCCACGGGGACGCTCGGCAACCTCACGGGCGGCACCGTGCGCCTGGAGGTGTGGAGCGCGATCGGAAGCGGCACGTCCAGGATCCAGACCGGTACGGACAGGTCCGTCGTGGTGATCCCCTTCGGCTGAGACGCCGGCCACAGGGGGTGAGGCGGGTGTCGGAGGTCAGGCCGACGCCCGCCGCACCAGCGTCGTCGGGGTGATCACCGAGGCGGGCGTACCGGCCTGCGTCCCGTGCTCGTTCAGCAGCCGCATCAGCAGCCGGACCATCAGCCGGCCCATGCCCTCGATGTCCTGGCGCACCGTGGTCAGCGCCGGACTGGTCCGCTCGACGACCGAGGGCATGTCGTCGAAGCCCACCAGCGCCACATCCTCCGGGACACGTACGTCCCGTTCGCGCAGCGTCCGCAGTGCGCCCAGTGCCATCAGATCGTTGGAGACGAACACGGCGTCCACATCCGGCCGGCGGTCCAGCAGCTCGGCCATCGCGCGGGCGCCGCTGTCCTCGGTGAAGTCGCCCTGGCAGAGCAGCGACGGATCGGCGTCCACGAGGACGTCGTGATAGCCGTCGATCCGGTCGAGCGCCGAAGTCTGGTCACGCGGGCCCGCGATGTGTGCGATGTTCCGCCGGCCCAGCGACACCAGGTGGCGCACGGCCTCGCGCGCGCCCCCGCGGTTGTCGCAGTCGACGTACGGGACAAAGAGGTCCGCCCCCGCCCCGGGACGTCCGCCGAAGACCGTGGGGATCTTCGCCCGGCCGATGATCGCCGGCAGTTCGTCGTCGTCGTGCAGCGAGAAGGCGAGCGCACCGTCGACATGTCCGCCGCCGAGATAGCGGGCGATCCGGTCGTGGTCCCCGGGCCCTTCCACCCACAGCAGCACCAGCTGGGAGTCGTAGGCCGTCAGCTCGCGGCTGATGCCCCGTACCTGCTGCTCGAAGAAAGGGTCCGAGAAGATCCGGAACTCGGGCTCCGCGATGATCACGGCCACTGCCCCGTTGCGCCGCGTGACCAGGGTGCGCGCCGCGTGGTTGGGCACGTAACCGAGCTCCTCGACCGCCTGGCGCACCTTGTCGGCCAGCGGCGGGCGCACTCCCGCGCCGCCGTTGACGACCCGGGAGGCCGTGGCCCGGGAGACGCCGGCACGGGCGGCGACGGCTTCCAGAGTGGGGCGGGCCCCAGCGGACTGCTCGGTCAAGGCGGGCGCTCCTCGTCTCTGCTTCGGTCGGCTGCGCACAACAGTGGACGGCGTGATGCCGCGAGGGACAGGATATCCGCCCTGTGTGAGCTTCTGAGAGCGCTCCCACCTCCTCCCGTCAGAAAATCGCACAAGGACGGCGCCGCCGCCCCGGACGGGACGGCGGCGCCGGGAGATCCTCCGGAGGGCGTCAGTGGTCCTGGTGGTCGTGGACGCCGTTCGTCGCGGCGATCTCCTTCCAGGACTTCGGCTGCTGGGGGGCGGCCGCCGCGGACCGCGCGGTACGCGCCCCCGCCGCGGTAGGTGCGGCCGGCCTGGAGGGCTCGTACAGCCACGTGTCGAGGAGAGCGGCCAGCGGCTTGCCCGAGATCCGCTCGGCGTACGCCACGAAGTCGCCGACCTTGGCGTTGCCGTAGGCGCGCTCGGCCGGCCAGCCCTTGAGGATCGCGAAGAAGTCCTCGTCGCCGATCTCGCCCCGCAGCGCCTGGAGCGCCAGCGCGCCCCGGTCGTAGACGGCGATGTCGAATTGCTTGTCCGGGCCCGGGTCACCGGGCTTGACCGTCCAGAAGACGTCGTCGGCCGGGTGCTGGGCGTAGACGTAGTCCGCGAGCTCCTGCGCCGTGCCCTCGCCCTCCTTCTCCGACCACAGCCACTGGCTGTACCGGGCGAAGCCCTCGTTGACCCAGATGTCCTTCCAGCCGTCCACCGACACGCTGTCGCCGTACCACTGGTGAGCCAGCTCGTGCACGACCACCGAGACGTTCGCGCCGTTCGCGAACTGCCGCGGGCTGTAGAAGGGGCGGGTCTGCGTCTCCAGCGCGTAGCCGCTCTTCACATTGGGGACGTACCCGCCCAGCGCGTTGAACGGGTACGGCCCGAAGACCTCGGTCAGCCACTCGGCAACCTCGCCGGTCCGCTCGACGCTGGCCCGCGCCGCGCCCGCGATGTCGCCGAGGTCCTTGCTGTACGCGTTCAGGATCGGCAGACCGTCCGCGGTCCTGTCGGTGGTGATATCGAATTTACCGACCGCGAGCGTGGCCAGATACGATGCCTGCGGCTTGTTGGAACGCCAGCTGAAGCGGGTCCAGCCGACCCGCGAACTCTGCGACTGCAGCACACCGTTACTGATCGCCTGCGTGCCGTCGGGCACCGAGACGGAGATGTCGTAGGTCGCCTTGTCGAGCGGGTGGTCGTTGCTCGGGAACCACCACACGGCCGAATCCGGCTCCTGGGCCGCGACACCGCCGTCCGGGGTGCGGTGCCAGGCGGTGTAGCCGTCGATGTTCAGCTCGGAGGGCTTGCCCGCGTAGCGGACGACCACCGAAACGGACCTGCCCTTCTCCAGCGGTGTGCCCGGAGTGACGACCAGCTCCCGCTCGCCCTCCTTGGCGAACGCCGCCTTTCTGCCGTTCACCCGCACCTCGCTGACCGCGAGGCCGAAGTCGAGGTTGAAGCGGCTCAGATTCTGCTGGGTGGTGACGAGGATCGTCGCCGTGCCCTCCAGGAGATCCGTGGTCGGCTGGTACTTCAGTCTCAGGTCGTAGTGGGAGACGTCGTATCCGCCGTTCCCGCTGGCCGGGTAGTAGGGATCGCCGATGCCCGGGGCCCCGGGCGAGGAGTTGGCGGCCGATGCCGGGATCGCCAGCAAGAGGGTGGCCGCGAGCGCGCTCGGGACGATGAGTCTGCGGTGCACGGATGCTCCAAGTCGTAGGGATGAGTGATCTCTTGGACCCTAGACACGTCCTGCGTTTCCAGTCAGGAGCGCGGCCCGGCCATTCACCTGATCGCCATAGGGCCGACATGGGGCACGGTGTCCCCTTGGTCGCCTCGAGGCGCTGACTGCACCCTGTTGCGCGGGAGTTGACCGCAGTACCGTCCGCCCATGCCGAGACGTGTGCGGGGCATCCGCTGTACGTGCAGAGCGCCGGTGGCCGTGGCGACGGCCGCCCCGCTGTCCCCGGCCTGCGCACAGGGCACGCCGGTACGGGAGAGCGGGCCGGTCCACTCGTACGAGCACGCGATCCGCGAGTCCATGGGGGCCGGCGCGCGGCCCGACGGTGACGGAGAGGGGAGAACCGGCCGGGTCACCGCCGATCCGGCCGGAACCAACCGTCCCGAGACCTGTGCGGACTTCGGTGGCCGCTCGGACATCCAGCCGGCCAGGGCCGTCGTCGACCGGCCGAACCCGTGCGCCCGCGGCCGCCCCGCCCGCGGCGGGAGCCGGCGGGCCGGGCGGCCCGGAGCACCGGCATGATCCGGCGAGGTGCCGGGCCTCGTCCGCCCCACCGCCGCGTGCACCGAAGCGATCCACCCCCGCGCATCCCGCCTCGGCGGGGTCGCCCCACCGCGCCACATCCGACCGATCCCGGGAGGCAGCCCCCGATGACGCCCCGCTTGCGTATCCGCGCCCTCGCCCAGTCCGGAGCGGCAGCCGCGCTGGCCGTGCCGCTGCTGGTCACCGCGCCCGCAGAGGCGGCGGGCACCGCGCCCCGTACCGGCTTCGAGGCCAGTAACGGCGAGCGCTGGACGAGCCCGGCCGAGGAACAGAAGTTCCTCGCCGCCGTCGACCGGGGCAGCGACCGGGTGGCGGTCGACCGGATCGGCACCACGAAAGGGGACCGTCCGCTCCAGCTCGTACACATCGGCGCGCAGCACGCCCCCCACACCGTGCTGCTGATCTGCAGTCAGCACGGCGACGAGCCGTCGGGCCGCGATGCCTGCCTGACCACGATCCGCGATCTCGCATACGCCAGGGACAAGGAGACCCGCCGGTTGCTGTCCCGGACCCATGTCCTCGTCGTGCCCACCGCCAATCCGGACGGCCGGGCGGCGGACACCCGGGGCAACTCCGACGGCGTCGACATCAACCGCGACCACATCGCCCTCAAGACGGCCGAGGGCCGGGCGCTCGCCGCCGTCATCCGCGACCGGCGCCCGGACATCGTCTACGACCTGCACGAGTACGGGGCCACCCCGCCGTACTACGACAAGGACCTGTTCGACCTGTGGCCGCGCAATCTCAACACCGATGCCGAGGTGCACCGGGAGGCGCAGACGCTGTCGGGGGCGTACGTCCGCCCGGCCGCGGCCGACGGCGGCTACAGCACCGGTACGTACGGCATCTGGACGGACCCGGTGACCGGTGATCCCATCAAGCAGACCGCGGGTGACGGCCAGGAACGCATCCTGCGCAACACCTCCGGGATCAAGAACGCGGTCGGGCTGCTCATCGAGAGCCGGGTCGACCCGCTGACCGAGCAGGAGAAGACGGACCCGGCACTCAACAACCGGCGCCGCGTCAGCAGCCAACTGGCGGCGCTGGAGGGTCTGCTGGCCTTCAGCGACGACCGGCGCGGCCGGATCGAGGCCGCGACCGCGAGGGCCAGGGCGACCGGCTTCGAGGACCGGGGTCCCGTCTATCTGGGCGGCGCCGACAACACCCCGGCCACCCCCGAGCAGACGCTCCAGGACCCACCGTGCGGCTATCGCCTCGATGCCGCGCAGTACGGCGAGGTGAAGGACGAACTGGCGCTGCACGGTGTGAGGTCACAGCCGGACGAGGGCGGCGCGTTCGTACCGCTGCGCCAGTCGCAGCGGGAGCTCGTCCCTCTGCTCCTCGACGCGCGCGCGGCCTATCACCTCGTATCAGGTGAACCGATCGCCGCCTGTTGAGAGCTGTGGTGCGCATCACATGTGGTAGGGGGTAGCGGAGCGAAAGCAGGTCCCCAGAACCGCGAAAGGTGCCGCTTGTGTCGCACGACGAACAGAGGTCAGGGCAACGGCGTCGGCTGCCGGTGAGGGCGGCTCTGCCGGGCCGCCACCCGCAGGAGGACAAGCCGCCCGTGACCGACCGGGTGGTGTTCGGCGTGACGGCCGTCCTCACCCTCGCCTTCGTGATCTGGGGGGCCGTCGCCACCAAGGCGCTGGAGAGCGCCTCGGACACCCTGCTGAACGGCCTGATGCACAACGGCGGCTGGGCCTTCGTACTGGCCGCCTCCGCCTTCGTGGTCTTCGCCCTCTGGCTGGCCGTCAGCCGCTACGGCAGGATCACGCTCGGCCAGGAACACGAGGGACCCGAGTTCCGCACCGTGTCCTGGGTCGCGATGATGTTCAGCGCGGGAATGGGCATCGGCTTGATGTTCTACGGCGTCAGCGAGCCGCTCGCGCACTTCGTCACCCCGCCGCCCGGGACCGACCCCGCCGACTCGGCGGAAGCCATGCAGACGGCCATGGCCACCACGCTCTTCCACTGGACCCTTCATCCCTGGGCGATCTATGCGGTGGTCGGCCTCGCCATCGCGTACAGCACCTTCCGGCGCCGCAGGCGGCAGACGATCAGCGCGGTCTTCGAGCCGCTGATCGGCAAGAAGCACGCCGACGGTGTGCCCGGCCGGGTGATCGACATTCTCGCGATCTTCGCCACGCTCTTCGGGTCCGCCACCTCCCTGGGCCTCGGCGCCCTGCAGATCGGCAGCGGATTCGGCGAACTGGGCTGGATGGAGAAGGCCGGCACCGGATTGCTCGTTGCCATCATCGCGGTGCTGACGGTGGCTTTCGTGTTCTCGGCCGTCTCCGGTGTCGAGCGGGGAATCCAGTGGCTGTCCAACATCAACATGGTGCTGGCCGTGGTGCTTGCCCTGTTCGTCTTCGTCGCCGGGCCGACCATCATCATCCTCGACCTGCTGCCGACATCGATCGCCGCCTACCTCGGTGATCTCCCGCAGCTCGCGGGCCGCACCGAGGCCACCGGCGGCGAGGGCGTCGCCGACTGGTTGAGCAGCTGGACGGTCTTCTACTGGGCCTGGTGGATCTCCTGGACGCCCTTCGTCGGCATGTTCATCGCCCGCATCAGCCGTGGGCGCACCATCCGCCAGTTCGTCGGCGGAGTGATCCTGGTGCCCAGCACAGTCAGTCTGATCTGGTTCGCCATCTTCGGCGGTACGGCGATGAGGCTCCAGGAGCGCGGACGGCTCGGGGAGGAGACGACGCCCGAGGGCCAGCTCTTCGGCGTTCTCCAGCAGTTCCCGATTGCGGGCGTGATGAGCCTGCTGGTGATGATCCTGGTCGCGATCTTCTTCGTTTCCGGGGCCGATGCCGCCTCGATCGTGATGGGCACGCTCTCCCAGAAGGGCACCTTCGAACCGGCCCGGCTCGTCGTCGTCTTCTGGGGCGTGGTGACCGGTGGTGTGGCGGCCGTGATGCTGCTCGTCGGGGAAGGCAAGGGCGACGCCCTGGCCGGTCTGCAGCATCTGACGATTCTTGTCGCAGCCCCGTTCGTGCTGGTGATGATCGGTATGTGCCTGTCCCTCATGCGCGATCTGCGCCTGGACCCGCTGATCATCCGTGGCGAGGTCGCCGAGGAGGCGATGGAGACTGCCGTGATCACAGGTCATGAGAAGTACGCGGGTGACTTCGAGATCCGCATCGGACGGGCACCCGTGGGCGAGAGCGGCACCGGTCCCGGTTCCGGATCGGGGACCGGGACCGGGACCGGGACCGGGACCGAAGACGATCCCGGAGCCGCGGGAGGCGGTGCCAAGGGCCCCTGACCGCTCTCGGCTGCCGCCGGACGGTGCGCACCTTGCCCCGCTGTGTCCGTGGTCGTGCGCCACAACTCCGCCGCCCGGCAGGGCCGGTGCCGCGGTGCGAACGCCCGAGTGCCCCCGAGTCCCTGGACGGTCGCGGACCCACGCGAGGACAAACCAGGAGTGATCGCGTGCACGGATCACGGCACAACTGGGGATACTCAGGACATGTCTGCCGAGTACGTGTCCTTCGCCCTGGCGCCGGCGATGCGGGCCGGGGGAGTCCTCGCCGACGGTGGCTACCAAGTGCACCGGGACTTCATGGACTTCATCGTCGACGGTCAGCCGTTGCTGTTCCGGCTCAGCGACCTCGACGCCGTCTCCCCACTTGCCTCCGACGTACCACCGGCGATCTTCAGCGCACAGGTGCGCACTCTGCTGCTCGAGACGGACTCCCCACTGGGCGGAGGCCGCTGTGTCATCTACGGCTGCCCGGAGTGCGAGGACATCCGGTGCGGGGCGGTCACCGCCGTCATCGAACGGGACGGTGAGGACATCGTCTGGCGGGACTTCGCCTGGCAGACCGACACCGCCGCCGACCTGGAACTCAACGGCTACCAGGGGATAGGTCCGTTCCGCTTCCGCGGCGACGAATACCGCACCGAGCTGCGGCGCCTGCTCCCGGACGATCCGGGCGGTGCCCCGGCCCGCCGCCGTGTCCTGCTGATCGGGGCACGCGTGGCCGTGCTCGCCAAGCTCGCCGCCGCGCTGCGCACCATCGGCATCGGTGCGGAGATCACGCACGACGCCGACGCCGTGCCGCCCGCGGAACTGCGCACCTACGGGGCGGTCGCCTTCGGACGTGCGGTGGGGGAGCCGGAACGGGCCGCCGTGCGTGCGGCTTTCGAGCGGGCCGAGGCTCCGGCGGTGTACGTCGACGGGCTCGCCCCGATCGTCCCGCTCCTGGTCGCGCAGATCGAACACGCCCTGGACCGCACTCCCCCGGAACGGCGGAGGCTGACACGGCTGAGCGCGACGGTGGAGGGCGCGGAGATCGAGGTGACGTCCGCGTGCCGCGTCCAGCTGGTCGCGTACCGCCTGGACCGCCTCTACCGCAGCCACGTCCAGCAGCTCTTCGACGGGATGCTCGAGCCGGGCCGCCACCGCATACCCCTGGACGCGAAGACGGTCAAGGGACAGTCCTTCGTCGTGGCACGCGCCACGGGGGGTGTGCTGGTCGCGCCTGTGGCGCGATGACGATGCCGAGTGACCCGGGCGGGCCGTCGATCGCGCAGGAGACACGCATCATCCTCCGGGACGGCTCACGCGGCAGCGCGAGCGCGCTGTACGGACCGTGGACGTGGAGACGGCCGGCGTGGCGGTCCGCCTCGCCGACCTTCCCCCGGCCCGGCAGCCCACCGTCGTGGTCCTCGCTCACGAAGGGACCGGGATCCCGCCCGAAGCGCTCGACCTGCTCGACGACCCGGCCACCGAGCCCCCGGAGGGGTCGCTCGCCCTGTACGAACCCGCCGGGCTCCTCTGACCTAGGATCTGTCCCCTGATGACTGCAACCCTCGTCGCCAAGGACCTCGCCGCCGGCCACGGCGACCGCTCCCTCTTCTCCGGGCTCGACCTCGTCGTCGCGCCCGGCGACGTGATCGGCCTCGTCGGCGTCAACGGCGCCGGGAAGTCGACACTGCTGCGGCTGCTCGCCGGTCTCGACACCCCCGAGGACGGCGAGCTGCGGCTCTCCCCGCCCTCCGCCACCGTCGGCCACCTCCCGCAGGAGCCGGAACGCCGCGCGGGCGAGTGCGTGCGGGACTTCCTCGCCCGCCGCACCGGTGTGGCCGCGGCCCAGGCAGCGATGGACGAGGCCACCCAGGGTCTGGTCGACGGCACTGCGGGCGCGGACGACGCGTACGCCGTCAGCCTGGAGCGCTGGCTGGACCTCGGAGGCGCCGACCTCGACGAGCGGGCGCAGGAGATCGCCGGCACGCTCGGCCTCACCATCGGCCTCGACCAGCCCATGGCCGCCCTCTCCGGCGGCCAGGCCGCCCGCGCCGGACTCGCCTCCCTCCTGCTGTCCCGCTACGACGTCTTCCTCCTCGACGAGCCGACCAACGACCTGGATCTGGACGGCCTGGAGCGGCTGGAGAAGTTCGTCCAGGGACTGCGCGCGGGCACGGTCGTCGTCAGCCACGACCGTGAGTTCCTCACCCGCACGGTCACCAAGGTCCTGGAACTGGATCTCGCCCAGCAGCAGATCACCCTCTACGGCGGCGGCTACGCGGCCTACCTGGAGGAACGGGAGACCGCCCGCAGGCACGCCCGCGAGGACTACGAGGAATTCGCCGACAAGAAGTCCGCCCTCGAAGGCCGCGCCCAGATGCAGCGCTCCTGGATGGACAAGGGCGTCAAGAACGCCCGTCGCAAAGCCGGCGACAACGACAAGCTCGGCCGCAAGTTCCGCAGCGAGTCGAGCGAGAAGCAGGCCGCGAAGGCCCGCCAGACGCAGCGCATGATCGAACGCCTCGATGTCGTCGATGAGCCGCGCAAGGAGTGGGAGCTGCGGATGGAGATCGCCGCGGCCCCGCGTTCGGGCTCGGTCGTCGCGACCCTGCGCGAGGCCGAAGTGCGCCGCGGCGACTTCCGCTTCGGGCCCGCGTCACTGCAGATCGACTGGGCCGACCGGGTCGCGATCACCGGCGCGAACGGTGCGGGCAAGTCGACTCTCCTCGGCTCCCTGCTGGGCCGGGTCGCGCTCGACTCCGGCGACGCCTCGCTCGGTCCGGGCGTCGTCGTCGGCGAGGTCGACCAGGCACGGGCGCTCTTCCACGGCACGCAGTCGCTGCTGGGCGCCTTCTGCGCGGCCGTCCCGGACACCGAGCCGGCCGACGTCCGCACGCTGCTCGCCAAGTTCGGCCTGAAGGCCGAGCATGTCCTGCGCCCGGCCACCACGCTCTCCCCGGGCGAACGTACCCGGGCCGCGCTCGCCCTGCTCCAGGGCCGGGGCGTCAATCTGCTCGTACTCGACGAGCCGACCAACCATCTCGACCTGGTCGCCATCGAGCAGCTGGAGCAGGCCCTGGACTCGTACACCGGCACGCTGCTGCTGGTCACGCACGACCGCCGGATGCTGGACGCCGTGCGCACCACACGCCGGATCGAGGTGGCCGACGGCAAGGTCACCGAGCTGTGACGCCGCGATAGCGATACAGCACGGCGCGATGCACCGGTGCGGGGCGGGCGGGACCTCCCGCCCGCCCCGCACCATGTCACTCTCAGCCGCGCCTGCCGCCGCCGTTCTTCGGGTCCACCAGGCCCGCCCGGCGCAGGGCGTCGGCCATCGCGCTGTTCGCCGGGGGCGCAGCCTGGCGGGAGGCGCCGCCCCCGCCCCCGCGACGCTCGCGGCCGCCGCCGGCCTGGCGCTGCTGCGGCGGCCTGCCCCCGCGGTCGCGCCTGGGCGCGCCCGGCTCCGGCGACTGCGCCGACGCGTCGTCGTCCAGACGCAGCGTCAGCGAGACCCGTTTGCGCGGGATGTCGACGTCCAGCACCTTCACCTTCACCACGTCGCCCGGCTTCACCACGTCCCGCGGGTCCTTGACGAACGTCTTGGACATCGCCGACACATGCACCAGGCCGTCCTGGTGCACACCCACGTCCACGAACGCGCCGAACGCCGCGACATTCGTGACGACACCTTCCAGCACCATTCCCGGGACCAGGTCGCCGAGCTTCTCCACGCCCTCCAGGAAGGTCGCGGTCTTGAACGCGGGACGAGGGTCGCGACCCGGCTTCTCCAGCTCCCGCAGGATGTCCGTCACCGTCGGCAGCCCGAACGTCTCGTCCACGAACTCCGTCGGCTTCAGCGACCGCAGCACCGCCGTGTTGCCGATCAGCGATGCCACCTCACCGCCCGTGGACTTCACCATGCGCCGCACCACCGGATACGCCTCCGGGTGCACGCTCGATCCGTCCAGCGGGTCGTCCCCGCCGCGGATCCGCAGGAAGCCCGCGCACTGCTCGTACGCCTTGGGGCCGAGCCGTGCCACATCCTTCAGCGCCCTGCGCGAGCGGAAGGGGCCGTTGGAGTCGCGGTGCGCGACGATGTTCTCGGCGAGCCCCGTGCCGATGCCCGAAACCCGCGAAAGCAGCGGAGCCGACGCGGTGTTGACGTCGACGCCGACGCCGTTCACACAGTCCTCCACGACCGCGTCGAGCGACCGCGACAGCTTCACCTCGGACAGGTCGTGCTGATACTGGCCGACGCCGATCGACTTGGGGTCGATCTTCACCAGCTCGGCCAGTGGGTCCTGCAGCCGGCGAGCGATCGAGACGGCGCCGCGCAGCGACACATCAAGGCCGGGCAGTTCCTGCGAGGCGAACGCGGACGCCGAGTACACCGATGCGCCCGCCTCCGAGACCATCACCTTGGTGAGGCCCAGCTCCGGGTTCCTGGTGATGAGGTCACCGGCGAGTTTGTCGGTCTCGCGGGAGGCGGTGCCGTTGCCGACGGCGACGAGCTCGACCGCATGCTCCTTGGCGAGGCGTGCCAGCTTCGCCAAGGACTCGTCCCACTTGTTCGCGGGTACGTGCGGATAGATCGTGTCGGTGGCGACGACCTTGCCGGTCGCGTCGACGACCGCGACCTTCACACCCGTACGGAAACCGGGGTCGAGCCCGAGCGTGGCGCGCGTACCCGCCGGCGCGGCCAGCAGCAGATCCCGCAGGTTCGCCGCGAAGACCCGTACCGCCTCGTCCTCGGCCGCCGTCCGCAGCCGCAGCCGCAGGTCGATGCCGAGGTGGACGAGAATCCGGGTCCGCCATGCCCAGCGCACGGTGTCGCCGAGCCACTTGTCGCCGGGCCGGCCCTGCTGCGAGATACCGAAGCGCGCAGCCACCAGACCCTCGTACGCCGAAGGCCCGGGCTGCTCGGAGGGCTCCTCCGGCTCCAGCACCAGGTCGAGAACATCCTCCTTCTCGCCCCGGAACATCGCCAGAATCCGGTGCGAGGGCAGTTGGGTGAAGCCCTCCGCGAAGTCGAAGTAGTCGGCGAACTTCGCGCCCGCCTCCTCCTTGCCGTTCCTGACCTTCGCGGCGAGCCGGCCGCGCGTCCACATCCGCTCCCGCAGCTCGCCGATCAGGTCGGCGTCCTCGGAAAAACGCTCCGTCAGGATCGCCCGCGCGCCCTCCAGCGCGGCCGCCGCGTCCGCGACGCCCTTGTCCGTGTCCACGAACGCCGCGGCGGCGGCGAGCGGATCCACCGACGGATCGCCGAGCAGCCCCTCGGCCAGCGGCTCGAGCCCGGCCTCCCGCGCGATCTGGGCCTTGGTGCGCCGCTTGGGCTTGAAGGGCAGATAGATGTCCTCGAGCCGGGCCTTCGTGTCGGCCGCCCGGATCTGCGCCTGAAGCTCGTCGGTGAGCTTGCCCTGCTCGCGCACCGAATCCAGGATCGCGGTCCGCCGCTCCTCCAGCTCCCGCAGATACCGCAGTCTCTCCTCGAGCGTGCGCAGTTGCGCGTCGTCGAGCATCTCGGTCGCTTCCTTGCGGTAGCGCGCGATGAACGGCACGGTCGACCCGCCGTCGAGCAGCTCGACGGCCGCCTTCACCTGCCGCTCCCGTACGCCGAGCTCCTCGGCGATCCTGCCTTCGATGGACGTCGTCACGGTTCCCCGACTCGCCTTCTCGTGCTGGCTGTGCTTGAGAGTGCATTGTGCCGGGTGGCCGGGGGCCGTGTCGCGCGCCCGCACAGTGCGCCTGTCGACCGCGTCGGCCACATCTGTGCACGAAAAGCGCACGGAAACGCACATTCCTCGTCACCGGTGACGGTGGCCCACCGCACCCGCCCGTCCCGGCCGGGGGCCTCGTACCTCGTTGCGGGGGCACCGCGGAAGCGGGGGCGCGGCCGACGCGGGACATCCCGTTCGCCCTCACGCCCGGCGTGTGAAGCGGTGGAAGAGGTCTCCGGTGTCGCCGACTCCAACGGGGCGGCAGCTCGTGACCCTGCCTGGTCGACGCATGACCGGGCGGGGCGTCCCGGCGCGCCCCGGCCTGTGCCGGTGCGTCTGCCGAAGACGTATGCCGCCGACCGCCCTGGGCCCGGCGTCCCACCCGGCCGGGCGTGAGCCCTGACCCGGGCTTCCTGGGAAGGCAGGCCGCGGCCGAGGGCGCATCATGCTCGGCGCCCTCGGGCCTTTCACACCCGGACGGGGGACCGGTACGGGTGTCAGGCCTTGCCCGTGGCGTCCGCGGGAAACGCGCCCGCGGCCAGTGCCGGCATCAGCAGGCCGCGGGCCAGCTCGGTCAGCCGCTCGACGCTCTCGGCGCCCAGGTGCTCGTACGGCGCGAGGTCGATCCGGTCCGTGTGGTCCTCCAGCTCGTTCCGCAGCCGGGTGCCCGCCTCGGTCAACCCGCCTTCGGCGTCCAGCAGTCCACGCTCGCGCAGCCGTCCCTGGGCGGCCTCCCAGTCGGTGCGCCGCCAGCCGCGGGTGGCCAGGATCCAGCGCGGTGCCATGCCCTTGCCGGTCGCGGTGTGGCTCACCAGTGCCTCCAGCGGGTCGAGCCCGGCGGACAGCAGTGCCGTGAGGTGACCGTCGCCGCGGTGCTCACGCAGCAGCGTCGCGGCGTGCCAGTACGCGAGGTGCGGTTCGTCGGGCACCGGCAGGTCGGCGTGCGCCGCGTACAGCGGCCGGGCATGCGGTGTGCAGGCCTCGGCGGCCCGCAGCGCGAGTTCCGCGGCCTCAGCCAGCTCCTTTGAGGCCAGCACCTCGGCACCCAGCAGCCGTTGCAGCGTGCTGTCCACGGCCCGCAGTCGTGCCTCCAGCACGGCCTCGGGCGACGCCGTCTCCCACACCGCGGGCAGATGCCCGGCGACCAGCTCGGGGTTGAAGTTGTAGAAGGTCGCGGCGACCACACCGGGACCGACGGCGCCCATCGCGGCGGCGCGCGCCGCGAAGTACGCCGCGCGTGCGTCCTCGATCCCGAGCCCGGCGAGCTCGGCGCCGAGGTCGGGGGAGAAGTAGACCGTCGAGTGCAGCGGGTTGATGACGTTGTGGCAGCGGCGTCCGGCGCGCGGGGGCAGAGAGGTCATGGCTGCAGGTTACCGACTGGTCGGTACGCGTGGAATCCCAGGTGGTCGTTGGCAGGAAAGGTGGGGTCCTCGTCATTGCGGCCATGCCCAGCGTCGCCAAGGATGAAGGGCATGACACAGCGACGACCCGTGCTCGCCGTCCTCTTCGACGGCGTGCAGAGCCTGGATGTGACGGGACCGGTGGAGGTGTTCGCGGGGGCGGCACTCCTCGTCGGCGACCCGGGTGCCTATCCGATCCGGACCGCGTCGCTCGACGGCCGGCCCGTGCGTACGTCGAGCGGCCTCACCCTGATGCCCGACAGCTCGCTCGACGCCGCCGCTGCCCCCCACACCCTGCTCGTACCGGGAGGTCGCGGCACCCGTACCGCTGACCCGGCGCTGATCGACTGGCTGGGCGACCACGCCCACGGTGCCGAGCGGATCGTTTCCGTCTGCACCGGAGCCGTTCTGCTCGCGTCCGCCGGGCTGCTCGACGGCCGCCGGGCGACGACCCACTGGGCCATCTGCGACCACCTGGCCCGCGAATTTCCGGCCGTCGAGGTCGACCCGGATCCGATCTTCGTGCGGGACGGAAAGATCGCCACATCCGCGGGGGTCACCGCGGGAATCGACCTCGCGCTCGCCCTGGTCGAGGAGGACCTGGGCCGGGAGGCCGCCCTCACCGTCGCCCGCCACCTCGTCGTCTTTCTGCGCCGCCCTGGCAACCAGGCACAGTTCAGCGCACAGCTCGCGGCCCAGACGGCACAACGCGAGCCACTGCGCGAGGTGCAGCACTGGATCACCGAGCACCCCGACGCCGACCTGTCGGTCGACGCGCTCGCGAACCGCGCCGGACTCTCGCCACGCCACTTCGCCCGCGCGTTCCAGGCGGAGACCGGCACGACACCGGGCCGGTACGTCGAGCGCGTACGTCTGGAACACGCACGACGCCTGTTGGAGGAGACCGTCCACGGTGTCGAGGAGGTCTCACGGGTCTGTGGCTACGGCACGCCCGAGGCGATGCGCCGCACCTTCGTCAAAGTGCTGGGCACCGCGCCCGCCGAGTACCGCCGCCGCTTCCATGCACCCGTCATCTGAACGCCACGTCGTCCGATGAAAGCCACGTCGTCCGGAAATCAAGGGGAACCATGCAGATCGCCATCCTGCTCTACGACCGCTTCACGAGCCTCGATGCCGTAGGCCCTTACGAGCTGCTCGCCCGGCTGCCCGGCGCCGAGACCGTGTTCGTCGCGGCGGAGACCGGTCCGGTCGCCGCCGACCAGGGCAGCCTCTCCCTCGTCGCCGAACGCCCGCTCACCGAGGTGCGCGCCCCGGACATCGTCCTCGTCCCGGGCGGCCCCGGTGCGCGCCAGGCCATGTACGACGAGAACGTCCTCGGCTGGCTCCGCGCGGCGGACGCCACCAGCACCTGGACCACCTCCGTGTGCACAGGGTCGCTCGTACTCGCCGGTGCCGGCCTACTGCGTGGCCGCCGCGCGACCTCGCACTGGCTCGCGCTGGACGACCTGGTGCCGCTCGGTGCCGAACCGACGGGGGAGCGTGTCGTCTTCGACGGCAAGTACGTCACCGCCGCCGGGGTCTCCTCGGGGATCGACATGGCCCTGCATCTGCTCGGCCGGATCGGCGGTGACGCCGTCGCCCAGACGATTCAGCTGCTGACCGAGTACGACCCGCAGCCGCCGTACGACGCGGGCTCACCGGACAAGGCCCCGGCGGAGATCGTCGCGTACTGGCGTACGAAGGCTGAGCAGTTCTCCCGCGACTGACCTCCTCGGGCAGGCAGTCGGACGGACCGTCCGCCGTCACACGGACCAGTCGAAGTGCGGCGTCCGCCGCTCCAGGAAGGCGGCGACACCCTCCGCGGCGTCGCCGCTGTTCCGGGCCTGCTCGGCCCAGTACGCCTCCCGGTCGGTGCACCTGTTCGCGAACTCCTTGGCCGCGCACTGGGTGAGCTGCGACCGTGTGGTCAGAATCCGGGTGAACTCCGCGGCCCGCCTGCCGAGCTCACCTGCCGGCAGTACCTCGTCGACCAGGCCGGTACGCAGCGCCCGCTCCGTATCGATCAACTCTGCGGAGAAGAGCAGGTACTTGGCGGCGGCCGGCCCCACCAGCGCGGCCAGTCGACGGGTCGAGGCCGCCGGGTAGACGAGGCCGAGTTTGGCTGGCGTCACACCGAACAGCGCGCCCTGTTCGGCGAAGCGCAGATCGCAGGCCGCGGCGAGCTGGCAGCCGCCGCCGACGCAGTACCCGCGTACGAGGGCCAGGGTCGGCTTGGGGAACGCGGCGAGTGCCTCCTCGGCCCGCACCGAGAGCGCCTGCGGGTCCTCACCCGGGTTGCGCAGAGAGGAGATGTCCGCGCCCGCGCAGAACGTCTCGCCCTCGCCGGTCAGCACCAGCGCCCGCACCGCCGCATCGGCCGCGAGTCCTTCGAGCAGCCCGGGCAGCGACCGCCACATGGCGGCGGTCATCGCGTTGCGCTTGGCGGGGTTGCTGATCACCACCGTGGCGACGCCGTTCTCGACGGTGTGCGTCAGCTGCGGCGGGTGCGGCTCGGGCGGTGCGGACGGTGTGCCGGGCGTGGAGGGCTGCATGCGCCGGATGCTATCCGGCACGTCCGAACCTACGATCACGCGCTCGGCCTCGGCGGCCGCTCCGTTGTGCGCATGGTCACCGAACCGCCGGGCGGGCGGGCGGATGCGGTCGATCCGGTCAAGCGGACAGAACAGGGCCAGGACCAGTCGCACAACTGACGCTGTCGTACGCACCCGGTCGGCAAGTGTCGATAGAGGCCCATTTCTGATCAGCCGCTCGGTACGGACCAACCGGCTACCAACACTGGTGGCGAAGGTCAGTGGCAGGGGCCAGTGGCCGACCAGCCGAGGGTGGGTGCCGGACTATGGACAGCCGCGGGAGCGTGCCGGCCAGGCAGCTGTCGTACGAGGGCGTCTGGCGATTCACCGCACCGGCGGTCGACGTCTCCGTACCACAGGCCCGGCACGCCGTACGGGACCTGCTCCGTCGGCAGCGGGTGCCCATCGACGACGATGTCGTCCACGGCCTGCTGGTCATCGTCTCGGAGCTGGTCACCAACGCCGTGAAGCACGCGGCCCTGCTCTCGCCCGAGGTCGCCGTCGAGGTCGCCATCGGCGCACAGTGGGTTCGGGTGTCCGTGGAGGACAACCACCCCTACCGCCCCAAGGCCCTCGAGACCGACTACGCCCAGACGGGTGGCCGGGGATTGTTGCTCGTGCGCGAGATCACCCTGGAGTCCGGCGGCAGCTGCGATGTCGAGCACACCGTGAGCGGCGGAAAGATCATCTGGGTCGAACTGCCGCTCTCACCGGTGCACAGCGGCGGCGCGGCGCCGATCTGAACGCCGCGCCGCCGCGCGGGTGGCCCTGCAAAGGGTTATCACCAGCCGACGGACGGACCCGTCAGCTCCTTGATCGCGGGCCGGGCCGCATCCAGCACCGTCATGAACCAGGCCGAGAACGGCGCCTGCTCATGCCGCTGCGCCAGCTCCTGCGGCGTCACGAAGGCTGTCTCGCCGACCTCCTCGGGGTCCGGCCGCAGCGGCGCCTGCACCATCCCGACGAAGAGATGGTTGTACTCCTGCTCGACCAGGCCCGACTCGGGGTCGGGGTGGTTGTAGCGGACCGTCCCCGCCTCGGCGAGCAGCGAGGGCGAGATCCCGAGCTCCTCGTACGTACGCCGGGCGGCGGCCGCGAACGGGGCCTCGCCCGGGTACGGGTGCCCGCAGCAGGTGTTCGACCAGACTCCGGGGGAGTGGTACTTGCCGAGCGCCCGGCGCTGCAGCAGCAGCCGCCCCTGCTCGTCGAAGAGGAACACCGAGAACGCGCGGTGCAGCTGACCGGGCGGCTGGTGGGCGGAGAGCTTCTCCGCGGTGCCGACGGTGTTGCCCTGTTCGTCGACCAGCTCGAGCAGGATCGCTTGTGAGGTGCCCATCGACGTGCTGTGCGCCGTGGCGGCTGGAGTGATCGGCATACCCATCCTTCGCATCGGTCCTCGGCCCTGAGGGGCTTGTCCAGTCTGCCGTACAAAAGCGGCTTGTCCGCACTTCTGCAGTCCGGCATGTCCGCCCTTCGGGTGTCGGCGCCCCGCCGGTGCACCCATGCGCGTCAGACCCCGAAAGCAGCCGGATAGCGGATCGTGCCCTGGGGCACGGCCCCCGACCCGTCGAGCATCAGGGCCATCAGGGCATCGTCGGGCACCTCGAAAGTCACCTTGATCCCGAACCGTGAGGCCCGCTCGAAACCGAACCGCGGGTAGTACTCCGGATGCCCCAGTACGACGACGAGCCGCTCACCGCGGGCCCTGGCCGCATCCAGCACCGCCCGTACGACGGCCTGGCCGGCGCCCGTCCGCTGGTACGCCGGAGCGGTCGCGACCGGGCCGAGCGCCAGCGCCGGCGTGTCACCCACCCGGCAGCGGGTCAGCAGGGCGTACGCCGCCACCGTGCCGTCCGGCGTCTCGGCGACATACGAGAGGCCGGGCAGCCACGCCTGCGCGTCCTGCCGCAGCGCGTCCACCAGACCCGCCTCGTCCGCGGTCGCGAAGGCCGTGGCGTTGACGTCCCGCACGGCCGGGATGTCGGCCGCCGTCTCCGGCCGGGTGCGCCAGCGTGTGCCGGCCGGGCGAAGCACGTAGCCGGTGTAGCCGTACTCGTCGCCGTGCTCCTGGCGCATGGCGATCTCCGCCCGGGTGGCGGCCAGGGCCTGCTCCATGCCCGGCGATGCGGGGTCAGCGGCGGAGGCACGCTCGCGGAGCGGGCCGTAGTACTCCTGCCAGTCGCTCTCCGGCTGCCGGTGCGCGCCGAACACGGTGTAGCCCGTGGCGAGCGCCGCCGCGCAGTTCTCGGCGGTGGTGCGCAGTGCGTAGTGCTGGTCCCAGAAGGCGCGGGCCTCGGCCGAGGGCTGCCCGGCCGTCCACTCGCATTCGGTCAGCACCAGCGCGCCGCCCGGGGCGAGCAGCCGCCGCCAGCTCGTGAGTGCGGTGTCGAAGCCGATGCTGTAGGCGGAGCTCTCCGCCCAGACGAGGTCGAAGGAGCTGTCGGGGAAGGGCAGGTCGCCCATGTCGGCGTGGAGGGTGCGGATCGCGTCGCCGAGCCCGCGGGCCTCGGCGGCCTGCCGCAGCTCTTCGAGGAACGGTTCGTGCAGATCGACCGCCGTCACCTGCGCACCGGCCTCGGCGGCCAGCAGCAGAGCGGACCGCCCGGGGCCGCAGCCCAGATCGAGCACACGCGGCCGCGGCGGCAGCGGTCCGGCGAGGGCGAGCAGCCGCCGTGAGGTGGCGTCGGACCCGGGGCCCTGCCGCGGCAGACCGTGGTGCAGGGCGAAGAAGGCGTCGTGCAAAGCGTTGTCGGACAACGTGAAAACCCTTGGGTGTGAGAGGGCTCCGGCCGACGGGCGAGATCGGATTCAGGTGCAGACGGATCGGATCACGGCCGGTGAGGAGCCCGGAGGCTGAGGGAGGACCGGGCGCTGCACGGGGCAGCCTTCACCGTGGCGGTCATCAACCTCAGCTCCTTTCAAGGGCGATGGGACTCCGGAGGTCGGGCCGGGTCTCGATGGAACACTAACAGCAGCGCCACCTCAGTGGCACAGCCTCGCCTCATGCTCCGCATGCCCGACCGGCTCCAGCTGGAAGGTGCAGTGCCCGACGTCGAAGTGATGGCCGAGGCAGCCCTGCAGATGGTGCAGCATCTTCTCGTTCCCCACCGCGTCGAGCACATCCTGGCTTACCACCACATGCGCCGAGAGCACCGGCATCCCCGACGTGATCGTCCAGGCGTGCAGGTCATGTACGTCCTCCACACCGGGCAGGGCGAGTATGTGTTCGCGTACCTCCGCCATGTCGACGTCCTTCGGAGCCGCCTCCAGCAGGACGTTCAGCGTCTCGCGCAGCAGCTTCCAGGTGCGCGGAACGATCATCAGGCCGATGATCAGGGACGCGATCGGGTCGGCGGCCTGCCAGCCGGTCGCCATGATGATCCCGGCCGACACCAGCACGGTCATCGAGCCGAGCGCATCCGCGACCACCTCCAGATAGGCGCCGCGCACATTGAGACTCTCCTTCTGTCCCCGCACCAGCAGGGACAGCGACACCATGTTCGCCACCAGACCGACCAGGGCGAACGCGACCACGACACCGCCCTTGGTGTCGGCCGGGTGGAGGAAGCGGTCGATGGCCTCGAAGAGCAGATAGCCGCCCACGCCGAGGAGCAGCAGACAGTTGGCGAGGGCCGCGAGGATCTCGGCCCTGGCGTACCCGAACGTGCGGTTCACCGTCGCAGGCCGGCCCGCGAAGTGGATCGCCAGCAGCGCCATCGCGAGCCCCACCGCGTCCGTCGCCATGTGCGCCGCGTCCGCGATCAGGGCGAGCGAGTCGGCCAGCACACCGCCGACGATCTCCAGCACCATCACGCCGAGCGTGATGGTGAGCGCGATGCGCAGCCGCCCCGCGTAGGCCGCGGCCGCGGTACCGGTCGGCGGCGGCCCGCCGTGCGTGTGCCCGTGGTCGTGCCCAGCCCCCATGAAGCTGCCTCCTGGTCGTCGGACGTGGTCTTCCGGCATCTGAAGTCAACTACGGGTGGGGGGTATGGGGCAACACGAGACTGAACACCGTTGTCATGTGCTCTGACCTGCGGAAATGACCGCAGGTCAGAGCGTCGGAAAGATCACTTGGCGGCCGCGTCCGGGTGCCGGAGCAACCAGCCCTCCCAGGCCGAGGCGACCATCTCGCGCACATCGAGCGAAGTGGTCCAGCCCAGCTCCTTGGTGATCAGCTCGACCGAGGCGACCGCTCGCGCGGCGTCGCCCGGCCGGCGCGGCTCGACCACCGGATCGATCCGGTGCCCGGTGACCTCGCCCACCAGATCGGCGAGCTCCCGCACCGAGACGCCGACTCCGCGGCCGATGTTCACCGTGAGATCTCCGGCGGCGTCCGCCTCGGTCAGCCGGCGCGCGACCGCGAGATGCGCGTCGGCCAGATCCGCGACATGGATGTAGTCCCGGATGCACGTGCCGTCCGGAGTCGGGTAGTCGTCGCCGAAGATCCTCGGGGCCTCACCGCGGGTGAGCCGGTCGAAGAACATCGGAATGATGTTGAACACGCCCGTGTCCGACAGCCCGGGCGTCGCGGCGCCCGCCACATTGAAGTAGCGCAGACAGGCGGTGGACAGTCCGTGCGCGCGCCCCGTCGCCCGCACCAGCCACTCGCCCGCGAGTTTGGTCTCCCCGTACGGGTTGATCGGCTCGCACGGCGCGCTCTCCGGGATGATGTCCAGGTCGGGCACCCCGTACACGGCCGCCGACGAGGAGAACAGGAACCGTTTCACTCCGGCCTCCACCACCGCCTGAAGCAGCACGGTCAGACCGTGAACATTCTCTCGGTAGTACTTCAGCGGCTGCTCGACCGACTCCCCGACCTGCTTCTTCGCCGCGAGGTGGACGACTCCGGTGACCTCGTGCTCGGCGAGTGTGCGGGCCACGGCCTCGGCGTTGAGCACCGATCCGCGCACCAGGGGGACCGAGGCCGGCAGCCGCTCGGGAATCCCGGAGGAGATGTCGTCGAGCACGACGACGCGCTCCCCGGCCGCTGTCATGGCATGCGCCACATGCGCGCCGATGTACCCCGCTCCACCTGTGATCAGCCAAGTCATGTCGGCCACCCTAGGCGCTCCACCCAAGGTCCCACGCGCGTACCGGCCTTCGTCCCGGCCGCGGTTTGGAGGGCGGGGTGTTGATCGACGATGATGATCCCGGCGGGCCGCCAGGGCGTAAACGGCCGGTGAACTCCCGCTTCCGTTCATCCGATAGCCTCTGCCGACGTGCCGCCGCCCGGGTGCCGGGCCGTGCCGCCGCACCAGCACCGTCAGCTCCAAGGAGTGAGTTCGTCTGTCGACCGCCATCCTCACCGGTCCGCCGGTACCCGGATCGTCGCTCGAAGGCGATCTGCGGTCGCTGGGCTTCGACGTACACGTCGCCTCGGCCGCCGAGGACATCGCCGCACTGATCGCCGCCGTACCGGGAGGCGACCGGGTCGCCGTCGTGGACCCCCGTTTCGTCGGGCATGTCCACGCCCTGCGGCTCGCGCTCACCGACCCGCGCTTCGCCGCCGCCGCCGTCACCGGCGCGCTGACGGCCCAGCCCGAGGCCCGCGCGGCCCTGGCCGACGCCGCGCGCACCGTCTCGGCACGGGTACCGGCCGGTGCCGGGCCTGCGGGCTGCGGCGGCCTCGCGGACGCCGTTGCCGCGGCGCTGGAGGCCGACGGCACCGCCGTGCACCACCCCGAGCTGGGCTCCCTGGTCGCCGCCGTGCCCACCGACGCCCAGGACCGTCACCGGGCCCGGGCCGACGTCGAGGCCGTCGACGAGGAGGCCGTACGGCTGCGCTCGGCCGTCAAGGCCCGCGACGGGTTCTTCACCACGTTCTGCATCAGCCCGTACTCGCGCTACCTCGCCCGCTGGTGCGCCCGCCGCGGACTGACCCCGAACCAGGTCACGACCGCCTCGCTGCTCACCGCCCTGATCGCGGCCGGCTGCGCGGCGACCGGCACCCGCGGCGGCTACATCGCCGCGGGGCTGCTGCTCCTCTTCTCCTTCGTGCTGGACTGCACCGACGGACAGCTCGCCCGTTACTCGTTGCAGTACTCGACGATGGGCGCCTGGCTGGACGCGACCTTCGACCGCGCCAAGGAGTACGCCTACTACGCGGGCCTCGCGCTCGGAGCCGCCCGCGGCGGCGACGACGTATGGGCGCTCGCGCTCGGCGCGATGGTCCTGCAGACCTGCCGGCACATCGTCGACTTCTCCTTCAACGAGGCGAACCACGACGCGACCGCGAACACGAGTCCGACCGCGGCCCTGTCCAGCAAGCTCGACAGTGTCGGCTGGACGGTCTGGGTGCGCCGGATGATAGTGCTGCCGATCGGCGAGCGCTGGGCCATGATCGCCGTGCTCACCGCTGTCGCCACTCCCCGGATCGTCTTCTACGCCCTGCTCGTCGGCTGCGGCCTCGCCGCTTGCTACACCACCGCGGGCCGGGTGCTGCGCTCGCTGACCCGCAAGGCCCACCGCACCGACCGCGCGGCCCAGGCACTCGCGGACCTCGCCGACTCCGGGCCGCTCGCCGAGACCGTCGCCCGCGCGGCCGCCGGAAAGGTGCGGGGCCTGCCCGGCCTCATACCCCTCGCGGCCGCCGTTGCCGGCGCCGCCGCCGTGGTGGCCACCGCGGCCTTCACCGGCTACGGCACCGTCTGGCCCGTCCTCGCCGCTCTTGTGTACATCGTCACGTCCGGCATCGCCGTCGCCCGCCCCCTGAAGGGCGCCCTCGACTGGCTCGTCCCCCCGGTGTTCCGGGCCGCCGAGTACGGCACCATCCTCGTTCTCGCCGCCCACGCACAGGTGAACGGGGCGCTACCGGCAGCTTTCGGGCTGGTGGCCGCCGTCGCCTACCATCACTACGACACGGTGTACCGCATTCGCGGTGGCACGGGCGCGCCCCCGCACTGGCTGGTGCGGGCGATCGGCGGGCACGAGGGGCGGGTCCTGACGGTCACGCTGCTGGCCTTCCTGACCGACAACGAAGACTTCACCACCGCGCTGACGGCCCTTGCAGTGGTCGTGGCACTCGTGGTGCTCGTCGAGAGCATCCGCTTCTGGGTGTCCTCGCAAGCACCCGCCGTACATGACGAAGGAGAACCCGCATGATCGGCCTTGTACTGGCAGCCGGTGCCGGACGACGTCTGCGCCCCTACACCGACACCCTTCCGAAGGCCCTCGTACCCGTGGACCCCGCGGGAGACGGGTCCACCACCGTCCTCGACCTGACGCTGGGCAACTTCGCCGAGATCGGCCTCACCGAGGCCGCGATCGTCGTCGGCTACCGCAAGGAGGCCGTGTACGAGCGCAAGGCCGCCCTGGAGGCCACGTACGGCCTCAAGCTCACCCTCGTCGACAACGACAAGGCCGAGGAGTGGAACAACGCCTACTCCCTGTGGTGCGCCCGTGACGTCCTCAAGGAGGGCGTGATCCTCGCCAACGGCGACACCGTGCACCCCGTCTCCGTCGAGCGCACCCTGCTGGACGCCCGCGGCAACGGCCGGAAGATCATTCTCGCCCTCGACACGGTGAAGCACCTCGCCGACGAGGAGATGAAGGTCATCACCGACGGCGACAAGGGAGTTCAGCGGATCACCAAGCTGATGGACCCGGTCACCGCCACCGGCGAGTACATCGGTGTCACCCTCATCGAGCCCGAGGCCGCCGCCGACCTCGCCGACGCGCTGAGGACGACCTTCGAGCGCGACCCCGACCTCTACTACGAGGACGGTTACCAGGAGCTCGTGAACCGCGGATTCCGGATCGACGTGGCCCCCATCGGTGACGTCAAGTGGGTCGAGATCGACAACCACGACGACCTCGCGAAGGGCCGTGAGATCGCGTGCCTGTACTGACCCGGCTCATCCCGTCCCCGGTTGTCGTCGACATCAGCTGCGGTGCCCTGAACAACCTGGCCGGCGTGCTGGCCGACCAGCGGATCTCCGCCTCCGGCAAGCTGGCCTTCGCGATCAGCGGCGGCTCGGGGCAGGCACTGCGGGAGAGGCTCTCCCCGATGCTGCCCGGCGCCGACTGGTACGAGGTCTGCGACGGCACCATCGATTCCGCGGTTAAGCTCGCCGACGACATAAGGGGCAGCCGCTACGACGCGGTCGTCGGCCTCGGCGGCGGCAAGATCATCGATGTGGCGAAGTACGCCGCGGCCCGCGTCGGCCTGCCGATGGCCGCCGTCGCGACGAACCTCGCGCACGACGGCCTCTGCTCGCCGATCTCCATCCTGGACAACGACAACGGCCGCGGCTCCTACGGCGTTCCGTCACCCATCGCCATGGTCATCGACCTCGATGTGGTCCGCGACGCCCCCGTGCGCTTCGTCCGCTCCGGTATCGGCGACGCGATCTCCAACATCTCGGCGATCGCGGACTGGGAGCTCTCGCACCGCGTCAACGGCGAGTCGGTGGACGGTCTGGCCGCGGCCATGGCCCGCACCGCGGGCGAGTCCGTGCTGCGTCACCCCGGCGGCGTCGGCGACGACGAATTCCTCACCGTCCTCGCCGAGGCGCTGGTGCTCTCCGGTATCGCCATGTCGATCAGCGGCGACTCCCGGCCCTCGTCCGGCGCGTGCCACGAGATCAGCCACGCCTTCGACCTGCTCTACCCCAAGAGGGCAGCCAGCCACGGTGAGCAGGTCGGCCTCGGTGCCGCCTTCGCGATGCATCTGCGCGGGGCCCGCGAGGACGCGGGGCTCTTCGCCGAGGTGCTGCGCAGACATGGACTGCCGGTGCTGCCCGAGGAGATCGGGTTCTCCGCGGACGAGTTCGTCCGGGCCGTGGAGTACGCGCCGCAGACCCGCCCGGGGCGCTTCACCGTCCTCGAGCACCTCGACCTCAACCACGACCAGATCAGGGACGCGTACGCCGACTATGCCAAGACCATCAGTAGCTGAACTCCGTCCGGTCGTTCACCCCGAGGGTGTCAAGGACCGGCGTAGCGGCGAGCACTGGGCCGGGCGCCTGTACATGCGGGAGATCTCGCTCCGCGTCGACCCGTACCTGGTGAACACCCGGATCACGCCCAACCAGCTCACGTACCTCATGGTCGTGGTGGGCGTCCTCGGCGGCGCCGTCCTGCTGATCCCGGGACTGACCGGCGCGATACTCGCGGTCGTTCTCTTCCAGATCTATCTGCTGCTCGACTGTGTCGACGGCGAGGTCGCACGCTGGCGCAGGCAGACCTCGATCACCGGGGTCTACCTCGACCGCATCGGGCACTACCTGTGCGAGGCGGCCCTGCTGGTCGGCTTCGGCCTCCGGGGCGCCGACGTGTTCGGTGACGGCGGCCCCGAGTGGCTGTGGGCCTTCCTCGGCACCGTCGCCGCCCTCGGCGCGATCCTGATCAAGGCCGAGACCGACCTGGTCGACGTCGCCCGCCAGCGCAGCGGTCTGCCCGCCGTCAAGGACGAGGCGTCCGTGCCGCGTTCCTCCGGGCTGGCGTCGGCCCGCCGTGCCGCGGCGGCGCTCAAGTTCCACCGGCTCGTCGGCGGTATCGAGGCCAGCCTGTTCATCCTGGTCATGGCCGTCCTCGACAAGATTCAGGGCGACCTGTTCTTCACCCGCCTCGGCATCGCGGTCCTCGCCGGCATCGCCGTGCTCCAGACGCTGCTGCACCTGGTCTCCATCCTTGCGTCGAGCAGGCTGAAATGACGGCACCCGTGAAGGCACCGATGAAGCTGGGCGCGGTCATCATCACGATGGGCACGCGCCCCGACGAACTGCGTGCCCTGATCGAGTCGGTCGCGCACCAGGACGGCGACCCCGTCCAGGTGGTCGTGGTCGGCAACGGAACCCCTGTGACGGGCCTGCCCGACGGCGTACGCAGCGTGGAACTGCCCGAGAACCTGGGCATCCCCGGTGGCCGCAACGTCGGCATCGAGGCCTTCGGCCCGTCCGGCTCGGACGTCGACGCCCTGCTGTTCCTCGACGACGACGGCCTGCTGCCGAACACCGACACCGCACAGCTGGTGCGCGAGGCCTTCGAGGCCGATCCGGAACTCGGCATCGTCAGCTTCCGCATCGCCGACCCGGAGACCGGGCTCACCCAGCGCCGCCACGTCCCGCGGCTGCGTGCCTCCGACCCGATGCGCTCCTCGCGTGTGACGACCTTCCTCGGCGGCGCGAACGCGGTGCGGACCAAGGTCATCGCCGAGGTGGGCGGACTGCCTGACGAGTTCTTCTACGCGCACGAGGAGACCGACCTCGCGTGGCGGGCGCTGGACGCCGGCTGGGCGATCGACTACCGCTCGGACATGGTGCTGTTCCATCCGACGCTGCCGCCTTCCCGGCACGCCGTCTACCACCGGATGGTGGCCCGTAACCGGGTCTGGGTCGCCCGCCGCAATCTGCCGGCGCCGCTGGTCCCCGTCTACCTTGGTGTCTGGGTGCTGCTCACGCTGCTGCGGCGTCCGTCGCTTCCCGCGTTGAGGGCCTGGTTCGGCGGCTTCCGCGAGGGCTGGCGAACCCCTTGCGGACCACGGCGTCCCATGAAGTGGCGTACTGTGTGGCGGCTCACAAGGCTGGGCCGACCTCCTGTCATCTGACAAGCTCGGTTCTGAGAGCATCGGGGCCGCCCCCGTTTGCCACGCATCTTGAACACGAAAGTTTCAACTTGTGAGTGACACAACCCATGACGGTGCCATCGCGATGAGCCCCACGCCATCGCCCGACGACGGCCTGTCACCGGCGCAGCTCGCCACCAAGTACGGACTGTCGGTGAGCGGCGCCCGTCCCGGCCTGGTCGAGTACGTCCGGCAGCTGTGGGGCCGACGCCACTTCATCCTGGCCTTCTCCCAGGCCAAGCTGACGGCCCAGTACAGCCAGGCGAAGCTGGGCCAGCTCTGGCAGGTGGCGACGCCCCTGCTGAACGCGCTCGTCTACTTCCTGATCTTCGGGCTGATCCTGCAGGCGAGCCGGGGCATGCCGGTCGACATCTACATCCCGTTCCTGGTGACGGGTGTGTTCGTCTTCACCTTCACGCAGAGCTCGGTGATGGCCGGTGTCCGCGCGATCTCCGGCAACCTCGGCCTGGTGCGCGCGCTGCATTTCCCGCGTGCCTCGCTGCCCGTCTCCTTCGCGCTGCAGCAGCTCCAGCAGCTGCTGTTCTCCATGATCGTGCTGGTGCTGATCGTGGTCGCGTTCGGCAGCTACCCCACGTGGTCATGGTTCCTGGTCCTGCCCGTCCTCGCGCTGCAATTCGTGTTCAACACCGGGCTGGCGCTGATCATGGCGCGACTGGGCTCGAAGACCCCCGACCTGGCCCAGCTGATGCCGTTCATCATGCGCACCTGGCTGTACGCGTCGGGTGTCATGTTCTCCATCCCGGTGATGCTCAAGGACAAGCCGGACTGGATCGCCGAGGTCCTCATGTACAACCCGGCGGCCGTCTACATGGACCTCGTCCGGTTCGCCCTGATCGACGGCTACGGCTCCGCCAACCTGCCCTCGCACGTCTGGGCGGCCGGTCTGCTGTGGGCGGCCCTGATCGGCTGTGCGGGCTTTGTGTACTTCTGGAAGGCTGAGGAGCGTTACGGCCGTGGCTGAGGACAGGAACGAAAAGCCCGACATGACCGCAGCCTCCCGCGTCCCCACGGTGATCGCCGACGATGTGCACATCGTCTACCGCGTCAACGCGGGCGGCGGCGGCCGCGGCAGCGCCACGGCGGCGCTGAGCCGGATCCTGCGCCGCGACAAGGGCGAGTCGCGGGGCGTGCGCAAGGTGCACGCCGTGCGCGGTGTCTCCTTCACCGCCTACCGGGGCGAGGCGATCGGCCTGATCGGAAGCAACGGCTCCGGCAAGTCGACCCTGCTGCGGGCCATCGCCGGTCTGCTGCCGACCGAGAGCGGCAAGGTCTACACCGACGGCCAGCCCTCGCTGCTCGGCGTCAACGCTGCGTTGATGAACGATCTGACGGGCGAGCGCAACGTCATACTCGGCGGCCTGGCCATGGGCATGTCGCGTGAGGAGATCCGCGAGCGCTACGAGGGGATCGTCGACTTCTCGGGGATCAACGAGAAGGGCGACTTCATCACTCTGCCGATGCGCACCTACTCCTCCGGCATGGCGGCCAGGCTCCGGTTCTCCATCGCGGCCGCCAAGGACCACGACGTGCTGATGATCGACGAGGCGCTGGCCACCGGTGACCGCCGTTTCCAGATCCGCTCCGAGCAGCGCATCCGTGAGCTGCGCAAGGAGGCGGGCACGGTCTTCCTGGTGAGCCACAGCAACAAGTCGATCAGGGACACCTGCGACCGGGTGCTGTGGCTGGAGAAGGGCGAGCTGCTGATGGACGGCCCGACCGACGAGGTCATCAAGGCGTACGAGAAGGAGACCGGCAAGTAGTCCGGCTCCCTTCACACATCGGACGGAAGACCCCCATCGCGGCCCCGCGACGGGGGTCTTCCCGCGCCTTCGGCCGCCGCACACCACGCCGCGGACGGTCAAGCCCGGGTCAAGTTCCGTGCCGTCGTGGAAGGTTGGGAAGCAGCGGTGTGTTCTACCGATGCGCGTCCCACCCCAGCGTGGAGGGGGGCGTTGTGCCACGTAAGCTGTACCGGTGCTGAATCGCGGAGTATGGGGCGGTACCCCGTAGGCATCCCGTCCGCCAGGCGGTCCCCCCTAGTCGGGACGACCGGCGGCGTGTCCGAAATAGGATGTATTGGTTCAGCAGTGTAGAACGGGAGATGTGACGGCCATGACGGAAAATCTCCAGCTCCGCGAAGCTTTCGCCGTCCCCGCGCCGGGCAGCCGGCAGTGACGGGCACCCGGCAGTCGCGTCCTTCGGCGCCCGCCCGTGCCACCCTCGACAAGGCCGCGCACGAGAACTTCCCCGTCGCCCCCTTCTTCCTGCCCCGGGCCTGGCGCAACGACCTGATGGCCGTCTACGGCTATGCCCGGCTCGTCGACGACATCGGCGACGGCGATCTCGCACCCGGCGGCGGCGACGCCAGCCATCTCGGTGTCGGCCCCGAGCACGCCGACGACCCGCTCACCCTGCTCGATGCCTTCGAGACCGACCTGCGGCGCGTCTTCGGCGGCACGCCGCGGCACCCGCTGCTGCTGGCACTGCAGCCGACCGTGCGCCGCTGCTCGCTCACCCCGGAGCCGTTCCTCGACCTGATCGCCGCCAACCGGCAGGACCAGCTGGTGCGGCGCTACGAGACCTGGGACGACCTGGTCGCCTACTGCGAGCTGTCCGCCAACCCCGTCGGGCGGCTGGTGCTCGGGATCACCGGCAGTGCGAGTGCCGAGCGGGTGCGCCGCTCCGACGCCGTGTGCACCGCGCTTCAGATCGTCGAGCATCTGCAGGACGTGAGCGAGGACCTCCTGCGTGACCGGGTCTACCTGCCCGCCGAGGACATGAAGCGCTTCCAGGTCACGGAGGCCGACCTCGCCGCGGCCACCGGGGGCTCATCGGTGCGTGCGTTGATCGCGAACGAGGCGCAGCGCGCCCGCGAGCTGCTGGACGAGGGCGCCGCGCTGGTGGGTGGCGTCCACGGCAGACTGCGGCTTCTGCTTGCCGGATTTGTCGGCGGTGGGCGTGCCGCCCTCTCCGCGATCGCCGCGGCCGGACATGATGTGCTGCCCGGACCGCCCAAGGCCACCAAGACCGCTGTGCTGGGTGAAACGGGTGCTGTCCTGCGACGAGCACGTGGAGAGAGGTGAGCCGGACGATGGAGGGACCGATCCAGTTGTCCGCGCCCGTGCAGGCCGCCTACAGCTACTGCGAGGCCGTCACCGGCCAGCAGGCCCGTAACTTCGCCTACGGCATCCGGCTGCTGCCCACCGACAAGCGCCAGGCCATGTCGGCGCTCTACGCCTTCTCCCGGCGCGTCGACGACATCGGCGACGGCACCCTAGAGCCCGACGCCAAGCGGGGCCGGCTCGAGGAGACCCGGGAACTGCTCGAGCGGATCAAGCAGAACGCCGTCGGCGAGGACGACACCGACCCCGTCGCCGTCGCCCTCGCCGATGCCGCGCAGCGCTTCCCTCTCCCGCTCGGCGGCCTCGACGAACTCATCGACGGCGTGCTCATGGACGTACGCGGTGAGACGTACGAGACCTGGGACGACCTCAAGGTCTACTGCCGCTGTGTCGCCGGCGCCATCGGACGGCTCTCTCTCGGCGTGTTCGGCACCCAGAGCGGCACGCGCGGTGCGGAACGCGCCTTCGAGTATGCCGACACCCTCGGACTCGCCCTCCAACTCACCAACATCCTCAGGGACATTCGCGAGGACTCTGCCAACGGCCGGGCCTATCTGCCCGCCGACGACCTGGCCAAGTTCGGCTGTGGTGCGGGCTTCCACCGTGCCACGCCGCCACTGGGTGCCGATTTCGCGGGCCTCGTCCACTTCGAAGTGCGCCGCGCTCGCGGCCTTTTCGCCGAGGGCTACCGGCTGCTGCCCATGCTCGACCGGCGCAGCGGCGCCTGCGTGGCCGCGATGGCCGGCATCTACCGCCGGCTGCTCGACCGCATCGAGCGTGACCCCGATGCGGTGCTGCGCGGCAGGGTGTCCCTGCCGGGCCGCGAGAAGGCCTACGTCGCCGTACGCGGACTGTCCGGGCTCGACGCCCGGTACGTCACCCGACAGACCCACCGGGGGCGGGTGTGACGAACCGCGTGTACGCCCATGCACGGTGGGCAACCCCCCACCGCACAGCCGCGTCCCTGACAGCGGCGGCTCGAAGGGAGGTCGTATGACGCACGACCCCATGATCGCGCGGCACGCGGTCGTCGTCGGCGGAGGCCTCGCCGGTGTCACCGCGGCGCTGCAGCTCGCCGACGCCGGCGTCCATGTCACCCTGCTCGAGAGCCGGCCCCGGCTCGGCGGCCTCGCCTTCTCCTTCCGCCGCGGCCACCTCACCGTCGACAACGGCCAGCATGTGTATCTGCGCTGCTGCACCGCCTACCGGTGGTTCCTCGACCGGGTCGACGGCACCCGGCACGCACCCCTGCAAAGCCGGCTGGACGTACCCGTCCTGGACGTGGCCGCCCCGCACGGCCCGAGGCTCGGCCGGCTGCGCCGCAGCGCGCTTCCCGTGCCCCTTCACCTCGCCGCCGGCCTCGCCGGCTATCCGCACCTCTCGCTCGCCGAGCGGGCGGGCGTCGCACGTGCCGCACTGGCACTGAAGAGCCTCGACCCGGCCGATCCGGCGCTCGACGGCATCGACTTCGGCACCTGGCTGGGCCGGCACGGCCAGTCCCCGCGCGCAGTCGAAGCCCTGTGGGACCTCGTCGGCGTGGCCACGCTGAACGCCACCGCGCCGCACGCCTCGATGGGGCTGGCCGCGATGGTCTTCAAGACCGGGCTGCTCTCCGAGCCGGGTGCCGCCGACATCGGCTGGGCGCGCGTGCCGCTGGGCGAACTGCACCACACGCTGGCCCGCAAGGCCCTCGACTGCGCCGGGGTACGCGTCGAACTGTCCACTCGCGTCCGGGAGATCACCCGTGGCGAGGGCGGGCGCTGGCACGTGGACGTGGACGGTGAGCGGCTGGACACGGACACCGTCGTACTCGCCGTGGCCCAGCGCGACGCCCACGCGCTGCTGCCCGAGGGCGCGCTGGAGGACCCCGACCGACTCCTCGACATCGGCACCGCCCCCATCCTCAACCTGCATGTTCTGTACGACCGCAAGGTGCTGCGCCGGCCCTTCTTCGCCGCACTCGGCACACCCGTACAGTGGGTCTTCGACCGCACCGAAGCCTCCGGTCTGACGGAGGGCCAGTACCTGGCCGTCTCGCAGTCCGCTGCCCGGGACGAGATCGACACACCCGTCGGCGAGCTCCGACAGCGTTACCTGCCCGAGCTGGAGCTGCTGCTGCCCGCGGCCCGCAGCGCCGAGGTACGCGACTTCTTCGTCACCCGGGAGCGGACGGCCACCTTCGCGCCGACCCCGGGCGTCGGCCGGCTTCGGCCGGGCGCACGCACCCGCCTGCCCGGCCTGTGTCTCGCCGGGGCGTGGACCGCCACCGGCTGGCCCGCGACCATGGAGGGCGCCGTGCGCAGCGGATTCACCGCAGCGAGCGCCGCACTCTCGGCGCTCGGCCGCCCCCATGAACATCCGCTCAAGGAGGCGGTGTGAGGACCAGTACCGGAACCAGAGGAGAGATTGTGCCGACAGTGCCCTCGGCGGGCGCCGCCGAAGACACCGCACACAGCGCAGCCAACGCGGAGAACACCGACATCCTCGCGTTGCTGGAACGCGGCAGGAACCTTTCCACGCCGGTGCTGCGCGCCGCCGTGGACCGCCTCGCCCCGCCCATGGACACCGTCGCCGCCTACCACTTCGGCTGGATCGACGAGAAGGGCCGCCCCGCCGACGGCGACGGCGGGAAGGCCGTACGCCCGGCACTCGCGCTGCTGTCCGCGGAGGCGGCCGGTGCCGCACCCGAGGTTGGCGTTCCCGGCGCGGTCGCCGTCGAGCTCGTGCACAACTTCTCGCTCCTGCACGACGACCTGATGGACGGCGACGAACAGCGCCGCCACCGCGACACGGTGTGGAAGGTGCACGGGCCCGCCCAGGCCATCCTGGTCGGCGACGCGCTGTTCGCTCTGGCCAACGAGGTGTTGCTGGAGCTCGGCACTGTCGACGCCGGGCGTGCGACCCGCCGGCTGACCACCGCAAGCCGGAAGCTGATCGACGGCCAGGCCCAGGACATCTCCTACGAGCACCGCGAACGGGTCACCGTCGAGGAGTGCCTGGAGATGGAGGGCAACAAGACCGGCGCGCTGCTGGCCTGCGCCGTCTCCATCGGCGCGGTGCTCGGCGGAGCCGACGACCGTACCGCCGACACGCTCGAGGCCTACGGCTACCACCTGGGCCTCGCCTTCCAGGCCGTCGACGATCTGCTCGGTATCTGGGGCGACCCGGTATCCACCGGCAAGCAGACCTGGAGCGATCTGCGCCAGCGCAAGAAGTCCCTGCCGGTCGTCGCCGCTCTGGCCGCCGGCGGGCCGGCCTCGGAGCGTCTGGGCGAGCTGCTCGCCGCCGATGCCAAAAGCAGTGATTTCGACAGCTTCTCCGAGGAGGAGTTCGCCACCAGGGCGGCCCTGATCGAGAAGGCCGGCGGCCGGGAGTGGACCTCTCAGGAGGCCCGCCGGCAGCACGCCGTCGCGATCGAGGCCCTGAGCGGTGTCGACATGCCGGAACGGGTCCGCGCGCAGCTCGTCGCGCTCGCGGACTTCGTCGTCGTACGAAAGAGATGATCACCATCACCTGCTCGATACGGATCGCAGTCGCCGGCCGGTGACCGACCGCGTCACCGGCCGACGGCCACCCCAGCACAGCAGAGATCCACTGCCACGAAGGGGAAGCCATGACAGCGACGACCGACGGAAGCGGCGGCCCCTTGCGGGCACGCGCGGCCGCGGCCAGTGAACGGACCGACACCCGATCTGCCGAGGCTCTCGCCCCGAGCGACATCCTGGAGGCCGCCCGGCGGGCCGCGGAGCGCTCGACCGGGCATCTGCTGGCCCGGCAGGACGCCCAGGGCTGGTGGAAGGGCGACCTCGAGACCAATGTGACCATGGACGCCGAGGACCTGCTGCTGCGGCAGTTCCTCGGGATCCAGGACGCCCGGACCACCGACGCGGCCGCCCGCTTCATCCGGGGCCGGCAGTGCGACGACGGCACCTGGGCCACCTTCTTCGGCGGGCCCGGCGAACTGTCCACCACCATCGAGGCCTATGTCGCCCTGCGGCTGGCCGGCGACCGGCCGGACGACCCGCACATGGCCCGTGCCTCGGCCTGGATCCGCAAGCAGGGCGGCATCGCCGCCGGCCGCGTCTTCACCCGGATCTGGCTCGCCCTGTTCGGCTGGTGGAAGTGGGACGACCTTCCCGAACTTCCGCCCGAGCTCATCTTTCTTCCGACGTGGATGCCGCTGAACATCTACGACTTCGGCTGCTGGGCGCGGCAGACCATCGTGCCGCTGACCGTGGTCTCCGCCAAGCGGCCGGTGCGCCCCGCCCCCTTCCCGCTCGACGAGCTGCACACCGACCCCCGGATGCCCAATCCGCCCAAGCACCTCGCGCCTGCCGCGACGTGGGACGGATTCTTCCAGCGCGCCGACCGGGCGCTGCACCTGTACCACAAGGTCGCGCCGCGCCGGCTGCGCCGCAGCGCCATGAACGCCGCGGCACGCTGGATCGTCGAGCGGCAGGAGAACGACGGCTGCTGGGGCGGCATTCAGCCACCGGCCGTGTACTCCGTCATCGCCCTCCACCTGCTCGGTTACGACCTCGGGCATCCTGTGATGCGCGCCGGCCTCGAGTCGCTGGATCGTTACGCCGTCTGGAGCGAGCAGGACGGACTGCCCGTGCGCATGGTCGAGGCGTGCCAGTCCCCGGTGTGGGACACCTGCCTCGCCACCATCGCGCTCGCCGACGCCGGACTGCCCACCGACCACCCGGCCCTGGTGAAGGCCGCGGACTGGATGCTCGGCGAGCAGATCGTGCGGCCCGGCGACTGGTCCGTACGCCGGCCGGGACTGCCCCCGGGCGGCTGGGCCTTCGAGTTCCACAACGACAACTACCCCGACATCGACGACACCGCCGAGGTCGTCCTCGCCCTGCGCCGCGTGAAGCATCCGCACCCGGACCAGCTCGACATCGCCATCGAGCGCGGTGCGCGCTGGAACCTGGGCATGCAGTCGAGGAACGGCGCCTGGGGAGCGTTCGATGCCGACAACACCAGCCCGTTCCCCAACCGGCTGCCGTTCTGCGACTTCGGCGAGGTGATCGACCCGCCGTCCGCGGACGTCACCGCGCATGTCGTGGAGATGCTGGCGTACGAGGGCAAGGCACACCACCCTCGCACCCGCCGGGGCATCCAGTGGCTGCTCGCCGAACAGGAGCCGAGCGGCGCCTGGTTCGGACGCTGGGGCGTCAACTACATCTACGGCACGGGCTCGGTGGTACCCGCGCTCACCGCCGCCGGGTTGCCTCCCTCGCACCCCGCGATCCGCCGCGCGGTCCGCTGGCTCGAATCCGTCCAGAACGACGACGGCGGCTGGGGTGAGGATCTGCGCTCCTACCTCCCCCAGAGACTTCGTCCCGGGGGGACCCACGTGAACCGCTCGATGGGCCGTGGCGCCTCCACGGCCTCCCAGACCGCCTGGGCGCTGCTCGCCCTGCTGGCGGCGGGGGAGCGGGACAGGAAGCCGGTTGAGCGCGGCATCGCCTGGCTCGCAGCGACCCAGCTGGAGGACGGGTCCTGGAACGAGCCGTACTTCACCGGTACCGGATTCCCGTGGGACTTCTCCATCAACTACCACCTCTACCGGCAGGTCTTCCCGCTCACAGCGCTCGGCCGGTATGTGCACGGGGAGCTCTTTGCCCCCCGTGCGGCCCCGCGCAAGGGGGGCTGATGGCGGATTCCGTGGAGTCCACCGGCTCCGCCGCGCCGCTGCTGATCGCCTGCGCGCTCGGCATCGAGAGGTTCGCGCTGCGCAGTGGCGACCACAGCGATGCCCGCGGCCAGGTGACCGTACTGCGCACCGGAATGGGTCCCGCGAACGCACAGCGCGCGGTGCTCGCCGCCTGCGGTGACGGGCCGCTTCGGGATGCCGCCGTCATCGCCTCCGGCTTCTGCGCGGGGCTCGCGGCCGGAATGCACCCCGGCGACCTGGTGGTCGCCGAGCGGACCCGGCTCGCAGGTGCGCACACCGTCTGCACCCACCCGGAGCTGCTGGTGAAGGCGCTGGCCAGGGCCGTGCCCGGTCGCACCGTGCACTGCGGGCTGTTGACCGGCGCCGACCATGTCGTACGCGGACACCAGCGGGCCGAGCTGCTGGCCACCGGCGCCATCGCGGTGGACATGGAATCGGCCGCCACCCTGAGCGGCGCACTGGATGCCGGACCACGTCCGGTTGCGGCTGTCCGGGTGGTCGTGGACGCTCCAGAGCATGAGCTGGTCCGGATCGGCACGGTACGCGGTGGAATATCAGCTTTCCGTGTTCTTCGTGCCGTACTCCCCGCTTTTCTCGAATGGCACCGTTCTTTGCTGCTCCCCAGGAGGTGAGCCAGATGGCCATGCCGCTCCGCCAGACCATCAGGGTCGGGACCTATCTCGTCGAACAAAAGCTCCGCCGCCGTGAGAAGTTCCCGCTCATCGTGGAGCTCGAACCGCTTTTCGCCTGCAATCTCAAGTGCGAGGGCTGCGGGAAGATCCAGCATCCGGCCGGGGTGCTCAAGCAGCGCATGCCCGTGGCGCAGGCGGTCGGGGCGGTGCTGGAGTCCGGGGCTCCGATGGTCTCCATCGCGGGCGGCGAACCTTTGATGCACCCTCAGATCGACGAAATCGTCCGGCAATTGGTGGCGAAGAGGAAATACGTCTTCCTCTGCACCAACGCTCTGCTGTTGCGCAAGAAGATCGAGCAGTTCACCCCCTCCCCGTTCTTCGCCTTTGCCGTGCACATCGACGGGCTGCGTGAGCGGCACGACGAATCGGTGGCCAAGGAAGGCGTGTTCGACGAGGCCGTGGAGGCGATCAAGGAGGCCAAGCGGCGCGGCTTCCGGGTCACCACCAACTCGACGTTCTTCAACACGGACACCCCACAGACCGTCATCGAGGTGCTCAACTACCTCAATGACGAGCTCGAGGTGGACGAGATGATGATCTCCCCCGCGTACGCCTACGAGAAAGCGCCCGACCAGGAGCACTTCCTCGGTGTCGAGCAGACCCGGCAGCTGTTCAAGAAGGCCTTCGCAGGAGGCAACCGGCGTCGCTGGCGGCTCAACCACTCGCCGCTCTTCCTCGACTTCCTCGAGGGCAAGGCCGACTTCCCCTGCACCGCGTGGGCGATCCCCAATTACTCCCTCTTCGGCTGGCAGCGCCCCTGCTACCTGATGAGCGACGGATACGTCCCCACGTACCGGGAGCTCATCGAGGACACGGACTGGAGCAAGTACGGCCGCGGCAAGGACCCGCGCTGCGCCAACTGCATGGCTCACTGCGGCTACGAGCCCACCGCCGTACTGGCCACCATGGGCTCGCTGAAGGAATCGATCAGGGCGGCCCGCGAAACCGTCACCGGGAGCCGATGACACCGCAGGGGAAGGGGGTTCGGCCGTGACGATTCTTCAGACCATGCGGGGGCCGCACGTCCTTGGTCCGCCGGGTGGGGAGGAGCTTGTCGAACTCACCCAGGAGATCCGCGAGTTCCCGATCCGGACGGTCGCCACAAGCGGCGGCCGTCCGGGCGCCGACCTCGGGCACCGGCCGGTCCCGATGGTGGAGGACAACGGCCGCAGCCGCGGAGTGGGCCGGGCGGTCGGACAGGCGCTGCGCGAGGCCGGTGTGGCAGGGCAGTCAAGGAGAGCTGAGCTATGACCGAGCGGCCCAAAGGCTTCGATCTGGCGGCGCTGCTCGCCGAGCGCGGGGCCGAACGCTACGACCTGCATGCACGCCACCTCAATCACCAGCTGCCGCGCATGCTGCACACCATCGGCTTCGACAAGGTCTACGAGCGGGCCGAAGGCGCGTACTTCTGGGACGCCGACGGCAACGACTATCTCGACATGCTCGCCGGCTTCGGGGTGATGGGGCTCGGTCGCCACCACCCCGTCGTACGCAAGGCCCTGCATGACGTCCTGGACGCCTCGCTGGCCGATCTGACCCGCTTCGACTGCCAGCCGCTGCCGGGGCTGCTCGCCGAGAAGCTGCTGGTGCACACTCCGCACCTGGACCGGGTGTTCTTCGGCAACAGCGGTACGGAGGCGGTGGAGACCGCGCTGAAGTTCGCCCGGTACGCCACCGGACGGACCAGGATTCTGTACTGCTCGCATGCCTTCCACGGGCTCACGGCGGGGTCCTTGTCGGTCAACGGAGAGCCGGGCTTCCGGGACGGCTTCGCACCGCTCCTGCCGGACACGGCCATCGAGCTGGGTGATCTGGACGCACTGGAGCGGGAGCTGCAGGGCGCAGATGTGGCGGCCTTGGTCGTCGAGCCCATCCAGGGCAAGGGCGTGCACGCCACACCTCCCGGATTCCTGCGCGCCGCCCAGGAGCTCCTGCACCGGCACAAGGCTCTGCTGATCGCCGACGAGGTGCAGACCGGTCTCGGGCGCACCGGGGACTTCTACGCGTTCCAGTACGAGGCCGGGGTCGAACCGGACCTGGTGTGTGTGGCGAAGGCTCTCTCAGGGGGCTATGTGCCCGTCGGCGCGACCCTCGGCAAGGACTGGATCTTCAAGAAGGTCTATTCGTCCATGGACCGGGTCCTGGTGCACTCCGCCAGTTTCGGCGCCAACGCCCAGGCGATGGCCGCCGGACTCGCGGTGCTCGCGGTGCTGGAGGACGAGCACGTCGTCGCGAACGCACGGGTGACGGGCGAACTGCTGCGCTCCCGTCTGGCGGCTCTCGTCGACCGCTACGAACTGCTGCACGCGGTACGCGGGCGGGGGCTGATGATCGGCATCGAATTCGGCAGGCCGGAGTCGATCAAACTGCGCGGCCGCTGGACCATGCTGCAGGCCGCCCGCAAGGGGCTCTTCGCGCAGATGGTGGTGGTGCCGCTGCTGCAGAAGCACCGGATCCTCACCCAGGTGTCCGGCGACCACCTCGAAGTGATCAAGCTGATTCCGCCCCTGATCATCGGCGAACGGGAAGTGGACCGCTTCGTCGAAGCGTTCACTGCGGTGATGGACGATGCCCACGGCGGTGGCGGCCTGATGTGGGACTTCGGCAAGACGCTGGTGAAGCAGGCTGTCGCGAACCGATGATTTTTGCCTGAGAGGCAAGATGTTTGCCTGTCAGGCAAACTTCTGCCCAAATGGAGCCATGACCAATCCCGCTGCCGGGGCCGGGACCGAGGGCCTGCCCCACGTCGCGCCACGCCTGCGTGATCTGCGCCGCCGCCAGAGGCTCACCCTCGAAGCCACAGCTCGGCGCGCCGGCCTTTCCCCCGCCCACCTCTCCCGGCTCGAGACCGGACAGCGCCAGCCGTCGCTGCCGATGCTGCTCGCTCTCGCCAGGATCTACGGTACGACCGTCGGTGACCTGCTGGGCGAGCTGCCGCCCGAGCGTGAGCCGGTTCTGCGGGCCGGCCGCCGGGAGCCGGCCGAGGTCGACGGCTGGGCCTACCACCAGGTCGGTTCCCCGGGCCGGGCCATGCAGGCCCTGCGGGTGGTCGTGCCCTACGGCGCCCAGGGCGATCTGGTGCGTGTGCATCCCGGCGAGGAGTGGCTGTACGTCCTCGGCGGACGGCTGCGGCTGACCCTCGGCGACACCGCGCAGGAACTCGCCGCCGGGGACAGCGCGCATTTCGACTCGCTCACCCCGCACCGCCTGGCGGCAGCCACGCCGGAGGGGGCCGAACTGCTGTTCGTCCACACCCTGCTGCAGACCCCCGATCCGCACCCGCACACCTGAGCCGCCGCGCCGTCCGCGCTCCGTCCCGATCCAGAACCGAAAGGACCGCCGTGCCGAAGAAGTCCGCCATATCCAAGAAGTACGAGGACCGCTTCCCCCGAGGGCTGGTCATCCGGCTCTTCGTCTATCTGATCGCCGGCCACCTGTTCGCAGGGTTCCTCTATCTCCTCTTCATGGTGGGCGGCGATCACTAGGACTCGAGCGGGTCACGCCTCGTCAAGGAGTCGCGCGCGCAGGCGCTCGCGCGTCTCGGGGGAGATCCCGAGGCCCTCGGAGAGGTAGCGCTCGGTGCCGCCCCATGTCCGCTCGATCTGGTCGAAGGCCGCGGCCAGGTACTCGGCGCGGGCGTCGAACAGCGGGCTGAGCAGCTCCATCACCTCGGGCGCCATCGCGGCCGGGGAGTCGTCCTTGCGCCGGACCAGGTAACGACGACGCGGGTCGTTGGACTTGAGGTAGTCCGCCTCGATCGCGTCCCGCTCCACACCGACCGCGAGCAGGGACACGGCGATCGAGAGGCCGGCTCGGTCCTTGCCGGCGGCACAGTGCATCAGCGCCGGGACGCTGTCCTCGGCGAGCGCGTGCAGCACCTGACTGTGCTCGGTGGTGCGCTGCTCGATGATCACTCGGTACGAGGCGATCATCCGGCCCGAGGCCTTGCCGTCAGCGAGGATCGACTTGAGCTGGTCGAGGTCGCCCTCGCGCACCATCTTCCAGAACTCGGCGCCGTCCGCCGGGTCGGTGAGCGGCAGATTCACATTGCGCACGCCCGGCAGTTCGACGTCCGGGCCCTCCAGCTGCTGGTCCGCGGCATTGCGGAAGTCGAAGATCGTGTGCAGCCCCAGCCCGGCGAGGAAGGCCGCGTCGCTCGCGGTCGCGTTCGCCAGATGGCCGCTGCGGAAGAGCCTTCCGGACCGCACCTGTCGGCCGTCCACGGTCGGCAGTCCGCCCACGTCCCGGAAGTTTCGAACCCCGGTCAGCTCGGGTTCTGTCGACGGGGCCTGCGGCAGCTGCTGCGTCACGTGGACTCCTGAGGTCACTGCCGCAGGCGCTGCTCGCCGACGGCGGCGTGGTGTGGTGCCGACGATACGACACACGGTTCATCAGGCAATCATCTCGACTGCCGCGCAAGGGCGTCACGGGTACGGACGCCGAGGCGCTCGTGGCCCGGGGCAGCCACCTCCTGGCCGTTCGAGACGCAGCCCGGCGGTCGCGAGGTCGCAGTGCTGCGGCGAGCGGCTGCCTGCGGTCAGGCTGCCGGGTGGAGGCACGGGCCGCGTACGAGTGCCTGGTGACCGGCGTAGCGCGCCGGACCGTGCTGCCGCATCACGGTCCGCACGCCGGGCCGACGGGCGGCAAGGATGCTGGGGTGGTCCGGCCGTGACGTGTCGAATGCCGTGCCGCGGCATGTGTTTGTCAGGGCCCGAGAGGGGTGTCGCACATTCATCGGCGGAAAAGGTGCTGTGTGAATTCAAGGGGGGCTCATGGCCCTGTCGGGGATGAATTCACGGGTGTCGCGAGGTGACGGGACGGGTCTGGAGAAGTGACCGGCGTCACTTTCGTTCTCTGTCGGCGAGGGCGAATTGCGCTGATCGTCGCGTGGCTTGATGTGCCCGTGGAGGTGTAAATCGGAAATGGGGCTTCTGTCCGAATTGACTGGTTCGGCATGGCGTGTCCCGATAGTGGGGGGATGGGATTCGGGCCGTGAGCGGGATCATATTCGTAACCGTCCGTGGCCGTGCTCCGGGATGAATTCCGCTGGCGGTGCGGGGGTCGAAGATCCGTAATCGACGGAGCGTAACCGGAAATCTCCGGTAATTCTGCCCTCCGGCATTGCTGGGTGAAAACGGTGGCTTGTACCGGCCTGTCGGACTCGCTTACGGTCACCGCAATCCGGACGGACCGCCTAATCCTGCCGCCGACCGGAATTCGAACCCATCCACGCGTGGCAGGAGCGGGGGACCCAGGTAGTACGCCGTAACCGAACAATTCGGACGGCTTGGGGTTAAGTCGGGCATCGCCCCGACCGGGCATCTCCAGCCCGAACCCGACAGCTCACCTCGCCGGCGCCGGAGAGGAAAGCGCCATGCCCGCAAAGGGTAAGCACCGTCGTCCCAGGACCAACCCGATCAGCCGCGGCTTCCTCGCCGCCGGTACGGGTGGCGCCGCCATCGCCCTCCCGCTGCTGGGTGCCGCCGGTGCCCACGCCGCCGGCAGCACCGCCCCCGCAGCCGCGACCGAGAAGGTCGCCGCGCAGGCCCCTTCCGCCTTCTCCACCGGGTCCGCCGCCCAGGCACCCGCCGGCAAGAAGGCCATCACGTACTCGGTTGTCGCCGGCGACTACCTCGCCAAGATCGCCGACAAGCACCATGTGCGCGGTGGCTGGCAGGAGTTGTACGCGGACAACCGCGAGGCCGTGGGCGAGAACCCCTCGCTGATCCACCCCGGGCTCAAGCTGACCATCGGTGCGAAGTCCGAGGCGAAGGCCCCTGCGACGTCCGAGTCCCGGTCCGAGTCCCGGTCCTCGCGTGACGACGCGCGCAACGCCTCGGCCGCCAGTGCCGAGCCGTCGGCCGAGCCGTCGGCCGAGCAGCCCTCGGCGCCCGAGCAGAGCGCGCCGGAGACCTCCGGGCCCTCGACGCCCGAGCAGCCCTCGACGCCCGAGCAGCCCTCCGGCTCCGGCTTCGCCGCGCCCATCAGCGGCGCCCAGATCAGCACCCCCTACCGTGCCGCCGGTGCCATGTGGTCCAGCGGTTACCACACCGGCGTGGACTTCGCTGCCTCCACCGGGACTTCCGTCAAGTCCGTGGGCGCGGGCACCGTCGTCTCCGCCGGCTGGGGCGGCGCGTACGGCAACGAGGTCGTCATCCAGCACACGGACGGCACCTACTCGCAGTACGCCCACCTCTCCTCGCTGTCCGTCTCCAGCGGCCAGTCCGTGACCGGCGGCCAGCAGATCGGTCTGTCCGGCTCGACCGGCAACTCCTCCGGCCCGCACCTCCACTTCGAGATCCGGACCGGTCCCGGCTACGGTTCCGACATCGACCCGCTGGCCTACCTGCGCCAGCACGGTGTCTCCCTCTGATCGCCCTGACTCCCTGACAGGTCTCGGGCCGTTGCGCCGACTCCCCCGTCACCGCTCGCGCGGGGCGGGGGAGTCGGTGTATTGCGGACCTGATCCTGCCTGGTGGCACAGATCACTTCGCGTCAACCCCTCCTTACGGTCGCGTAGGTCACATCCGTAAGGGAAAGATGTGGTCCCGTGGCAGACGATTCGAGAACAGAGAACAGTGGCGCATTCGGGTCGTACGCGGCGATCGGTGACAGCTTCACCGAGGGCGTCGGAGACCCGGGACCCGGCGGGACGTTCGTCGGATGGGCGGACCGGTTCGCGGTCCTGCTGGACGACCGTATGCCGGAGCACACATTCCGGTACGCGAACCTCGCTGTGCGCGGCCGGCTCCTCGACCAGATCGTGGAGGAACAGGTGCCGAGGGCCAAGCAACTCGCCCCGGACCTGGTGACATTCTGCGCGGGTGGCAACGACATCATCCGGCCGGGCAGCGACCCCGACCACGTCGCGGAGCGCTTCGAGCGGGCCGTCGCCGACCTCGCGGGCGCGGTCGGCACCGTCATGGTGACGACCGGTTTCGACACGCGCGGAGTGCCGGTACTGCGTCATCTGCGCGGCAAGATCGCCACTTACACCGCCCATGTCCGGGCCATCGCCGACCGCTACGACTGCCCCGTACTCGACCTGTGGTCACTCAAGTCCGTGCAGGACCGGCGAGCTTGGGACGCCGACCGGCTCCATCTGTCACCCGAGGGGCACACCCGGGTCGCGCTGCGAGCCGCCCAGGTGCTCGGACTCGAAGTGCCCGCCGACCCGGACCAGCCGTGGCCGCCGCTGCCGCCGCGCGGCGCGCTCGAGGTGCGCCGCGACAACATCCACTGGGCGCGCGAGTACCTGGTGCCGTGGATCGGGCGCCGCTTGCGGGGCGAGAGCTCCGGCGACCATGTCGAGGCCAAGCGCCCGGATCTGCTGCCCCTGTGACCCTGGTCGGCCGCGCACCGTATGTCCGGGACGCGTACGAGCGATGCGGTGGACCTGAGACGCGGACGGAGGGACCGCGCGGCAGACAGCGGCAGGCGAGCGGCAGTTGTCGGGGCGGGCCGGTCAGCGGGCGGTGGCGGTGAGGGCGGCGCGGTCGACGCCGAGTTCGCGGGCGAGAGCCTCGTCGGTCCACTCCAGCATCGCCGCGCGGGACAGGGAGCCGGCGTACGACGTCATCTGGACGGCCAGCCCGTCCAGGAAGGCCGTCAGCCGCCAGGCGGCCGCGGCCGGGTCCTCGCACGGGAACTCACCTGCGGCGGCGCCCTCGGCTATGACCTCGGTCAGCGCGGCTTTCCACTGCTGGTCGAGATCGCGGGCCACACCACCCAGCGCCGGTTCGCGCAGCGCGACCGCCCACCCTTCGATCCACAGTCGCCAGCCCTTGGCCTGCCCGGTCGGTGCGTACCAGCGCACCGCGGCGCGGAGCCGGCGCAGCGCGGAGGTGCGGCGTCCGAGCAGCTTGCGCAGATGGGCGAGGTCGCCGTCGGCGGCGTAGCAGAACGCTGCGGCGACCAGCTTCTCCTTGGTCGAGAAGTGGTAGAGCACCAAGGCGCTGCTCACCCCCAGGGACGCGGCCACATCGGCGATACGCACGGCCGCCACGCCTCGCTGCTCGATCTGCTCGACGGCGGCGCACAGCAGTTCCTCCCGCCGCTCCGCCACACTCAACCGGACTCTGCCCACAGCGTCACCCTACACAGCGGATCTTGGGACCGACCGCCCCTTTCGGCGGCCGATGCCAGGCTCGTCGTCCGTCCACCGCGGACCCGGTCCGCGGGTCCAACACGGCTGTGCCGCGTGGCCACTTGACCGCTCCTCGGCCGTGCCCCAGCCCGACGTGAACGGCACGTCCGCCACGCCTTGTCGTGCCGGACGTGCCGCATCAGCCGGCCCCGTGCCTGACGGGTCAGCCGGTGACCGCGGTCCGCGTCGCCGGCGCGGGGACCTCGCAGTGGTCCTTGAAGCCCTGGCTCGTCAACCCCAGTGCGGCGTTCATCCGCGAGCGGAGGTTCTCCACGGCGACCATGGCGGTCAGCTCGACGAATGCCGCCTCGCCCAGCGCCGCGAGCAGCCGGCCCGCGAGGTCGTCCCCGACCTCCGGCGGATTGGCTGTCATGGCCTCGGCGTACTCCATGACATCCCGCTCCAGCGGGCTGTACACATCGCTCTCGCGCCACACGGGCACATCGCGAACCTTGCGCGCGTCCATGCCGCGCCGCCGGCTCTCCCAGTGGCCGAAGTCCATGCACCAGCTGCAACCGATCGACGCGGCCGTGGCCATCACGGCCAGTGCCTTGAGGTCCTCGTTCAACTGGTTCCACTTCGCCACCGAGAGCTCGAAGCGGATGTCGGTCCGCAGCACCCGGGGGTTGTGGCCCAGTGCCCCGACGGGGTCGAGGACCCTCCCGTACGAGCGCTTGGAGTACCACTGGACGATGCGCAGGAACAGTGAACGCGGCGGGGTGAGCGAGATGCGGGCCATGAGGGGCCTCCATGTTCTGTCGTGACCGGTCCGGTCGGTCCGGTCGTCGTGCGGTGCGCCTGCACGGATACGACGGATGGGCAGCCCGTGGATGTGACATGCGCGGGCACTGAATGTGCGCGGGATCAGGAACACCGGAATGCGGGGAGGCGTTGCCTGGTCATGACGGAAATCGACGCACAGTCGGATGCGACGCCGGGTCCGGACCAGGGTTCCCAGCCGGACGCGCAGCAGGAGGCGCTGCTGAAGCTCGTCGCCGAGCAGGACGGCGGGGTCCTGGTGACGATCAAGCGGGACGGCCGCCCCCAGCTGTCGAACGTGAACCACGCCTACTACCCGCAGGAGCGGATCATCCGGGTGTCCATCACCGACGACCGCGCCAAGACCAGGAACCTGCGCCGGGACCCCCGGGCCGGCTACCACGTCACGAGTGGTGACCGCTGGGCGTGGACCGTCGTGGAGGGCACCGCGGACCTCTCGCCCGTCGCCGCCGATCCCCACGACGCCACGGTCGAGGAGCTGATCACCCTCTACCGGGACGTGCAGGGCGATCACCCCGACTGGGACGACTACCGGCGAGCCATGGTCGAGGACCGGCGGCTCGTCCTGCGCCTGCGGGTGGAACGGGCCTACGGGCAGCCGCGGGCCTGACCTTCGTCACCCACATGCGGGATCGATCCTGTCCCGCCGTACCCCCATGCACAGCCGTATCCCCCATGCACAGACGCACATAATGGGAAGTCCCCGAGCAACAGGAGGTGCCGTGACCGGCGCTGGTTCCCCCCGATCGCTGCGCTCCCGGCTGCGCTCGCTCCGAACGGCCGCTTTCGGCGCCGACCCGGCGGGTGAGCGGATGGAGCGCATCCGCCGCTCGCCGAACTTCGCCGACGGGGTGTTCCAGAATCCTGTGGGGGCGCGAACCCGCCCCTCCGGCAGCTCCATGGTCGAATTTGCCAAGATCTACTTCCAGAAGGAGGCGCGGGCGCGCCGGTCACCGATCGGGACCGTGCCCGTCCACCCCACCACGGTCGCCGACCTCGCCAAGCCTGCGGCTACCGGACTGCGGCTCACCTGGATGGGGCACTCCAGCGTCCTGGCGGAGATCGACGGCCGCCGGGTGCTCTTCGACCCGGTCTGGGGAGAGCGCTGCTCGCCCTTCGACTTCGTCGGTCCCAAGCGGCTGCACCCCGTCCCGGCTCCGCTCGCGGCCCTCGGCCCGGTCGACGTCGTCGTCATCTCCCACGACCATTACGACCACCTGGATCTGCCCACCATCCGGGAGCTGGTCTCCACGGACACCGTCTTCGCGGTGCCGCTGGGCGTCGGCGCCCATCTCGAGCGCTGGGGCGTGTCCGCGGACCGTCTCCGCGAGCTGGACTGGAACGAATCGACCAAGGTGGCCGGGCTGCGGCTCACCGCCACCCCCGCCCGCCATTTCTGCGGCCGGGGGCTGCGCAACCAGCAGCACACGCTGTGGGCGTCCTGGGTCGTCGAAGGCTCCGAGCACCGGATCTACCACAGCGGCGACACCGGATACTTTCCCGGTTTCAAGGACACCGGTGCCGAGCACGGCCCGTTCGACGCCACCATGATCCAGATCGGTGCGTACAGCGAGTACTGGCCCGACATTCATATGACCCCGGCCGAAGGCATGCAGGCCCACCTCGATCTCCAGGGCGGGCAGCCGGCCGGCGTGATGCTGCCGATCCACTGGTGCACCTTCAACCTCGCGCCGCACCCGTGGGCCGAACCGGGCGAGGGCACCGTCGCTGCCGCCTCGCGGGCCGGGGCGCGTATCGCGCTGCCCCGACCCGGGGAGCCGTTCGAGCCGACGGGCGAGAGCGTTCCTGTCGCACAGTGGTGGCGTTCCGTCGCGACCGCGCCCGCGGGTGGGTGGGGTGCCTCCGCCGGGACCGGCACCCCGGAAGTGGCTCCTACCGCCTGACCCGCCCGCGCCCGACTCCGGCCCCCCGCCGGCACCCGCCCCCGACCCCGCCGCCGCGACTGATCCGGCCGCGGGGTCGCGCGCCTTCGGGCTGTCGTACGAGACGTCATACCAGAGCGCGACGAATCACGGGCAACTTTGTCAACTGCCCCTCACCCGTGCCCGCTTGCCGACTACCGTGTGTGGCCGGCGAACAACGGTGGGCTCCTCCTGCATGCCCGGGTCCAGCGTCGAGCCGATACCGACCAATTGCACTACGTCGTTTTCCTGGGGCCCACGTACCAAGGACGCTGATGTCTCAACTACGAGCACCCGCCGCGCGGTCCGACCGCAGAGAGGGCGGGCGCCATGGCCGCCCAGGCGCCCGCTCCCTGTCGTCGTCGGGGAGAGCGCACCCCGCGCCGTCGTCGCCCGAAGCCCGCATACGCCCTCAACTCCTGCGCACCGCGGTCCTGCCCACCGTCGCCGCCGCCCTCAGCGGCGCGGCCGCGGTGATCGTCACGATCCGTGCCGCCTCCCCCGAGCCGACCATCGGCCTGTGGGTGTCACTCACCGCCATGGCCGCGCTCGCCATAGCGGCTGTCGCGGCCGCGGCGGTGGGCGCGGACCGTACGGCCGCATCCGTACTCGGCCGCTGTTCCGCACTGCGCCGTACGACCGCGCGCGGACACGGCGAGCTGCGCACCCTTGTCGACCAGCTCAGACGCGGTGAGGGCCCGCCCGCCCGCCGCGCGCCGGCGCCGGCCCCGAATGGCGGCGACGAGTTCGATCTGCTGACACACGAGCTGAGCCACTCGCACGACGCCGCCGTCGCGGCCGTGGTACAGGCATCCCGGCTCTCCAGCAGTGTCGGAAACGAACAGAAGGTCGAAGTCTTCGTCAACCTGGCCCGGCGGCTGCAATCGCTGGTCCACCGCGAGATCCAGCTGCTGGACGAGCTTGAGAACGAGGTCGAGGACCCCGAGCTGCTCAAAGGCCTCTTCCACGTGGACCACCTGGCCACCCGCATCCGCAGGCACGCGGAGAACCTGGCCGTGCTCGGCGGCGCGATCTCCCGCCGCCAGTGGTCCAACCCGGTCACCATGACCGAGGTTCTCAGGTCCGCCATCGCCGAGGTCGAGCAGTACCCGCGGGTCAAGCTGGTGCCTCCGATCGACGGCACCCTGCGTGGCCATGCCGTCGCCGACGTGATCCATCTGCTGGCCGAACTGGTCGAGAACGCAACCCTGTTCTCCGCGCCGCACACCCAGGTGCTGCTGCGCGCCCAGCACGTCACGGCGGGACTGGCCGTCGAGGTCGAGGACCGCGGCCTGGGCATGCCGCTCGGGGAGCAGGACAAGATGAACGCGCTGCTGGCCGACCCCGACCAGGTCAATGTCGCCCATCTGCTGCAGGACGGCAGGATCGGACTGTTCGTCGTCTCCGCCCTGGCCCGCCGCCATGGCATCGCGGTACGGCTCCAGACCAACATCTACGGCGGCGTACAGGCCGTTCTCGTCCTGCCGCAGGGCCTGCTCGGCGCCGACCCCGACCGGGTCGCTCAGCCCGAGGCGGTTGGGGCGCCGCACGACAGCACGCCCCGGATCATGGCCGGCTCGCCGCCCTCGCTGCCGTTGCCCCAGCAGGTGTCCGAGGCCCATGCCACGTCCGCGGCCCACGCCCATGCCCAGCCGCAGCCGCTGTCCCAGCAGGGGCACGTCCAGCCGCAGCGGCCCATGCCCGCGCAGCGCGAACCGGCGCCCTCCGTCACCGGGACCAGCCCGTTGCCCGTACGGGGTGCACACGGCGACCGCCCCAATCCGGCCGCCGCCCGCCCCGGCACGGACCGCCCACCGCAGCCCGATCCCGCGGAGAGCGCCCGTACCACGCCGACCGGCATCCCGGCCGGCCCCGTGGGACCCGGCGGCGTGGGCCGCCCCCAACTGCCCAAGCGCCGCAGCCAGGAACATCTCGTCCCCCAGCTGCGGGACACCCCCGCACCCCGCAGGGACGAGGACCACACCCTGCACGACCCGGGCCTGATGGCGGCCTTCCAGCGGGGCACAGGCCTCGCTGAGTCGCAGTCGCCCTCGCCCCCCGTACACCCCACCCAGCAGCGCACCGACAACACCCCCAAGGAGTAGATGACCATGGCGAGCGACATGCCGGCCGGTCATGTATCGGACCTCGACTGGCTGCTCAGCGGTCTCGTCCAGCGCGTGCCTTACACCCGCAACGCGGTACTGCTCTCCTCCGACGGCCTGGTGAAGTCGGTGCACGGCCTGGACACCGACAGTGCGGACCACATGGCCGCGCTCGCCTCGGGCCTCTACTCCCTTGGCCGCAGCGCAGGAGCCAGGTTCGGCGACGGCGGCGAGGTGCGCCAGGTGGTCGTGGAGCTCGACTCCACCCTGCTGTTCGTCTCCACGGCCGGATCCGGCACCTGCCTGGCCGTGCTGGCGGGCCGCGAGGCCGACGCCGCGGTCCTCGGCTACGAGATGGCGATGCTGGTCAAGAGTGTGCGGCCGTATCTGATGACGCCGGCCAGACAAGCAGCGGGGGCGACGCCGAGCGCCACGGGTCAATGATCGTGCCAACGCCCACGGACGGGCCGCTGCTCGACGACGCGGCCGGGCGGCTGATCCGTCCGTACACGGTGAGCGGCGGCCGTACCCGTCCTACGGCCGCCCTCGACCTGCTGTCCATGGTGATGGCCACCGGGAGCGCGCCGCAGCCGCAGCTCGGTCCCGAGCACACCATGGCGCTCGGACTGTGCGGCTGCCCGACCTCGGTCGCCGAGATCTCCGCGCACCTGCGGCTGCCGGCGGTCGTCACCAAGGTGCTGCTGTCCGACCTGGTGGACTGCGGCGCGCTGACCGCGCGAGCCCCGCGCAGCCATGACACACCCACGGACCGTTCTTTGCTGGAGGCGGTGCTCGATGGCCTACGACGGCGGCTTTGAAACCGGGGACCTGTTCCCCACCGCACTCAAGATTCTGGTCGCAGGCGGCTTCGGCGTGGGCAAGACGACCCTCGTGGGCGCGGTGAGCGAGATCGACCCCCTCAATACGGAGGAGTTGCTGACCCAGGTCAGCGCGGCCACCGACAACCTGGACGGCATCGAGTCCAAGACAACCACCACGGTCGCCATGGACTTCGGCCGGATCACCCTGGACGCGCGCCATGTGCTCTACCTCTTCGGCACGCCCGGGCAGGAGCGCTTCTGGTTCATGTGGGACGAACTCTCCGAGGGCGCGCTCGGAGCGGTCGTCCTTGCCGACACCCGCCGGCTCGAGGACTCCTTCTCCGCCGTGGACTTCTTCGAGCGGCGCGGCATCGGATTCGTCGTCGCCGTCAACGAGTTCGACGGCGCCTACCGCTACGAGCCGGAGGAGGTGCGGGCAGCGATCGACCTCAAGCCGGAGGTCCCGGTCGTGCTGTGTGACGCGCGGATCGCCAGCTCCGGGATCGGGACCCTCGTCACGCTGGTCCAGCATCTGCTCACCACCACCGCGGTGCCGGGCGCCCCGGCACCCAGCTATGGAGCTCCGACATGACCTACGACCCCACCGGCCATCTGCTGCTGACACCGGTCGACCGCGAGGCTCCCGTCCGGGTGCAGCGGCTGCGCCAGCTGGGATTCGGAGACCGACCCGACCCGGCCTTCGACGAATTCGCCCGCAAGCTCGCCGAGGTGACTGGGGCCCCGTTCTCCATGGTCAACTTCATCGACGAGCACCGGCAGTTCTTCGCCGGGCTGCACACGCCGACGGGTACGCACCGGGGCTCCGACCCGGGTGCGGCGTCGGGTGGCGGCGGCGCGGTCAGCCGTTTCATGGCGCGCGACCACGGCTACTGCCCGCATGTGGTGGTGCGCCGCAAGGCGCTCGTACTGGAGGACGTCTGCGACTACCCGCGCTTCGCGGGCAATCCGGTCGTCGACGAGATCGGCATCCGTTCCTATCTCGGGGCCCCGCTGATCGACCGTACCGGGATCGCGCTGGGCACGATCTGTGTGGTGGACACCGAGCCGCGGCCCTGGGGCCGGGCGGGACTGGAGACCATCAAGTCCCTTGCCGCGGAACTCGTCGACCAGATCCACCGCCGCGAGGACGGCAGCTTCTGAGGCGGCGTTGCCGGGCGCACTCCCACGGGCCCGGCAACGCCATCGGTACGGCCCCGGCAGGCGGATGCCCTGCCTGCCGGGGCCGTACGTATGAGGAAGGGGTGGCGGTACGCCTTCCGTACGTCTCCCTGGCGCCGTGTCACATCGCGGGCATCATCCGCACCTCGTCGGACAGCTGTGTCGACCATTGCCCTTTCTCCGTGCCCAGCGCCACCTCCGCGAGCCGCAGCAGCTGCACGTCCGAGGTACCGGCGGGCGCGAACATATGAAGGGCGTCGCGCAGGTACCGTTCCATGGGCCGGTCGGTGAAGAGCCCCGACGCCGCATGGATCTCCATGCCGTTGCGGGCGGAGTCGATCGTCGACTCGACGTTGACCAGCTTGGCGTTCATCAGCTCCGCGTCGCATGCCATCCCGTGATCGAGCAGATGCACGGCGTGGTACGCGGCGAGTCTGGCCGTCATCAGACGCGACTGCATCGAACCCAGCTTCATCTTCACCGACGGCAGTTCGTGCAGGGGCCGGCCGTAGCGGTGGCGCTGGGCACAGAACCGGGTGGTCTCCTCGAGGATCGCACGGTGGATTCCGAGAGATACGGCGGTGAGGTTGGCCCGTCCGTAGAGCACGCTGGACGAGTACGCCACGGACAGTCCGTCGCCCTCGTCGCCGAGGCGATGGGAGGCGGGAACCCGGCAGTTGTCGAAGTGCAGCTCTCCGAAGCTGAAGCCGTGCAGCCCCATCGTCGGTTTCTGTTCGCCGATCGTGAGCCCTGGGCGGTCCGACTCGACGAGAAGCGCCGTGAGCCCCTGCGAGCCGGGTCCGGTCCTGGCCACCACGCCATGCAGATCGCCCACATGACTGTTTCCGACGAACACTTTTCGGCCATTGAGGATGTAGTCGTCGCCGTCCCGTACCGCGGTGGCGCTCATGCCCAGAACATGGCCGCCGGACTCGGTCTCGGTCACGGCTATGGTCGGCAGGCACTCACCCGCGGCGATCGCGGGGAGCCAGGTCTTCTTCTGCTCGTCGCTCCCGAAATGGACAATTTTTGCCACTCCCAGCTGCGACGCCTGCAGCATCGCGCCCATGGCACCGCTGACCCGGGACAGCTCCTCGATGATGATGGTCTTGGCGAGGTGTCCCAGGCCCATCCCGCCGTAGTCGTTGCTGATGGTGGCACCGAGCCAGCCCTGCCGTGCGATCAGCAGGGACAGCTCCCGGTGGACCGCGCGGGCCGCCTCCATCGTGGAGATTCGTGGCCGTACCTCCCTCTCGGCGAACTCCCTCACATCAGCTCGCAGCTGATGATGCATGCGACTGGCGAAGTATCCGTCCACGCGAGCCCTCCTCCGCGAAACGCCTGCTCGTGCGGTTGTTCGAGCAGGTGGTGCATCGGCAGTGGTCCCGTCCCGAACAGGCCGACCACATCAGCGTGTTGACCCTTTCGGAGCGGCACAAGGTCATCGTCAACTTTGGCCGGAATCAAGGACGTTGACGTTTGATTGAACAGGTGTTCCCTGTGGTAAGGCCCTGTCCGGTCCTGCGGTACGGCATTCCCCACGCACGGCTTTCTGCCACATGCCAACGGCAAAGGTTTCGTGGGTATATGGCACTCAGGGACAAATGACCGCCTCGGACGAGCACGACTGTGCCATCGGGGAGCATGCGCAGGACCGGTTCAGCGGCCAAGTGAACCGAAATGAGCGTTCCCCGCGCGGTGGGCGGCCCGTCGCGGGCGCATGGTGGCGGCACTGAGCGCTGGGGCGCGCAACGCAGCGCACGGACTCCGGTTCCTGCCTCTGTCGCGAGCCGTACACGTCATCGCCGAACGGTGACCCTGCGTACCACCATCAATGTCAGTGGTGCGTCGTACGGTTTTTCCATGGCCACTGCCGACGACGTACGCAGAATCGCGCTCGCGTTGCCCGGGGCGATGGAGAAGCTCGCCTGGGGTATGCCCACCTTCCGTGTGGACAAAGGCGGGCGGATCTTCGCCTCGCTGGACGACGACGACAAGGTGATGGGGGTGAAGTGCCCCAAGGAGGACCGGGAGGAGCTGATCGCTTGCGAACCGGAGAAGTTCTTCCTGCGCGTGGGTCATGACGAGAACTACGCATGGCTGCGGGTGCGGTTGGCCGCGCTCGACGACGAGGACGAGCTGTACGCGATCCTGCTCGACTCCTGGCGCCAGGCGGCGCCGCGCAAACTGCTCGACGCGCACCCGGAGTTGGCCGCCTCTGCGGACTGAACCCGGCGAGGCTGCCGCCCCGGCCGGGGCGGCAGCGGGCGGCGACGATCCGCTCGCGCAGTCCCTGCGGATCCCGTCCGTGTGCGGCGAGGTGCTCATCGATCCGGCCTTGCTGGGCTGCTCGCGCCTTGCCGCGCCCAGCTGCGTCGGCGCGGCAGGGCCTGCGCCTCGTCCGTGGGCGACCGGGGGCGTATGGGTGTCCGTCGGCGGGCCAGGCGTCCGCGGCCCCGGCGCTGATCAGCCTCCGACCGTGCCCTGCCCGGGGCGCGGCGCTGGGCGGTGTCGGAGCCGTCGCTGCTGATCCCGCGAGCATCAGGACGAGGCGCGGGTTCTCGTCCAGCAGGCAGGGGCGGCGGAGATGGACCGGTCGCGCACCGCGTCCATGGTCAGCACCCGCACCCGCACCACCGCCGGGGGCCGGTCGGCCCCAGGGCGGGCCGCTGCCGATCCCGGCCCCGGCATGCGGTCACGGGGGACATGGGATACGGGTTCGTGACCACCGGTCGAAGTGCGGTATTGTTCTGATGCGCGTTCGGCCGGGGGAAACCCCAGGTCAGACGGGCATCGGGACGTGGCGCAGCTTGGTAGCGCACTTGACTGGGGGTCAAGGGGTCGCAGGTTCAAATCCTGTCGTCCCGACTTTTCGAAGTCGCAGGTGAGAGGCCGTGTCGGAACTGTCCGACACGGCCTCTCGATCTTTCGGGGCGGGGCGTTTTGCCAGTCCGCCCGGTCCGGGCCGACGTGGCGTACGGCATCGGGCTCGCCAACCGGCTCGTCCCAGTGGGCGACGCCCGCCGGGCGGAGCACCTCGCCCGCGAGATCGCCGCGTTCCCGCAGCTGTGCCCGCGCCACGACCGGCTGTCCGCGCGCGAGCAGCACGGACTCGTCGAGCCGCAATCCCCGGCCCCCGAGTACCGGCACGGCATGGTCCCGCTGACCGCGGGGGAGACCCGGTCGGGCGCCGACCGGTTCGCGGGCGGCGCGGGCCGCCACGGGTCCTTCACGGACCGACGGGGTCCGCGCCCGGGGCCCGGTGGCCGGGACGGTAGCCCGAATGCCCTGTCCCGGTGCCGGGTTCGCGCCCCGGCAGCGACCCTGGGGAGATGGAGCACGGCGCCTTCCGGATCCAGGTCCGCAGAATCTACGACGCCCCCGAGCCGGACGACGGCACTCGGGTGCTCGTCGACCGGCTCTGGCCACGCGGTCTGAGCAAGGCGGACGCCCGTATCGACGAGTGGCCCAAGGCTCTTACGCCGTCGACGGAACTGCGCCGCTGGTACCACGGCAAGGAGGGTACCTACGAGGAGTTCTGCCGGCGCTACGAGAACGAACTGGCCGAGCCCGCCGCCGCACAGGCGCTCGACGGGCTGCGTACGCTCGCGGCCGCCGGTCCGCTGACCCTCCTGACAGCGGCCAAGGAGCCGGACCGCAGCCATACGTCGGTGCTCGTGCGCCGACTGGCGCGGGGCCGCCCCTGACCCCTGGTGCCTCGTGCCCTTCCCGGCTGCCAGGGGACTCGTGCACGATGGCCGGACGAGCAGGCGTGCCGCCTGTGAACCTGACGTTCTTCCCCGAGCCCCGGAGGCGCCGCGTGGCGAGCAGAGATCACGACCGGCTCGACGAGTTACAGCGCGATCCCTATCCGCTCTACACCCGTGCGCGTCGCGCCGAAGGTCTGACGTTCGTGCCCGAACTCGACGCCTGGCTCGTCGCCCGCGACGCCGACGTACGCGAAGTGCTGCGCCGCGCCGACGACTTCTCCTCCGTACGCGCGCTGCTCCCGGACGTCATGCCGTCGCCAGCCGCCCTGCAGGTGCTGGCCAAGGGGTACGGAAAGCGGCCCACCGTCGTCTCCACCGACGGGGCGGCGCACAGGCGGCACCGGGCACCGCTCAACCGCGGGCTGTCCGCGGGGCGCATCGCCGCCCTGCTGCCGTACGCCACCGAACGTGCCGAGGCGCTCGTCGACACGTTCGCCGCGGACGGCCGTGCCGAGCTGATGCGGGCGTACGCGCGCAGGCTGCCGGGACAGGTGATCGGCCGGCTGATCGGCCTCGAGGAGGACGACGTACCGGACGCGGTGTACGGCGGCTACCGCGCCGAGCAGTTGCTGTTCCGCCCCCTGGAAGCGGATGAGCAGGCCGAGGCCGCCGAGGACGTCGTCGCACTGCAGACCATGCTCGACCGGTACATCCGCGACCGGCGCGAGAGCCCCCGTGACGATCTGCTGTCCGGGATGGTCGCCGCACTCGCGCCCGGCAGTGGCGAGCTCAGTCTCGACCAGCGCCACGAACTGGTCTCCAGCTTCCAGAACTTCCTGATCGCCGGGCATCTGACCACCACCGCACTCATCGGTACGACGCTGCTGCATCTGCTGCGTGACCGGCGGCAGTGGGAGATGATCTGCGACGATCCGGCGCTGATCCCCGCCGCGGTGGAGGAGGCCGCCCGCTACGACAGTGCCGTCCAGGGGTTCCGGCGCACCACGACCCGGGCCGTCACCCTCGCCGGCACCGAACTGCCGGCCGGCGCTACCGTGTTCGTGGCGTACGGTTCCGCGAACCGCGACGAGCGCAGCCATGAGCGACCCGATGTATTCGACATCACCCGTCCGGTGTCCCGTCGGCATGTGGCCTTCGGACACGGTGCGCACGGCTGCCCCGGCTCGCAGCTCGCCCGCGAACAGATGGCACTGACCGTCGGACTGCTCGCCCGCAGGCTGCCCGGCCTGAGGCTCGACGAGGACCGGCCGCCGGTCGTGATGCGCCCGACGCTGATCCACCGCTCGCCCGATGAGCTTCACGTCCGTTGGTGAACGCCGACGCCGCCACCAGCGGCCGCGCCCGGGCGCGGGGCCGGGAGACGGACAGGAGTGGTCCGATGTCCAGCCCTCCGGGTGGTACGCGGGCCTCCGTGTTCGGCATATCCTCCGGCCATGCGCGTCGCACTCTTCGTCACCTGCGTCAATGACGCGGTGTTCCCGGCCACGGGCATCGCGACCGTGAGACTCCTGGAACGGCTGGGGGTCGACGTGGACTTCCCGGCCGCTCAGACATGCTGCGGACAGCCGCAGCTCAACACCGGCTACAGGCGCCAGGCCGAGCCGCTGGTCCGGCGCACGGCGCAGACCTTCGAGGGGTACGAGTACGTCGTGACCCCGTCGGGGTCGTGCGCGGCCATGGTCCGGCAGCACTACCCGCGGCTCGGCGGCGCACCCGGAGCCGACCTGGCGGCACGCACCTACGAACTGACGGAGTTCCTCGTCGATGTGCTCGGCCTGACCGACGTCGGCGCTTACTTCCCGTACACCGTCACCTACCACCCCTCCTGCCACGGCCTGCGGCTGCTCGGACTCGGCGACCGGCCGCGCCGGCTGCTGGAAGCCGTCGAAGGGCTGGAGCTGCGCGAGCTGCCCGGCGCGCAGGAGTGCTGCGGTTTCGGCGGCACCTTCGCCGTCAAGAACGCCGATGTATCCACTGCCATGGGGCAGGACAAGGTGCGCAGCGCGGTGTCCACCGGCGCCACCGTGCTGTGCGGCGCGGACAGCTCCTGTCTCCTGCACATCGACGGCCTTCTGCGCCGCCAGGACGAGCCGCTGCGCACCCTGCACATCGCGGAGATCCTCAGCAGCACGCAGCAGCAGCCCTACGCGGCACAGGAGGTGCGGGTATGAGCGGCACCTACCTGGGGATGCCCTCCTTCCCCACGGCGGCCAGGGACGCGTTGCGCAACCCGACATTGCGCGCCAATCTGCGGTACGCCACCCACACCATCCGGGACAAGCGGGCGGCCGCGGTCGCGGAACTGCCGGACTGGGCCGAGCTGCGTGAGGCCGGCAAACAGATCAAGGACCACACGCTGCGTCATCTCGACCGACATCTGCTCCGGCTGGAGGCGCGGGTCACGGAGGCGGGCGGCACCGTGCACTGGGCAGCCGACGCCGCCGAGGCCAACCGGATCGTCGCGGACCTGGTCAAGGCCACCGGCGAGCGCGAGGTCGTCAAGGTCAAGTCGATGGCCACCCAGGAGATCGGTCTCAACGAGGCGCTGGAGGCCGAAGGGATCGCGGCCTACGAGACCGATCTCGCCGAGCTGATCGTGCAGTTGGGCGACGACCGCCCCTCGCACATCCTGGTCCCCGCCATCCACCGCAATCGCGGCGAGATCCGCGACATCTTCATCCGGAGGATGGCGAGTTGGGGGCGCCCCGCGCCCGAGGGACTCTCCGACAGCCCGGCCGAGCTCGCCGAGGCGGCCCGGCTGCACCTGCGGGAGAAGTTCCTGCGCGCCAAGGTCGGCGTCTCCGGTGCCAACTTCATGGTCGCCGAGACCGGCACCATGGTCGTCCTCGAGTCGGAGGGCAACGGCCGCATGTGCCTGACCCTGCCCGAGACGCTCATCTCCGTCGTCGGCATCGAAAAGGTGGTGCCCACCTGGCGGGACCTGGAGGTGTTCCTGCAGACCCTGCCGCGCTCCTCGACCGCCGAGCGCATGAATCCGTACACCTCCATGTGGACCGGGACCCGCGACGGCGACGGCCCCCGCGCCTTCCATCTGGTGCTGCTCGACAACGGCCGGACGCGGACACTGGCCGATGACACCGGCCGCCAGGCCCTGCGCTGTATCCGCTGCTCGGCCTGTCTGAACGTGTGCCCGGTGTACGAGCGGGCCGGCGGTCATGCCTACGGCTCCGTGTACCCCGGCCCGATCGGCGCGATCCTCAGTCCCCAACTGCGCGGCACACACAGTGAGATCGACGCCTCACTGCCGTACGCCTCGTCCCTGTGCGGAGCCTGCTACGAGGTGTGCCCGGTCGCCATCGACATCCCCGAGGTCCTGGTCCACCTCCGGGAGAAGGTTGTGGACCAGGGCGGCAGGGGCCACCGCCTGGAGAAGGTGGTGATGAAGGCGGCCGGCTGGGTGCTGAACCACCCCGGCGCGCTCGCCGCCGCCGAGCGGGCCGCGACCGGAACCCGGCGGCTCCATCCGAAGAGGCTGCCCGGCGCGGGTGCCTGGACCGCGTCCCGCGAACTGCCGGAGCTGCCTGCCGCTTCCTTTCGTGACTGGTGGAAGAAGAACCGCACATGAGCCACCGCGCCCCCTCCACGAACTCCCGCGACCGCATCCTCGGTCGCATCCGCGCCGCCGTCGCCGACGCCCCCGAGGCGCCGGAGGCGGCCCGCGACTACCTGGAGCGCCACACATCCGACGACCCGGCCGCGATGCTCGACCTGCTGCACGACAACCTCGCCGACTACCGCGCGCTCGTGCACCGCGCCGCCGAGCGTGAACTTCCCTCCCTGATCGCGGAGTTGCTCACCGAGCACTGTGCAGGCTCGGTGGCCGTGCCGGACGGACTCCCGCCCGCCTGGCTCGCCGCCACCGACGCCGAACAGTGCGCCGACGAAGGCCCGCTGTCCCCCTACGAACTCGATGCGACGGACGCCGTCGTGACCGGTTGCGCGCTCGCGATCGCCGAGACCGGCACGATCGTCCTGGACGCGGGCCCCGGCCAGGGCCGCCGGGCCCTCACCCTCGTCCCCGACCTGCACATCTGCGTCGTGCGCGCCGCCGACCAGATCGTCGCGTCCGTCCCGCAGGCCATGTCGAGACTGGACCCGACCCGCCCGCTGACCTGGATCTCGGGCCCCTCGGCGACCAGCGACATCGAACTCGACCGCGTGGAGGGCGTGCACGGTCCCCGCACGCTGGAGGTGATCCTGCTGACGGATTAGGGCGCAGGCGGGAGGTCTCCCCGGCCTGCGGTCAGCCGAGGCGACTCCGTGGCCGCGTCCACCGGGCCCGCGAGCCGGGCCGCCAGAGCCCGGGCCCACGTCGTCAGGCCGACGACATCGATCGCGTACGGATCGGGGAAACCCGAGATCCGTTCCGCACCACGCAGCAGCAGACGGGCGCCGCCCGTCGTGTTGCCGCGGGCCGCATGGGTGAGGCCGACCGCGAGCTGGGCCAGGCCCCGCCACAGCTCGCGCTCCTCGTCCGGACCGGACTTCCATGCGTCCTCGAGGACCTCGTGCGCATGGAACGGCATGCCCGCATCGAGCAGGCGCTGCGCCTCGGCCAGCGTCTGGGCCGGGGTGCGCAGTACTCCCTCGGGCTGGCGCGCGACGCCCGGTGCGCCGTAGGGCAGAGGGCGGCCCAGCCCGTCGCGGGGGCGGGCGCTGCGTGCGCGGCCTTCAAAGTCGCGGTCCCGGGGTGCCTTGGTCACGCCCCGATTGTCCCCCGGACCGTCGCACGGACCGGACCGGGGGCCGTCAGAGGTCTGCAGGCGCCGCGGGCAGGGTGGGGGGCGGGCTCGTCCGGATCACGCATCGTGTGTGGACGAGGGAAAGGTTGGGATGTCAAACCTACCTCGTCGTGATGCGGGAGGGAGTGAGTTGGATGTGGCAACCTGGTGCTCATGAAGGCACGCACCATGCCGGACGGCTCTGTCCCCGCACTGGCCCTGGACTCGCGCGGCAGACCGTGCTCGATCGCGCTGTCGCTCCAGGCAGTGGGGGAGAAGTGGGCTCTGCTCGCCGTCCGCGAGATCGGCTTCGGCAACAACCGCTTCGGGGAGATCGCCCGCAACACGGGTGCGCCCCGCGACGTCCTGACCGCGCGCCTGCGCCATCTGGAGTCGGTCGGTGTCGTCATCCGGCGGCAGTACCTCGAGCACCCGCCGCGCTACGAGTACCACCTCACCGAGGCGGGCCGGGACCTGCTGATCGTGCTGACGACGCTGCGGGCCTGGGGCGACCGATGGCTCGTCGACGAAGCTCCCGCGGTGTTCAGCCACTCCTGCGGTGCGGAACTGGACGTGGTGCACAGCTGCCGCCACTGCGGTGGCGAGGTCGTTCCCGATGATCTGCGTCTGCGGGTGCGCAGTCCCGGATGGGACAGAAGGGGACCCGTCGAGCCGCAGGACGGCCCTCGGGCGCCGGACCGCGGCCCGGGCGCCTCTTGAGGATCTTGCCGGGTTCGGCCTGAACCACAGGACACGCTCCCGGCCTTGTGGTCCGTGCGTGCGCCTCCATGGCTGCCCGTCAGGTCAGGTGTGGGCAGATCGGGTTCGCCGCCCGGTGCGGCAGCCCGCCATGAGCGGGTCACGCCCACCCCGTCCGCCCGCCCCGCAGAGTGAGGTATGGTTCTCTTGCGCGTTCGGCCGGGGGAAACCCCAGGTCAGGCGGGCATCGGGACGTGGCGCAGCTTGGTAGCGCACTTGACTGGGGGTCAAGGGGTCGCAGGTTCAAATCCTGTCGTCCCGACTTTTCGAAGTCGCAGATCAGAGACCGTGTCGGAGCAGTCCGACGCGGTCTCCTGGTGTTTCTGGTGTGGTGTTCACGGCGCGCCAACGCCGTCCTGGTGCCCGGCATATGCCCGTCGACACCACCCCCGGCGGCTCCGTTCGCCCAGGCCAGCGCGCCTCGGATAGGGTGATTCGAGATGAAATACACCCGAAAGCGGGAATGGTCGGCAGGCCGAGCGCCCCCATCCCGGGGTTAGGTCGTTGCGGTGGACACACGCGAGTCGACGAGTGACGTGCCGGATCAGCCCCTGACGGCGATCGGGTATGCGGGTGTGCTCCGCGAACTGCTGCCGATAGCGCTGTGGCGGACCGATGTGGCAGGGCGCATCGTGGAGTGGTCGCTGGCCGCCCAGGATCTGCTCGGCTACGTGCCGCAGCAGGTGCTGGGCCGGGACTCCCTCACGGTCCTGGTCCCCGAGTCCAACTGGGAGCTGGCCGGGCAGCTCACCCGGAAGGTGTCGGCGGGTGAGGCCGTAGTGGGGACGCTCCCGGTGCGGCACCACGACGGGCACTTCATCGCGATGGAGATGTGGATCGTCCCCGCCGCCGACTCGACGGGAGAGACGGGCACGCTGGCCATCGCCGTGGAGACCTCCGCGGTGCGCACCATGCGGGATTCGCTCGCGGCCCTGGAGGGCCTGTTCACCCAGTCACCCATCGGTCTCGCCATTCTCGGTCCCGATCTGCGCTTTCTGCGGGTCAACGACGCGCTGGCACGGATGAACGGCGTGACCGCTGCCGAGCATCTCGGCAAACGGCCGGCCGAGGTCGCGCCCGGGGTCAACGCCGCGGCGCTGGAGACGGTGATGCAGCAGGTCATGGACAGCGGTGAGGCGGTGGTCGACGTCCGCCGCACCGGCCGTACCCCCGCCGATCCCGATCACGACCGGATCTGGTCCTGTTCCTACGCTCCACTCCTCGACAGCACAGGCCGGAGACTGGGAGTGATCGCTTCCCTGATCGACATCACCGCCGGGCAACAGGCGCAGGTCGAGGCCGACCGCGCGCGCCACCGCTTCGCACTGCTGGCCGCGGCCGGCGCACGGATAGGCACCACGCTGGACCTGCGGCAGACCGCGGAGGAAGTGGTGCAGGTGCTGGTGCCCCAGCTGGCCGACTCGGCCGACGTCCAGCTGCTGGAGGAGATGCTCGACCCCGACGAGAGCGCCGCGTCCAGCCATGGGGTGGTGCGGCGCATGGCGCTCTCCTTCCCGGATGCGTCCGCCGTCGCCGAGCTGGCGGTGGGCCAGACCTTCCAGGTCCCGCTCGGCTCGGTGTACGAGCAGGTCATCGCCGACGGGCGTCCCATGAACCTCTACCGGTCCGACGTCCCGGCGCTGATCACCGCTCCGGAGGCGGAGCGGCTGCGGACGTACCTCAGCGGTCTCGGTTCCGCGCGGCTGGTCCCGCTGGTCGCCCGCGGCAAGGTGCTGGGCGCCGTGGTGGTGACACGGCTCCGCAGCCGCGAGCGGTTCGACGAGCAGGACTGCGTCCTCATCGACGAAGTGGTCGCCCGGGCCGCGCTGAACATCGACAACGCGCGCATGTACACCAGCCAGCGGGCGGCCGCTCTCACGCTCCAGCGCAGCCTCACGAGCACCGTGCTGCCAGAAGTGACCGGTCTGGAACTGGCCGGACGCTATCTCCCCGCCAGCGACCACGAGGTCGGCGGCGACTGGTTCGATGTCTTCGCTCTGCCCGACGGCAGGACCGGGCTGGTCATCGGGGACGTCATGGGCCACGGCATCCATGCGGCGGCGGTCATGGGACAGCTGCGCACGGCGGTGCGGACACTGGCCCGGCACGGCATCCCTCCGGCCGGGATGCTCCACTCGCTGGACGCCGCCGTGGCCGACCTGGGTGAGAACGAGATGGCGACCTGCGTCTACGCGGTCCACGATCCCGCCGCCGGCGGTGCTCTGATCGCCAGGGCCGGCCACCCACCCCCGGCCGTGGCCGACGCCGGGGGGAGGATCGCGTTTCTCGACGGCCCCCCGGGTACGCCCCTGGGGGCCGGCGGACAGGACTTCCAGACCGAATCGGTGCCGCTGCCCCCGGGCAGTGTGCTGGTGCTGTACACCGACGGCCTCATCGAGGCCCGCGACAGGGACGTCGACCACGGAATGCAGCAGCTCGCCGGGGCGCTCCTGCACCTCGACCACTCGCTGGACGAGATCTGCGACGGCGTCCTCGCCAGGCTGCTGCCCTCCACGGCCCAGGACGATGTCGCGGTACTCCTGGCCAGGGCGCTGCCGCCCGGGGCCCCTGCCAGGAGCCGTACCGGCCCGCGCGGTCGCGCACGCAAGGCGCAGGGGTGAGGGTGGTAGCGATGGACACACCCGTGACGACGTTCAGCGAGGGGCCGGAAGACCCGTTCGCGGTGCGGCGCGCGGCTTCGGCGGTTCTGGACGACCGCGGGACAGTCGTGGGCTGGAGCGAGCGGGCCGAAGCGCTGCTCGGCTACCCGCCCGACGAGGCACTCGGACAGAAGGCTACGGCTCTCCTGGTCGACCCCCCGGACCGGGACGTGGTCATGGACGCGGTGGCGGCCTGCGTACGGGAGCAGGGATGGTTCGGGGTCGTGCCCGTCCGGCATCGCAGCGGCCGTCGGGTGGAGGTGGGCTGCCGGGTCCGGGTGCTCACGAAGGGCGACAGCCGCCAGGAGTGGTTCATCGTCGCTGCGCCCGCCGAGGAGGTCGTTCAGTGGGAGACGGACCGGTCGGTCCTGGACGGACTGTTCCGCCGCTCCCCGATCGGTCTGTCCGTCTTCGCGCCGGACCTGAGCATCCTGCGGGTGAACCGGGCGATCGCGCGGTTCAGTCAGATACCGGCCGAGCAGCACCGCGGGCTCCGTACGAGCGACTTCCTGATCCAGCGGGACTCCGACACGGTGGAGAGGCAGTTGCGGGAGGTGCTCGAAACGGGCCAGTCCTCGATCTTCACCGAGCAGTCCTGCGTTCTGCGGCATGATCCCGACGTCGAGCTGTTCGTGTCGGTGTCGGCGTTCCGGATGGAGGACTCCAGCGGACGGATCCTCGGGGTGGGGCAGACGGTCGAGGACGTGACCGAACGCCACGAGGCCCGCCGTCGGCTCGCTCTGCTCAACGAGGCCAGTGCCCGCATCGGGACCACGCTGGACGTGGGCAGGACGGCGCGTGAGCTGGCAGAGGTGGCGGTCCCGGAGCTCGCCGACTGTGTCTCCGTGGACCTGCTGGAGCCGGTGACCCGCGGGGAAGAGCCCTTGCAGGACATGCTCTCGACCGTGCGCCGGGCGGCGGTGCGCAGCATCCTGCCCGACACGGCAGAGGTCATGTACCCGGTGGGCCACACGATCAACATCCCACCCGAGAGTACGCACGCGCGGTGTCTGGCCGAGCGGCGTCCGGCCATTGCCCGGCAACTGGGGGGCGGCACCGGGTGGCTCTCCCGGGATCCGGAGCGGGCCGAGCGCGCCCGGGCGCTGGGCATCCACGGCCTGATGGTGGTGCCGCTGATCGCGCGGGGGCTCGTACTCGGCATGATCAGTCTGTGGCGCTCCCGACGGACCGATGCGTTCGAGGAGGACGACCTCAAACTCGCCGAGGAGTTCGCCTCCCGTGCCGCCCTGTGCATCGACAACGCACGGCGCTACACCCAGCAGCACGACGCGGCGCTCACCTTGCAGCACAGCCTGCTCCCGCACGATGTGCCCAGCCACCCCGCGGTCGAGGTCGCCTACCGCTATCTGCCGGCCGACGCGGAGACCGGCGTCGGCGGTGACTGGTTCGATGTCATCCCCCTGTCCGGGGTCCGCGTCGCCCTCGTCGTCGGCGACGTGGTCGGCCACGGCATCCACGCGGCGGCCACCATGGGGCGGCTGCGGACGGCCGTGCACACCCTGGCCAATCTCGATCTCACCCCGGACGAGGTCCTCTCCCACCTCGACGACCTGGTGGACCGACTGGCGGCCGAACAGGAGCCGACGGAGGAGAGCTTCCCCGAAGTCCTCGGCGCGACCTGTCTGTACGCGGTCTACGACCCGGCCGCGCGGCACTGCGCCCTCGCCCGCGCCGGTCACCCGCCGCCGGTGCTGGTGACCTCGGACGGACAGGCGCGACTGCTCGACGTGCCGGCCGGTCCGCCGCTGGGCCTGGGCGGGCTGCCGTTCGAGGCCGCCGAGATGACCCTGGACGAAGGCAGCCTCCTGGCGCTCTACACCGACGGCCTCATCCAGGGCAGGAAGCGGGACGTGGATGAGTCCGTGGCGGATCTGTGCGCAGCGCTGACCTCGCCGGCCCAGTCGTTGGAGGAGATCTGTACCGCGGTCGAGGGTGCGTTGCTGCACAACCGGCCGGGCGACGGTGTCGCAGACGACGTGGCACTGCTCGTGGCCCGTACCCGCGTCCTGGCGAAGGAGAAGGTGGCCACGTGGGAGCTGCCCGTGGAAGCCACCGCCGCCGCTCAGGCCAGGGCGCTCACGACGGCCCAGCTGACCGAGTGGGGGCTCGAGGACATGATCTTCACCACCGAGCTGATCGTCAGCGAGCTGGTCACCAACGCCTACCGGTACGGTGACGGGCCGATCGGTCTGCGGCTCATCCGCAACGACCATCTCATCTGCGAGGTGTCCGACACCGGCAGCACGTCGCCCCACCTGCGCCGGGCCCGTACCACCGACGAGGGCGGCCGCGGACTGTTCCTGGTGGCCCAGCTCACCGAGCGGTGGGGGACTCGGTACACGCGCGACGGCAAGACCATCTGGACCGAGCAGCATCTGCCGTCCGCGTCACCACTGCTGCCGCCGTCGGCATGACCCCGGACTCAGGCCGAGCGCTCCTTGGCCGCCTTCAGCTTCTGCCACACCGCGCTGAGCGCTTCCAGATCCTCCTGGTCGAGGAGATCGGTGAAGACAGGGGCCAGGCATTCCCGGCGTGTGGTGTCGGCCTCCGCGAACAGCCGGTGACCCTCCTCGGTGAGCGCGACCTCGACGGATCGCGCGTCCCGCGCGGACGGGGTGCGGGTGACCAGCCCACGGCTTTGGAGGGCGTCGACGACGCGGGACACCTGGCTGCGGCTGAGCATCGTGCTGTTGCCGAGTACGGATGCGGGGACCGGCTCCGGGCTGGAGGCGAGCCACAGCATGACCTCGAACCAGGAGACCGGCAGGTCGTGGGCCTTGCTCAGGGCACGGTCGACGCGTTCGGTGAGGACGGTCCCGGCCCAGACCAGCCCGTAGAAGGCGTGGTCGGCGACCGGCATCTCCGCCTGGGTGAGCTTCCTCTTCGTCATGATCCGAGCTTAGCGGTTGCGTGCGCACGCACATAATGGCTATGGTGTGTGTACACGCACTTAATGGCGGTTCCTGCGAAAGAAAGGCCAGCACCATGTCTTCCAAGGTTGTTCTGATCACCGGCACCTCCTCCGGTATCGGCCTCGCCGCCGCCGTCGCCGCGGCACAGGCCGGCTGGCTCACCGTGGCCACCTTGCGCGACACCGGCCGCGCCGACGCGCTGCGCAAGGCCGCCGCCGAGGCCGGCGTCGAGCTCGACATACGGCAGCTCGATGTCACCGACGAAGCCTCCGTCGCCGCGGCGATCGACGGCGTGATCGCCGACCACGGCCGCCTCGACGCCGTGATCAACAACGCGGGCGCCGGGCACCTCGGCACACTGGAGAACGAGAGCGTGGCCGAGGTACGCAAGGTCATGGAGGTCAACTTCTTCGGCGTACTCCATGTCTCCAAGGCGGCCCTGCCCCACCTGCGCGCCTCCGGCGGCCGTCTGATCACCGTCACCAGCGTCGGCGGCGTCATCGGGCAGCCCTTCAACGAGGCCTACTGCGCCGCGAAGTTCGCCGTCGAGGGCTACATGGAGAGCCTGGCGCCGGTCGCGGCGAAGCTCGGCGTGAGTGTCTCCGTCGTCGAACCCGGCGCTGTCGCCACCGAGTTCGTCAACAACCTCGGTCTCGACCTCGAGAGCGAGGTCGCCGCTGCGGGTCCGTACGCCGAGCCGCTCCAGGTCTATGTGGACCGCACGATCTCACAGTTCCTCAACGGCGCGCAGACCCCGGACGAGGCCGCCGAGTCCGTGCTGCATGCGCTCACCGCGGCCCGCCCGGCGTTCCGTATCCAGACGTCGCAGTGGGCCCGTGACTTCGTCGGCACCAAGCTCGCCGACCTGGACGGCTCGGCGGTGCTCGGCCTCACCGGCACCTGGGTCGGCTGAGGCCGTCACGCGGGTGACGGGCCGGTGTCCGGCGCGGGCGCCGCCGCCGGGCGGACCGGCCAGGCGCTCAGGGCCGTGGCCAGCTGGGCGCGTGAACGGACGTCCAGTTTCTGATAGATGCGGGTGAGGCGCGCCTCCACCGTCTTCACGCTCAGATACAGCTTGGCCGCTGCCTCCTGGTTGCTCGCCCCCCGGCCCACCAGCTGCGCCAGGCGCAGTTCCGCGTCCGTGAGCGAGGACAGGGCGCCGCCGCGGGCGGCCCCCGCGCTCGGGGCTGGTTCCGTGGCCCCCGGGAGCGTCTCGGTGGCCAGTGCCAGCCAGGGCGTCGCCCCCGCCCGTTCGAAGACCGCGGCCGCGGACTGCAGCGCGCCCGCCGCCGCGGAACGTCTGCGGCGGCGGCGCTCCACGCGAGCGAGCGCGATCAGAGCGCGACCGCTCTCCAGTGGCAGCCCCGCCGCGGCGAAACGCTCGACGACCGACGTCAGTACTTCCGCCGCCTCGTCGGGTTTGCCGTTCGCCGCCAGATACAGGGCGTAGGCCCGGTCGCAGCCGAGCAGCACCGTGGTCCGGCCGAGGCGTTCCGCGACCGGGCGCACGCCGGCAAGCAGATCCGCGGCCTCCTCCAGGGCGTCGTTCGCCAGCAGCGCCTCGGCCAGCTCCTCGTGCCAGCGCAGCATCGAGGGGTCGACGGTGGACTGGGCACGTTCGCTCGCCTGGACCCGCCTCAGGGTCTCCAGCGCGTTGGACACGTCCCCGGTGACGAGCTGGACGCGTCCGAGCGCGTACAGGCTGCGGGAGAGGAAGACATGGTCGCCCTCCTCGTCGGAGGCCTGCGCACTGCGCCTGGCGTAGCTCGCGGCCCGTGCGAAGCTGCCGCCCGCGGTCTCCGCCAGGGCCAGCGCGTACCAGGCGGGGCCGGGCGACAGGCCGGCCTCGAGGGTGAGAGCGAGCGACCGACCGGCGTGGGGGATCGCCGACGCGCACTGGCCCTGCCGTGCCTCGACCTCCGCGAGCGTACGGAACAGTTCGATCGCGTCCTCGACCGGGCCGCGGCGTTCGACCAGCGGCAGCAGCGCGTTCAGCTGGTCGCGGGCGTCGGTGAGCCGGTCGTCGAACAGGGCATGGCGGATCGTCAGGATCCGGGCCGCGTTGCGGATGCCGAGCGGACGCTCGGCCAGCTCGAGGGCGCGGGCCCTGGCGAGCACCCGCTCCGCGTCCGGTGAGCCCAGCACACGGTCCATGCGCGCCCGCACGGTCAGTGCCCTGGCCTCCGTCATCCGATCGCCCACCGAGCCGGCGAGCACCGCCGATTCGACCGCGGCGCCCCGCGACCGTACGGGGTCGCCGTCGGCGAGGACGTACTTCACCGCCAGCCGGAGCTGGACGGCCGCCCGCAGCGCCGTATCGCCCTCGGAGTCCTCCATCGCGTGCACATATGTCTCGTCGAGACCGCCGAGGCCCTGCCCGGCCGTGTCGAGCACGGCGAGGCGGGCCCGCACCCGGTCGCGCGGCGCGGCGTCGCGGGCCAGCAGATCGGTGGCCGCCCGCACGGCCAGATCGGCCCGGGCGGCGCGCGCGGCCTCCTCGGCGGCGTCGACGAGCCGGGCGAGCCGCTGCACTCCGTGCTCGACGGGCGTGGACTCGGCGGCGAGCAGGGCGAGTTCGGCGGCCAGCGCGCTGTCGCCGCGCCGCCGCGCGGTGTCGGCGGCCGCCGCGACCAGCGCGGCCAGTGCCTCGTCCGGGATGTCCGTGGCCAATGCCCGGTGCCGTACCGCGGCGACGGGGTCGTCCACCACCTGCGCGAGCGCCGCGTGCCCGGAGCTGCGCTGCGTCCAGCAGGCGTCGTGCACCAGCGTCGAGGGCAGCACACCGGCGGTGAAGGCGACCGTCCCGTCCTCCTTGAGGGAGATCAGATTCGCCCGCTCCGCCGCCGCCAGGTCCGCCTCCGCGGTCGGCCGCCCGGCCCGGCGGATCAGGGAGGCTGTCGGCCGCAGCGCGAGGGCCGCCAGCAGCAGGGTGTCGCGTACGGAGGGGGAGGCGACCCCGAGCAGCTGCCGGGCCAGATCGCGGGCGCGGCCGGACAGCGACAGCGCCTCGGCGTGGTGCACCGGTGTACGTGCGTCGGCAAGGGAGCGGCCGACCGCGAGCGCGACGCGTGGATTGCCGCCACTGGCCTTGTGGATGCGGCCGGCCATCCGGGAGGGCAGCCGGTGGTGGAAGAGGAGTTCCGCGATCTCGTCCGCCTGCAGCGGCGGTACGAACAGGATGTCGGCCTCGGACGGCACCCACAGCGGCTCCTGGCCGCCCCCGGGTGCGTTCGTGCCCGGTGTTTCGGGTGCGTACGCCGCCGGCGTCTCGAGGGCGATGACCCGCAGCGAGGCCGGCGCGAGATGCAGCGCGAAGCGCAGCAGGTCCGCGCTGTCGGCGTCGATGCAGTGCACGCCGTCGACGACCAGGAGGACGGGACCGCGCACGGCGAGGGTCCGCAGTATCCGGGCGAGGGCCAGCCGCAGGGCGATGGGGTCCCAGCCGCCCTCGGGTACGGGCGCCTCGCGGCACAGCATGGCGACGGCCGAGCGCTGCGGCCCTGGCAGCTCCTCGAGGATGTCGTACGAGCGGGTCCCGTCGGAGCCGCCCTGTGCCCCCGTCGGCGGCCACGACACGGTTGCGGAGACCGAGGCGACGAGGGCTGCCGCGGCCGCACCGGACATGTCGCGGTCGGAGGGGAGTGTGGCGAGCCACAGCACGGTCTCCCCACGAGCCTCGGCACCCGCGGCGACGGCCAGTGCGATCTCTGTCTTGCCCACCCCGGCCGGGCCGGTGAGCAGGGCGCGTCCACGGGCCTGCAGGACCCGTTCGAGGCGCGCGATGAGCTCTGCTCGTCCGACGGGCGCGGGGCGGTGCGCCGCTGACGTCACGAGCCCACCACCACCTTCCGGCGTGCGCGGGCCCCCTGCCCGTTCGAGCAGAGAATACGAATGCTGTCGCCGTAGTCCAGGGGTTGCGTCCGGCATTCGGACAGTCAGTGCCGCGACGCCGACGGGGCGCGCCCCCGGCAAATGCCGTGAACACGCCCCTGACCAGCGATGATGCCGTAGAGCCGGTGGCTCAGAAGGTGAGACTCCAGGAGTCGATGTATCCGGTGTCACCCGAGGCCACATCGCGGACCTGCAGCTTCCATGTCCCGTTGGCGACCTCGCTGGACGCGTCGACCGTGTACGTCGCGAGGACGTTGTCGGCGCTGTCCGAGCCCGAGGATGCCTTCAGGTTGCGCACGGTGCCGTCCGGGGCGACCAGGTCGACGACCAGGTCGCCGCGCCAGGTGTGCTTGATGTCCACGGCGACCTTGAGGGCCGCGGGGGCGTTTCCGGTGCGGCCGGTGACAGGGATCGAGGACGAAACGGTGGAGTTGTCGCCGATCGTGACATCCGTCGTGTTGCTGAACGTCGCACCCGGGGTGGTGTCGGTGACGGCGTTCACGGTCTTCGTGGAATCGGCGATGCCGGCGCCGCAGCCGCCGGTGCAGGTGCCGGGCAGCGGGCGGGCGTTGGCCTTGATCGCGGACTCGATGTCGGCCGGGGTCAGGGCCGGCTTGGCCGACTCCAGCAGCGCGGCGAGGCCGGCGATGTGCGGGGCTGCCATCGAAGTGCCCTGGTAGGGCTTGTAGTTCTCCGCCGACTGGGTGGTGGTTCCCGAGTTCAGCGTGGAGAGGATGCCGTTCTCCGGGGTGGTGACGGTGCCGGGCGTGTCGGTGGCGCGGCGGGTTTCGCCGCCGGGCGCGGCGACATCGACGATGCTGCCGAAGTTCGAGTAGAACGAGCGGTTGCCCTCGCGGCTGGTGGACGCCACGTTGATGATGTTCGCGCAGTTGGCGGGGGTGAAGCCGGAGGCGTTGGCGTTGCTGTTGCCGGCTGCGACCACGACGGTGGTGCCGCGGGAGACGGCGCCGTTGATGGCGTTCTGGTAGACGCTCGGGCAGGTGGCGCTGGCGCCGCCCAGGCTCAGGTTGATGACCTTCGCCGGAGTCGCGTTCGCCGGGATGCCCGGGACGGTGCCACCGGACGCCCAGGTGATGGCGTCGGCGATGTCCGCGGAGGAGCCGCCGCACTTGCCGAGTACCCGCACAGGCTGGATCTTCGCGTTGTACGCGATGCCCGCGACGCCCTTGCCGTTGCCGGTCGTTGCCGCGATGGTGCCCGCCACATGCGTGCCGTGCCAGGAGGAGTTGCTTGCCTTGGAGCCGGTGCCGCACTCGCCGTCGGTGGCGTTCCAGTCGCCCTCGTCCTTGGCGTTGCTGTCGCGGCCGTTGCCGTCACGGGCGTCGGCGGAGGTGGAGATGAAGTCGTAGCCGGACACCACATTGGCGGCCAGGTCCGTGTGGGCGGCGTAGCCCGTGTCGATGACGGCGACCGTGACGCCGCTGCCGGTCGTCTTGTCCCAGGCGCCGGGGACGTTCATCCCGCCGGTGGCCTCGAACAGGTCCCACTGCTTGGTGTACTCGGTGTCGTTCGGGGTCACCGCCATCGCGTAGGCGCGGATGTCGGGCTCCACGGACGCGACCGACGGGTCGGCGCGGAAGGCGTCCATGACCTCGGTGACGTCCTTCTTCGATGCCTCGCCGCCCAGGTCGACCAGGGCGGCGCCCCCGGCGAGCCGGCGCTCGAAGGAAAGGCTCTCGCCGGTCTCGGAGCCCTTGGCGGCTGCGTCGGACTTCGCGGCTGTGTTCGAACTGGCCTCGGCAGCCTTCGACTTGTAGGTGACGATGACCTTCTCGACCGGCGCGGTGGGCAGCGTGGTCATGGACTGCGAAGCAGGGGCGGGCTTCGGGGAGGGGTCCGCCGGGGCGGCGGCAAGCGCCACGGAGGAGGTGGCAGCGGCGCCGACGATCGTGGCGCTCGCGGCCGCGACGGCTATGAGTCTCCGCCTGGAACCGTTCAAGGTGTTCCCTTTCGAATGACGGTGCGGAGCGCGGGCGGGCGGCGCGGGATGAACCGCGCTGCGGTGTGGGGGGTGCGACCGCGATTCCCCTGGGCCGGGGTCGCCCGCGCGCCGCCGCCGCGCGACAGCCCCTGGTCAAGGGCCGTCACCGGCGGAGCCCCGCATTACATGCACCTGACATTCAGGGCTTGGAATACGGGGTCTGCCGGTGTCGCAGACAGTAGGGAACGGCGAGATGAACTCGATACGGGGAAAACCCTTGTCACCCCCGCGCGGCACGAGGGGCGGGCGCTTCCGGGAATCAAGGATGAAAGGGAAAGGGGGAGAATGTAGGTGATTGAGCCGCTCCCGATCCCGGAGGTCGCGATGGATGTCCTGGTGCTGATCGGACGCATTCTCTTCGCGCTGCTCTTCCTCTCCTCAGGCGTCGCCCACCTCGTCCAGACCAAGGCGATGGCCGGATACGCAGCCTCCCGGGGGCTGCCTGCCGCTGTGCCCGCGGTCCTCTTCAGCGGGCTCCTGCTTCTGGCGGGCGGGCTCAGCCTCGTCCTCGGCGTGTGGGCAGACCTGGGCGCACTGCTGCTGGCCGTTTTCTGCTTCCCGACCGCGGTCCTGATGCACGCCTTCTGGAAGGAGAGCGACGCGCAGATGCGCCAGATCGAGCAGACGATGTTCTTGAAGGACATCGCGCTGGGCGGTGCGGCGCTGATGCTGCTGGCGTTCTTCTCGTACGCCGGTGACGACCTCGGACTGACCATCACGGGGCCGCTGTTCGACATCCGCTGACCGGCTCGGTGCGCGTACCGCGCAGGCGCCGGGCGAAGGCGACGTCACGGCGGGTGTCCGCACCGGCGACCTGTTCGCCGGGAAGGGGCGCCGTAACCGCGGCCGTAACGGGTTGGCGGTTGGGGCGAGTCGGCCCAGCGCCGCTCCAACTCCTGGGCGCACACGCCTTGATGGGGTCTGCGTGCCTCGACGTCGAGGGGGATCGGATCCCCGGTGCGTACGAGAGGAAGCGGGCCTCCCCGTACTGATGCCCCCTCGCCGGCCCCGCGGCCGTTTCCCGGGCGTGCCGCGTGGACACGACGACGGTCGGCACATCAAGGCCGGCACCGACCAGGATCGCGGCCCCGCCTGCCCGTACGAGAGAACCGCGATGTCCGAATTCCGCCAGCCCCGGTCCGGGGCGGCTCGCATACTGGCCGTATGGCGATCGAGGACAGCGGGGAGAGGACCAGGGAGGACAGCAGGTACGAGGCGGTGAGCAGCAGGGACGCCAGGTTCGACGGCGTGTTCTTCTTCGCCGTCTCCACCACTGGCATCTACTGCCGGCCGAGCTGCCCGGCGATCACGCCCAAACGGCGGAACGTCACCTTCTACCGGACCGCCGCGGCAGCCCAGAGCGCCGGATTCCGGGCCTGCCGCCGCTGCCGCCCGGACGCCGTTCCCGGCTCCGCCGAGTGGAACGCCCGCGCCGATGTCGTCGGCCGCGCCATGCGGCTGATCGGCGACGGTGTCGTCGACCGGGAAGGCGTCGGGGGCCTCGCCACCCGTCTCGGCTACAGCGCCCGCCAGGTGCAGCGCCAGCTGAACGCCGAACTCGGCGCCGGACCCATCGCACTCGCCCGTGCCCAGCGTGGCCACACCGCCCGCGTACTGCTGCAGACCACCACGCTGCAGGCCGCGGAGATCGCCTTCGCGGCGGGGTTCGCGAGCGTACGGCAGTTCAACGACACGATCCGGGAGATCTACGCCGCGACCCCCGGCGAACTCCGTGCTTCCCGCCCGGGACGCACCTCCCGCTTCGGGCCGGTCTCACCCGACAACGGCGCGGCGGGCGTCCCCCTGCGGCTCGCGTACCGGGGCCCGTACGACGCAGGCGCGGTCTTCGACCACCTGGCCCGCGAGGCGGTCCCCGGTATCGAGGAACTCGTCGGCGCACACGGCTCCCGCACCTACCGGCGCACCCTGCGCCTGCCGGGCGGAGCGGGCGTCGCCGAGGTCGAGGAACGCACCGGCGCGGGAGGCTGGCTCGAGTGCCGGCTGCACCTGGCGGATCTGCGCGACCTGACCACGGCGACGCAGCGGATGCGCCGGCTGTTCGACCTGGACGCCGACCCGTGTGCCGTCGCCGAACGACTGGGCGCGGACCCGGTGCTCGCGCCCCTGGTCGCCGCCCGCCCGGGCCTGCGTACACCGGGCACGGTCGATCCGCACGAGTTCGCGGTACGGGCCGTGCTGGGCCGGGACGCGGCGCGGGTGGTGGAGGAGCACGGGCAGGAGCTCTGCGTCCCGAGCGGCGGCCTCACCCACCTTTTCCCGCACGCACGGGACCTGGCAGGCGAGCAGGCGCCCACACGGCTGCGCGCCCTGACCGAGGCGCTGGCCGACGGCACCCTCACACTCGACGCGGGCGCCGACCGGGGCGGGACCGAACGCCAGTTGCTGACGCTCCCGGGCATCGACGCCCGGACGGCCGCCCTGATCCGTATGCGCGCCCTGGGTGACCCCGACGTCCTGCTCCCGGACGACCCGGCGGTACCCGCGGCCGCCGACACCGAGCGCTGGCGGCCGTGGCGCTCGTACGCGACGCAGCACCTGTGCCAGACGCGATCGGTCGGACAGACGGACCGGTCGTAGGCGGCGGCCCGGTCCGTACGCGACCGGCACGGTCCCACAGGCTGCACGGCTGCGTAGGGGCCGGGGCGCGCTGCACCTGTCCGGTTCGGTGGCGGCCCCCGGCCGCAGTGGTGTCAGGCGATCGACGCCGAGATGATCGCGGACACCGCGAGGTTGCAGGACGCCGTCACCCACACGGCCGGGTGCGGTTCCGGCTCGACCAGCGTGGCTCCCAGCCTGCCCGGCGTGACCAGGTCCACGATCAGGAAGGCCACCGCCATCATCACCAGGCCCAGGAGCCCGAACGCGGCGGTGGAGACAAGGCCCTTGGCGAAGTTGTCGTACGTCGTCCAGATGGACGTGAACACGATGCCACCGATACCGAGCAGTGCCGAGCTCAACAGCAGCGCCGCGTTGCGATTGCGCTCCTCCCAGATCTGCCGGCCGAGCTTTCCGGGCGTCAGCAGGTCGACGAGCACGATGCCGAGGATGAGGAGGACCACACCGAGGGCGCCGTACGTGCCGGCGCGGCCAAGTCCGTTGACTATGTCGCTCATTGAGGGGCCGGTCTCCGTATCGAAAAGATCTTGCTTGTCAAGGGCGCGCAAAATCTACCGCATGCATCCGGCCAAGCTGTCAGCCCCCCGGGCCCCACCCGTACGGCCCAGCACCGCAGGGGCCCCGGGCTCTTCCCGGTCGACAGTGGATCTCGACGCCCACCGCCAGAGCACCGGGAGAAGCAATGGGACATATCGGCCGACGTGACCTCGGACTGCTCGCACTGCGGGTCGGCACCGGTGCCGTTCTGGTTGCGCACGGCACCCAGAAGCTCTTCGGCTGGTTCGGGGGCGGCGGCCTTGAGGGCACCGCGAAAGGCATGGAGGCCATGGGATTCAGGCCGGGCAAGCACAGCGCGGTCGCCGCCGGGCTCGGCGAGGCGGGCGGCGGGACGCTGCTCGCGCTGGGCCTCGCGACCCCTGCCGCCGGAGCCGCGGCAGCAGGCGCCATGGCCGCGGCGGTCGCCGTGCATGCCCCCGCGGGGTTCTTCAACCAGGCGGGCGGCTTCGAGTACCCGGCCTTCCTGGGCTTCACCGCGGCGGCCGTCGCGCTCACGGGGCCCGGGCGTTACTCGCTCGACCATGTGACCGCCCACCGCCTGGACCAGCCGTGGGTCCTCGCGACGGCCTGTGCCGGCAGCGCTCTCGCCGCGGCCGCCGTGCTCAAGAAGCGGGCGTCGGCGCAGGCGGAGACGGTGGAGTCGGCGGACGAGTCGCCGCAGTAGGCCGCTGCTGCGACCGTCGGCCGCGTACCCCTGACGGCGGCGGGCCCCTGGCCTTCGAGCTCTCCGGCGGCCGGCGGACCATGTCGGAGCGTCGCGGCCCGCACGCGGCTCAGGACGCGCGCCACCCGCTCCAGCGCAGGACCGATACCTCGACCACCGGCCCGCCGGGCGGCCGGTCGGCGTACTGCTGGTACTTCGCCGTGAGCAGGCCGACGCAGCGGGCGGCCTCCGGGGAGCTGCCCCGCGACGGGAGCACGCGGGCCTCGCCGTCGGCCCGGGCCCACCACAGGTGGTCCCAGTCCTCCTCGTAGTGGTCGGTGAGCAGGCAGACCGCCGGATTGGCCGCGATGTTGACCAGGCGTTTCAGCCGTGTCGTCCGCTTCGGTTTGTGGTCGACGGCCAGCATCACCGTGTCGCCGTCCAGGGCGAAAACCACAGGCACGAGGTGCGGGCGGCCCGCCGTGTCGGCCGTCGCGAGGTGGGCGATGCGCGCCGCGGCGAACCGCTCCCGTGCCTCAGCGCTCGTCAGAGCGGGCATCGCACCCCTTTCCGCGGTCGGTCACGGATTCTCCGATCGGTCCCGCACCGGCTGCCGGTGCCTCAGCGGTACCGGGCCGCGACTTCGGCCAGCCGGTCCAGGTACTCGAGCGTCTCCCGCTCGGGCATCGTCGGCACGTAGAACAGCAGCCGCTCGACCCCCAGAGGGATGTAGCCCTCGATCTGCTCGGGATCGTCGGGAGCCGCGTACACCGTCACCGGCACCTCTCGGCCGGCAAGGGCGCGCAGCCGCTCGATCCGTGGACCGAGCTCCTGCGGCGGCAGGCTGATGGCCAGCCACGCGTCCCCGAGCTGCGCCACCCGCCGGAACGCGCCCTCTCCGCCGCCGACATAGATCGGCGGATGGGGACGCTGCACGGGCTTGGGCCAGGCGAAGACCGGGTCGAAGTTCACGAACTCGCCGTGGAACTCGGCCTTCTCCGCGGTCCACAGTTCGCGCATGGCGCGCAGCCGCTCATCGGTGAGCCGGCCGCGGGTAGAGGGGTCGGTTCCGTGGTTCCTCATCTCCTCACGGTTCCAGCCGACCCCCACGCCGAAGATCACGCGACCGCCCGAGACCAGGTCGAGCGAGGCCACCTCCTTCGCCGTGATGATCGGGTCGCGCTGCGGGACCAGCGCGATGCCGGTGCCCAGCAGCAGCCGCTCGGTCACCACACCGGCCGCGGTCAGAGCGACGAAGGGGTCAAGGGTGCGGTAGTAGATGTCCGGCAGCTCACCACCGCCGGGGTAGGGCGTCTCGCGGTTCGCCGGGACATGGCTGTGCTCCGCGATGAACAACGAGTCGAACGCGCGCTCCTCGAGCGCGGTTCCGAGCGAGGTCGGGCCGATGCCCTGGTCGGTGATGAAGGTCGAGACTCCGAATTTCACGACGGCTCCGTCGAGGGTCGAGTACGGGAAAGAACGGGCGGCTCAGATCTGCTGACTACCCTCTCCGGGCCGTCCCGCTCCCATGACCACCCGTGAGAACCATCGCGGAGCACGGTTGCGGGCCCGCGGCCGCAAGAACGCACCTGGATGCTGGCGGGACACGCATCGGCGGCCCGCCGACCCGGAACCGCGGCGCGGTGTCCGTCACCGACGCCCTGGAGCGGTGAAGTACCGAGCGGGGCCCCTGTCGTGCGTGCCGGCAGCCAGGCGGGTGAGAACGGCGGCCGGATGCCGCCCGCGCACTCCGTACGGCGCCGTGCGGAGTGCGCGGGCCCTGGGCGTCGTGACGTCGCGCGCCGCCAACTCCATGACGAAGGTGCCGAGATGTGCGCCACATCAGCAGAGCCCCAATGAGACAAGCTCTCGGGCGCTGCGTATCGCTTCATAACCAGACCAACCCGGGCGGCCTCGGCCGCCACGGATCCGCTGCTCCGGAGATCACATACCTCATCATTCTGGTGCTTATCTGTTCACGACAAGACATCCTCCAGCTGTCCGCGACCGGACATCCGTGGATGTCGGTTGAGGAGGACTGCCGGTGAAGGTCGACGACACCGAATCTGAGCGAGTTTCCGGCTCAGGACCCGACGCCAGGTACTCGATCACGGACTCCTTCCAGCGGGTGCTGGCCGCCCTGGACGCCGCACGCGCCGAGCTCCACGAGACCGAACCCCGTCTGTACGGGGCCGACGAGGAGAGGGTCCGGGCCGGGAGCCCGCCACCGTCCGGACGCTCGCGCGGCCCTGGCCGGGGCACCGGCCTCGGCGGCCCACCCGCGTCCCGGCCCCCGTTCCCACCCTCGCCGGCGTTCCCGCCCTCCCCGTCGCAGGAACCGGAGGTCGGCTTCGAGGACCTGGATCTCTTCCGTCCGGAGACAGCGCAGGGAGAGGCGTTCGCCGCCCCGCCGTCCGTGGTGGTGGAGCCGCTGTGGGCGCGCGGCGCGCACCTGAGGGGTACTCAGCCCGCTGTGGTGGGCGAGCCACTGTGGGCGGGGAGCGCGGTCCCGGCGGACACCCCGCCGTCCGCCACCGCCCCGCTCCCCGGCTTCCTGGAGGACGGCACGCCCCGCGGGCACGCCCCGAACCCGGAGGAGCCCTGGTGGGGCGCCGCCCACCGGCGCCGGGACGCGGCCTCCTCGGACATCGCTGGGCCGCACACCGGCCAGTGGCCGGACGAGACCCCGCAGATGTCGCCACAACCGCCCCCCGCCCGCTGGCGGGTGAGGATCAGGGGCCGTGTGCTGCCGCGCCTCGTCGTCAAGCCGGGGCGGGTAGCCGGGGCGTTCGGGGTGGGCGCGGCGAGCGGTCTCATCGTCGCCTCTTCGATGCTGACGAACAGTCCCATGGCGCCGGCCCCGTCCGCGCCTTCCGCGCAGCCTGAGCGGCCGCTGCCCGGCGATGGGGCCGTGTCGACCCCCGGCGCCTCGCAGCCGGATGAGGGCGCGCTGAGGCAGGGGGACAACGGCCAGGAGGTGTCCGATCTGCAGAAGCGTCTGCTCCAGGTTCCCAACATCTACGACGACGGCGAGACCGACGGGCACTACGACATCGAGGTGCAGGCAGCTGTGGCCAGGTTCCAGGAGTGGTACGGCGTCCGCGGCGACGAGACCGGTGTCTACGGCGACAGCACCCGACGCGGCCTGACATCGCGCACCCGGTAGCCGGCGGGAGTCCTACGCTGTCCGCCTCCCCGTGGAAGGCAGCGCTCATGGGACGGCAGGCGCCCGCCATCGCCGCCGCCCTGCGTTGCCCCACGATGCCGGACACCCAACCGCAGAACGTGCTCGGCCCCGGTCCGACCCGCTGGACCGCGTCGTCGGCGCCGGTGCCCACCCACCGGAAGGAGCAGCCCGCTCGTCGAGCGGGCTGCCCACCGGGGTCCCCTGATCGTGCTGACGCGGCACGGATGCCGGCCGACAGCTGTGTGCCGGACCGGTCGACCGGGAAATCCCTGGCTCCCTCCTGGATCCGTACGCCGCCGCCAGGCCGGAGGCGGTGGCGCCGGGACACCTGGCCTGCTGCAACCGCTCCCCCTGACAGCGGCACACGTCGTGAGGGAATCCCAGCGGTTGAGGCTCGCCCCCGGCCTTGCTCGGCGGGTGCGTCGGAAGAGGGCGATTGGTCAGTGCGAGTCCTCACAAAACCTGGGCAACGCTGACTGGGCGTGCGACTCGTTGTAAGGTAGGGAAACCGCCCTTGACCTGCAAGAACGCAGGCAGGGAGCCTAGATTCAGGAGTACCTCGATGCTTCGCACCATGTTCAAGTCCAAGATCCACCGGGCCACTGTCACCCAGGCCGACCTGAACTACGTCGGTTCTGTCACCGTGGACCGCGATCTGATGGACGCCGCCGATCTGCTGCCCGGCGAGCTCGTACACATCGTGGACATCACCAACGGCGCCCGCCTGGAGACCTACGTCATCGAGGGCGAGCGGGGTTCCGGCGTGATCGGCATCAACGGCGCGGCCGCCCATCTGGTGCACCCCGGCGACCTGGTGATACTCATCAGCTACGCCCAGGTCGAGGACGCCGAGGCCCGTGCGCTCGTGCCCAGTGTCGTCCATGTCGACGCACAGAACCGGATCGTCGAGCTCGGATCGGACGCATCCGCCCCGGTGCCCTGCAGCGACACGGCCCGCAGCCCGCACGCCGTGGTCTGATCCGTCGACAGCGCGCCGGGCCGTACAGGCGGTCCGGCCGCAGGCGGAGGGCCCGGACAGGGCCTAGCATCGCGGCCATGCTGGCGCTGCTGCACACCTCACCGGTCCATGTCCCCGTCTTCGACGCCCTGCGCGATGCGCAGCGTCCGTCGCTGGTGCTGCGGCACTTCGTCCATGAGGATCTGCTGGCCCGCGCGAGGGCAGAAGGGCCGCAGGCACTCGCCCCCGCCGTCGCGGCCGTACTGGCCGAGGCCGTCGACGACGGCGCGAGCGCCGTGCTGTGCACCTGCTCCACGATCGGCGCCGTCGCCGAGGCCTGCGCGGCCGGGCTCGGGATACCGGTGCTGCGCGTCGATCGCCCCATGGCGGCAGCGGCGGCCGGGCACCGGCGGATCGTGGTGGTCGCGGCCTTGAACAGCACACTGGAGCCGACGGCCGATCTGATCCGCGAGGAGGCCGCGGGGCGCGATCACGAGCTGCGTACGATCGTCGTCGAAGGCGCCTGGGAGCGTTTCGAGGCCGGTGACCGGGACGGCTTTCTCGACGCGATCGCCGCCGCCGCCAACGCGGTACGGGCAGCGGACGTCATCGTTCTGGCCCAGGTGTCCATGGCGGACGCCGCCGACCGCACGACCACGACCGTGCCGGTGCTCTCCAGTCCCGGACCAGGGCTGCGGGCGGCAGCCGACGCCGCCCGGTCACCGGACCGGAACCAGCCCCCGGGCGCCGTCGACGAGTGTTCCGGCGAGTGAATCCGGCGAGCGTGGGCACCCGGACGGCGCGACAGTGGGATCGCACGGATTCGAACCTTCTGGAGGTCCGGCATGACCCATCCGTTCCCCGACCCGACACACCCTTCGCCCGGCCCTGGACCGGGCCCGGTGCCCGGCCCGCCGCCGACCCCCGGCCCGCCGCCGGGGCCCTCGCCCGATCCGATCCCGAACCCGCCGGGCCCCGATCGCCCGGACCCGGAACCGCAGCCCGGCCCGGCCCGGTGAGCTGACCTGCTGCCCGCCCGCCGACCCGCGTGCCGACCGAGAGGCCGATCAGGGCCCGGCGGCCGGCGGGTGGCGCCGGCCCGCAGCCGCGCGGAGCCCCGGTCCGGGCGGCTGATCAGCCGGCGGGCACCTCCGAGCGGTCACCGCCCCAGAGGGTGTGGAAGGACCCCTCCCGGTCGGTGCGCCGGTAGGTGTGCGCGCCGAAGAAGTCGCGCTGCGCCTGGGTGAGCGCCGCGGGCAGCCGCTCGGCGCGCAGCGCGTCGTAGTACGCGAGAGCCGCGGAGAAGCCAGGCGTCGGCACGCCCTGCCGGGCGGCCGTCGCGACCACGTCGCGCCAGTCGTCCTGCGCCGCCCCGATCTCCTCGGCGAACTGCTTGTCGGCCAGCAGAATCGGCAGATCGGGCTGTGCGTCGTACGCACCGCGGATCCGGTCCAGGAACGCCGCCCTGATGATGCAGCCGGCCCGCCAGATGGCTGCCACCGCGCCCGGGTCCACGTTCCACTCGTACGCGTCGCTGCCTGCCTGGATCTGGTGGAAGCCCTGCGTGTACGACACGATCTTGGAGGCGTACAACGCCTGCTCGACCCGCTCGGCGAAGTGCGCCGCCTCATCGGCCGACAGCGGCTCGGGCTTCGGGCCGGACAGGCCGCGCGAGGCGTCACGCAGGTCCGCGTGGCCCGACAGGGAGCGGGCGAACACCGCCTCCGCGATGCCCGAGACGGGCACGCCCAGATCGAGAGCGATCTGCACGGTCCAGCGGCCTGTGCCCTTCTGCTCCGCCTGGTCGACGACGACGTCGACGAACGGCTTCCCGGTCGCCGCGTCCGTGTGCGCGAGCACCTCGGCGGTGATCTCGATCAGATACGAGTCGAGCCGCCCCGTGTTCCAGGTGCGGAAGGTGTCGGCGATCTGCGCGGGGGAGTAGCCGGCGACGGCGCGCAGCAGGTGGTACGCCTCGGCGATCAGCTGCATATCGGCGTACTCGATGCCGTTGTGCACCATCTTCACGAAGTGGCCGGCGCCGTCCGGGCCGACATGGGTGACACAGGGGGTGCCGTCAGGGGCCTTCGCCGCGATCTTCTCCAGCATCGGGCCGAGGGAGGCGTACGACTCGGCCGAGCCGCCGGGCATGATGCTCGGACCGTGCAGCGCACCCTCCTCGCCGCCGGAGACGCCCACACCGACGAAATGGATGCCGCGCTCGCGCAGCTGCTTCTCACGACGCCGGGTGTCGGCGAAGTGGGCGTTGCCGCCGTCGATGATGACGTCGCCCTCCTCCAGAAGCGGAGCGAACTCCTCGATCACCGCGTCCGTGGCCTCGCCCGCCTTGACCATGATCATCAGGCGCCGCGGCCGCTCCAGCGCCGCGACGAACTCCTCCGGCGACTCGGCGGGCACGAACGTGCCCTCGTTGCCGAACTCCTCGACCAGGGCGCGCGTCTTGGCGGGCGTGCGGTTGTGCACGGCCACCCTGAAGCCGTTGCGGGCAAAGTTACGGGCCAGATTGCGGCCCATCACCGCGAGCCCCGTGACGCCGATCTGGGCAGTTCCACTCATGCCTACGCTCCTGGAAGTCCGTCGGAAAATCTTTGTCCCGCAAAACCGGGTCCAGCCCCCACGCATACGTACGGGCGGAGCCGGCCATTCATCGATCATCAAGGCCCGTGGAATGATCCGCATTCCGCATCGCCGCAGGTATCGTGCACGCACCGGACACCTGGGCGCGAGGGCGGGCAGCCTCCCTCTCACGGATCGGACGTCCGCCGGCCCCGTTCGCGGGAGCGCGCTCTCCCCCGGCCGGGCCGAGCACATGCTGATCTTCGCATGCCGGGTGGCCGCGTCCGTGGTCACGCAGACCCGCGAGCGAGCCCTCGGCGCCTGCCCACGCCCGAGCGCACCTGCCCCGCCGGATTTGGTCCGGCGGGGCAGGTGCGGTCCCGGTCTTCGCCGAGGCGTCCGTGTGTGGGGGCGGCGGCTTTCAGTCTGCCGCTGCCACGATGTCCTTGGTCGTCATCACCGTCGCGAAACCTCCGCCGTGCAGTGACACGGCCGACGCCTGCGCCAGTTCGTCCGCGGACCGCCGCCAGCCGAACGGCCCCTCGGTGTCGAATGTGTACGTCGCGTCCAGCGCGAACAGGACCTCGTACCCGAGGTTTCCACCCATCCGTGCCGTGGTCTCCGCACACATGTTGGTCTGGATCCCGGCCACGACGAACTGCGAGATGCCCTCGGCCCTGAACCACGCGTCCAGGTCCGGCGTCCCGTAGAAGGCCGAATTCACGGTCTTCGTCACGAACAGCTCTGCCGCGGCCCCCTTGCCTCGCCGCTGCTCGACGTACTCCTTGAGACCGTTCCCCTCCTGCCCCGGGCGAAGGGGCGAGTTCGGCTTCGACGAGTCATGGCGGACGAAGACGACCGGCCGCCCCGTGGCCTGCCATGCGTCGATGAGCGAGGCGATGTTCTCGTCAGCGTCCGGATTGTTCCGCCGACCCCAGTGGTCCAGCTCGTCGAAGCCTTTCTGTACGTCCACCACGACCAGTGCTGCGCTCTTTGCGATCTCCATGCCGACGATGCTGCCGCACGGGCCGACCCGGCCCCAGATGGGTGAAAGTCAGCGATCGATGGTTTACTGCCACGGTGGCCACCGACCCCGACCCGTACCGTGTCGCCCTTGTCAGCTTCCCGGGCATCCGAGCCTTCGACGTCTCCGTCATCACCGAGGTCTGGGGCACGGACCGCACCGGCCGCGGCGTCCCCGTCTTCGACCTGCGCCGGGTCGCCGCCGACGCCGAGCCCGTTCCCATGCGCGGGGGTATGAGCCTTTGCCCCGACCGCACACTCGCCTGGCTGGCCCGAGCCGACCTGATCCTGGTCCCCGGCCTGGACGACCACCTCACCCCCGCACCGCAGCCGGTGCTCGAAGCGCTGCGCCGGGCACACGCACGCGGCACCACCATCGCCGCCCTGTGCGGCGGCGCCTTCACGCTCGCCCAGGCCGGCCTCCTCGACGGCCGCCGCGTGATCACACACTGGAACCTCGTCGATCTGCTGCGCGCCGAGCACCCCCGCGTCACCGTCGAACCCGATGCCCTGTTCATCGAGGACGGCAACATCTGGACCGCCGCCGGTACGGCCGCCGGCATCGACCTGTGCCTGCACCTGGTCCGCACGGCCCACGGCGCCGAGGCGGCCGCGACGATCGCCCGCTCCATGGTCACGGCCCCTTTCCGCACCGGAACCCAGGCCCAGTTCATCGAGCACCCCACCCCGCGCACGGACCGCGATGCCGACGCGCTCGCATCCGTACGCGCATACGCCCTCCAACACCTGCACGAACCGCTGGCCGTTGCCGACCTCGCCGCCCACGCGGGCATGTCGGTACGCTCTTTCGCCCGACACTTCGCCGCGGCCACCGGCACCACGCCGCTGCGCTGGCTCCTGGACCAGCGCATCGCCGCCGCCCAGAAGCTCCTCGAACACACCGACCTGTCGATGCCCGAGATCGCCCGTCGTACGGGCTTCGGCAGCGAGATCACGATGCGCCAGCACTTCGCGTCGCGCCTCGCCACCAGCCCACGCGCCTACCGCGCCTCCTTCGCCGCCCATGCGTCGCGCGGACCGGGCACCGAACTCACGGCGCCGGCCCGCGCCTGAGCTGCGGGGCTGTCCGCCGATGGGCTCCAGCCCCTGGAGTTTCAAGCATCCGCATGCTCGAAGAGGCCGGCGTGGTCGACTCCGACGGCGGTCGGCCGCGCACTCTGCTGTGCGTGGCCCCAGGCAGCGGGCTTCTCATCGGCATCGACATCGGCGAGACCCGTGTACGCGTCGAACTCTTCGACCTCTCCCTCACCGAGCTCGCCCGCGCCGAACGGCCGCTCGCTCAACACGGCTACGACGTCGAGCGCGTCGTAGCCCATGTCCGCAGCTCGGTCGCCGACGTGCTGCGTGACTCCGGGGCCGACCCTGCTGCCCTGCTCGGCATCGGTATCGGCGTGCCCGGAACCATCGAGCACGACACACCCACCGGCGCGGTCGTGCACGGCCAGACCATCGGCTGGAGCGCCGTGCCCTTCGAGCAACTGTTGCGTGAAGCCGTCGACATACCGCCCTGCGTACCGCTGTTCATCGACAACGGAGCCAAGACACTCGGCCAGGCCGAGATGTGGTTCGGCGGCGGGCGCGGCGCCCGTGACGCCGTCGTCGCCCTGATCGGCTCAGGCGTCGGCGCCTGCCTCGTACACGCCGCGACCCCCGACGCGAACGCCCGCAGCAGCGCCCTGGAATGGGGCCACACCACCGTACGGATCCGGGGGCGGCGATGCCGCTGCGGCTCGGCCGGCTGCCTGGAGGCGTACGCGGGAGGCGAGGCCCTGCGCGAGCGCTGGCATGAGGCGGGCGGGCCGTTGCCCGCCGACGCGGACGACGAGGGAGCGCTGGCCGCCCTGCTCGCCGCCGCCTTTCCCGCCCCCGGCGGCGGTGCTCCCGACCCGGTCGCGCTCTCCCTCCTCGGCGACACCGCCGAGTACCTCGGTGCGGCCGTCGCCGACCTGATCAACCTCTTCGGTCCCGAGCGGATCCTGCTCGGCGGCTGGGCCGGGCTGCTGCTCGGCCCCCATCTGCTGCCCGAAGTGCGGCGCTACGCCGGCCAGTACCCACTGCACCACACCGCCGCCCGCACCTGCATCGAGCTCGGACAGCTCGGCCCTGACGCCGTCAGCGTGGGAGCCGCCACCCTGCCGCTGGCCGACTTCCTGGCCCGCGGCGGCAGCCGCCCGCCGGCGCACGACAGCATCGATCCGGTCGAGTCGGGACCGCCGGCGGCCAGGCGTCGCTGGTCGCGCGCCCCGGCCGAAACCGGCGGCGCCCCCGGCTGACGAACCCACCTGCCTCCCGCCCGCACATGCTCGTTCCCGGTACGGCCGGGACAGTGATGGACGGGTACCGGCCACTGTCGTGCTGAGCCCTTGTCAGGGTCCTTGAGCCACCCCTAAGTTGACCGCTTGCGACATGACCTGCACGCGTGACCGACATGTCAGTGGGGGAGTCTCAGCCATGGCCGCAACCGGTCGGCACCGCCGATATCAGCCGAGCCGTATCAACCGAGCGTCTCTTACCGTCACGGCGGGTGGCGCCGGCATGGCGTTGCCCCTGATCGGCGCCGGGTCGGCGCACGCGGCGTCCGTGGACGTCTGGGAGAAGGTCGCGGCCTGCGAGTCCACCAGTCACTGGAAGATCAACACGGGCAACGGCTACTACGGCGGCCTCCAGTTCAGCCAGGCCACCTGGGAGGCTTACGGCGGCCGGCAGTACGCGCCACGCGCCGATCTGGCCACCAGGGACCAGCAGATAGCCGTCGCAGAGAAGGTCCTCGAAGGACAGGGACCGGGCGCCTGGCCCACCTGTTCGACGAAGGCCGGCCTCACCCGCGGCGGTGACGCCCCCGTTGTCCGGCCCGCGGCCCGTCCCGCGAAGGCGGCGCCCGGCAAGGCGGAGCCGAAGCAGGTCGCGTCGCCCACCACCGTGCCCACGCAGCGTGAGGGATACACGGTCGCCCGCGGTGACTCACTGTCCAAGATCGCCAGGGATGAGCGGGTCACCGGGGGATGGCAGCGGCTGTACGCGCAGAACCGGGCGGTCGTCGGCGACGACCCCGACCTGATCTTCCCGGGCCAGCGGCTGACTCTGCGTGTCGCGGCTCCCAAGACCGATTCCCGGCCGGGGGCGGCCACAGGCCCGGCCAAGGAGCGGACCGGGCCGTCCACACCGCAGCAGGGGCAGGGCCCGAAGGCCGGGGCGAAGCCCGGATCGAAACCGGAGGCAAAACCCGGATCGAAACCGGAGGCAAAACCCGGATCGAAGGCAGAGGTAAAGCCCGGGTCGAAGCCGCAGACGAAGCCCCAGCAGCAGGCCCCCGAACGGAAACAGCAGCAGGCCACCAAACCGAAGCAGCAGATCAAACCGGCCACGGCCAAGCCCGCCCAGCGAGTGGGATTCAGCGCCCCCGTTGCCGCGAAGCCCTCCACCGCCTACCGGAAGGCCGGTCCGTCCTGGGCGAGCGGCTACCACACGGGCGTGGACTTCCCCGTCCCCACCGGCACCTCGGTCAAGGCCGTCGCCGCCGGGCGCGTGGTGTCGGCCGGCTGGGGAGGGGCGTACGGCTACCAGGTCGTCATCAAGCACGCCGACGGCAGGTACAGCCAGTACGCCCATCTGTCGGCACTCAGCGTGCGCTCCGGGCAGCAGGTCTCCAGCGGTCAGCGGATCGCCCGCTCAGGATCCACCGGCAACAGCACCGGACCGCATCTCCACTTCGAGATTCGTACGGGGCCGGGGTACGGCTCCGACATCGATCCCCTCGCCTATCTGCGGTCGGGTGGCGTCGTGATCTGAGCGGATCCGCGGCGGGGTGGGGCCCGTACCGAGCCGTTCGATCGTCAGCAGGATCAGCCCGCCTGCCGCCACGACACCGAAGCCCAGGGCCAGAACCGTGCCCGTCGCGCCGTACCGGAACGTCTCGCCGAACATGGTGATGCCCACGATCGCCGCCACCACCGGGTTGACGACCGTGACCGTGGCCAGCGGAGCCGCCAGGCCCGCGCCGCGGTAGGAGGCCTGGGAGAGCAGCAGACCGCCGATCGCGAACGCCGCGATCGCGAGCAGACTCGACCACTGCGCGAGCGGCGCGCCCCAGTTCCAGTCCACGGCGACGGTCTTGGTGAACACCGACGCGATACCGAACGCCACACCCGCCGCGCCGGCCAGCAGCACACTGCGTGCGATCGGCCGGTGCATCCGCTGAGCGAACAGGAACAGCACCGCCACCGCGCCCACCGCCCCCGCCGCGAGCACGGCCCGCTGCACGCCCGGCAGCGAGTCGGAGTCGGCGTTGCCGGTCAGAGCGAGCAGTCCGGCGAGTCCCACCGTCGCCATGATCGCGCCCCGCCAGGCGGTGGCCCCCGCCTTGCGTCGTACGAACAGGGCCGCCATCGGCAGTGCGAAGACGATGGTCAGAGCGCCCAGCGGCTGGACCACGCTCAGCGGGCCGTACGCGAGTGCCACCACATGCAGCACCGCACCCACGCCGTTGAGCCCGATGGCTACCCACCACTCGCCCTGGTGCAGTGGTGCATAGGGGCGGGAGGGAGTGTGGGTCGCCACATGCTCCTGAAGGATGGCCCCGGCCGCGTAGGCGACCGCGGAGACCAGTGACAAGAGCACGGAGAGCGCTAGGGAACTCATAACGACCACCCTGTCCCCCTTCTGCGTTCACGTCGTCGTTCTTGAGCAGGCACTTGGCCGTACTGCTGACGTAGTACGGGATGAGACCCGAGTCCCCCTTGCGGTGGGGGCGCGGGCCGGTCCGGTTCGGTGCGGGCGCCGGCCCGTTCGGCGCACAAGGCGTTCACCACCCAGTATCCGATCGGCGACCCTCCTTCGCGCGCTGCCGGGACCCCTCGGCCCGCCCGGTGCCACCGCGCCATCGTTACGGTGTTCGGGTGCGGGCGCACCGTATTTTCGGCGCGACACCTCGTGCGGATGACGAAGGGGAGCGGAGAGTGGGTGTGGACCTGGCAGAGCTGGCGGCCGTGGGCGGCTTCTTCGCCCTGCGGACCGGGGTGCCGAAGAGCGGTCACACGGCGCTGGCACGGGTGTACGCGGGCGAGCACACGGGCGGCGGCGCGCCGCTCCCGGAGCGTGTCGAGACGGTCGCGTCGCGACTGAAGGTCACCGAACGCCGGGTCGCCGCCTCCGTCGCCCATCTCGGCCTCGCAGCCCGGCTGTGGTCCGTCGCGCTCGGCTCCGCCGCGCTCCACGGTCACATCCCCGACCTTGATCCCGAGCTGCTGCACTGGGACGGGAGCCGCATCGCGCCGGACGATCTGCTGCTCACCGAGGTGCGGGTACTGCCGGGGACCGCCGACCACGTGCGGGAGGCGGTCCAGTCCGCGCATCTGGTGCCGCTCGCCGAGGCGTTGCGACGCGACACCCGGATCTCCCCTCGGTTGCTGTGGGGCAACGCGGGGTCCGCGCTCGCCGGGGCCGTGCGCGCCCTGCACACCTGGGCCCGCAGCAGCGGCCGGCCCGACGTCGCCGAGCGTGCCTCGGCGCTCGCCGCGGAGCTGTTCGCGCACCCGGATCTCGCCGGCACGGTGGAGCTTCCCGGGCTGCGGCGGCGCACCTGCTGTCTCTACTACCGCATCCCGGATGGCGGGCTGTGCGGCGACTGCGTCTTCGACCGCCCGCCACGGCCGTCCGCTGTCAGGGACGCACCGCGGTCCTTCCCGGCGGTGGGGTGATCGCCCTGGGCAAGGCCCGGGCGGTCCGGTGGAATCGGCGTTGCCGGCCGGGTCACAGGCCTCAGCAGGGCTGCCGCCACACTCCCAGCTCGAGCCTCTTGCGCATCGAGCTGAAGCCGAGGCGCTCGACCTGCTCGCAGAAGCGGCCCACGGGGACCGCGTACTCGACATGGAACACCGCCTTGCCCGCCGCCACGAACGGCTCGAGCGCCTCGCAGTCATCGAACTCGGCACACTCCTCGTTCACCGCGAAGTCGAACTCCCGCACCAGCTCCGGGACTTGAGGCAAGTCGTTCTTGAGCCCCACGGACAGGCCCCGATCGTGGGCGAGTCGGGCGATCATGCGGTTGTACGCGAGCTGATGCACGGCGGTCAGAGGAAAGCCGGTGTCGTTGAGATGGCCGTCCAGCAGATCGGGTTCGATCGCGTCGAAGCCGCGGTCCCGGCACATGTCGAAGCGCTTGGCCATCAGCGGGCGCAGCACGTCCAGTTGACGGATGTCCAGCCAGCGTTCGCCCTCCCAGCCGTTGGGGCCGCCCCGTACGGACTCGGGGAAGTCGTCACGGTCGGGGCGGAAGGACTCCCAGGCCCCCACGTTGATGTAGCAGATGACCTTGCGGCCTTCCCGGTGGAGCCGGCGTACGGTCGCCGCGTCGTTCTCGAAGCCGTCGATGTCGTAGACGGGTACGTCGACGCTGTGGTCGATCTTTCCTTGGAGCTGCCACTGCCAGGCCAGGCCCGGCCGCGGCTGCCAGCGCGCCCGAGGCGTCGTTTGCGTTCCGGTCGGGCCCGGGCCGGGCTCGGCCGGCGTGGGGGAGCAGGCGGCGAGCAGCAGCAGTGCGACGGCGCACAGGACCGTCCGCAGCCTGGCCGTACGGATCATGACGCCTTCCGGAGCGCGGGTGGCAGGGCCGACCAGGGGTTCGGACCATGGCCGGGTACGGCGCAGTGTACGGCGGCGCCCCGCAGCTCGGCCGTGCGCGCCGCGAGCCCCCAGAGTCCGCTCGGCACCCCGTGCACCAGATGGCAGAACGCCTCGGGCGTGTGGCGGCCCGTCCACGCCGGGGCGGCCGGAGCCGTCCGGTAGGCATCCCACCCGCCCTCGAACGTCACCAGCAGATCGGCGAACGCCGCATAGCCGGGGGCCGGATGGACGCCCGGATTGAGCGCGACGGTCCGCCCGCCCCGCGCCCGCGCGACCCTTGCGAGCCTGCGGTAGTGGCGTACCCCGGCCTGGTCGGGGGCGACCTGGTCGAGGAAGAACCCGTCCGCGCCGTACCAGTCGCGGTGGCGCTCGAAGTCCTGTGCCACCGCTCGAGGGGAGCGCCGCCCGTAGTCGGTGTCCACATAACCCAGGACCCGCACCCCGGCCGCCCGCAGCGCACCGGCCGCACCGGCGAAGTGCGGGTCGGGCGCCCGGCCGGGACCGTCATCGGTGTTGAGCACCACGCCGTACAGCAGCGGTGCGGAGTCGACGAGAGCCTGCCAGGCGCCCGGGTCGACAGCCGGGTGGACGTACATCGGCACGAGCAGCTTCATGACGGACGGTTCACCGGACGGGCCCGCCCGGCTCCGGTGACTTCCACAGATCGGCGAGCGATTCGGCGAGCGTGCGCCGCGGCTGCCAGTCGAGGGCGCCGCCCGCCGCCGTGATGTCTGCGCACTGCCATGACACCGCCGTCGAGCGTGCCGACCCGGTGCCCCCCTCGTCCAGTTGCCCGGCGAACCCGGCCACCCGCACCAGCGAGTGCGCCAGCTCCCGTACCGCCGTGGCCCGTCCGCTGCCGACATTGAGCACAGGCGGCAGCGGCCCCGGCGCCGTCGCCGCCCGGGCCACCGCGTCCGCCACATCCCGGACGTCGACGAAATCACGGTGCGCGGACAGATCGCCCACCCGGACCGTGCCATCCGCCGCGGCCCGCCGCAGCTGGGCGGTGAGCCGCCCGGGCAGTCCGGCGGCCGGCGCGCCGGGCCCGACCGGGTTGAAGACACGCAGCACCACGGCCTCGAGCCCCGAGGAGGTGACGGCCACGGTCCCGGCGAGTTTGGTCGCCCCGTACGGGCTCAGCGGCCGGGTGGCGGCCGACTCGGCGACGGGCACGCCGGGGTCGGTGGGACCGTACTCGGCCGCCGAACCCAGATGGACCAGACGGGCCGCGGGCAGTGCCTCACACAGCGCCTCGCACAGGGCCGCGGGTCCGCGGGCGTTGACATCGGTGAGCTGTACAGCGCTTCCCGCCACCCGCCCCGCGCAGTTGACGACGGCATCAGGCGCCGCCCGGAGCAGTACCTCACCCAGGACCTCCGGATCCGCGGTCAGATCGATACGGAGGTCCGCCGCCGGGGACCGGCTGCCGACCAGCAGCCGTACGTCCGGCACGGCGCGCAGCCGTTCGGCGGTGTGGCTGCCCAGGAAGCCGGTTGCGCCCAGAAGGAGAATGCGCATGGAGCCGTCACGCCCCCTTGAGCAGCAGACCGCGGTGGGTGGTGAACTCGGCGTTCGCCCGGTCGTAGTCGTCGGGCCGTCCGATGTCGAGCCAGTAGCCGTCGAACTCATAGGCATGTGGCGGGGTCCCGGCCTTCAGCAGGTCCAGCACCAGTTCGTCGAAGCCGAGCGGCAGACCGGGCGTGTACCCGGCGAGGGTTTCGCGGCTCAGCCCGTACACGCCCATGGAGACGCGGTAGTCCATGCTCGGCTTCTCGGCGAAGCCGACGACCCTGCCGGACTCGGTGGTGAGCACGCCGAAGTCGATGGCGATCGTGCGGGCGTAGGTGGCGACCGTCAGCGGCGCGCCGGACGCGGTGTGGCGTCCGAGGACGTCGCCGTAGTCGAGGTCGGTCAGGATGTCCCCGTTCATCACGAGGAACGTCTCGGGCAGCCGGTCCATCATGGTGAGCAGCGGGCCCATAGTGCCGAGGGGGCTGTCCTCCGTCGAGTACCCGACCCGCAGGCCCCATTGGGAGCCGTTGCCGACATAGGCGCGGATGATGTGGCCGAGGTGGCCGATGGCCAGGGTGCAGCTGGTGAAGCCGGCGGCGGCGAGCTGGCGCAGCACGATCTCCAGGATCGCGTGCTGGTCGCCGATGGGCACCAGCGGCTTGGGCAGTGCGGTGGTGTACGGGCGCAGCCGGACGCCCTTGCCTCCGGCCAGTATCACTGCGTGCATGGAAGCCCCCTGTGGGTCAGATGTTGTAGATGCCGGTCTTGTAGCGGGCCAGGTTCGCGGCGTCGCGGAAGAAGTCGATGGTGTGCCGCAGACCGGTCTCGAGGTCGTGGCCGGGCTGCCAGCCGGTGGCCGCGCGCAGCCGGGAGGCGTCGGCGACCAGGCGCAGCACCTCGGAGCCCGTCGGCCGGACCCGCTGCGCGTCTTCGTGCACGTCGAGCTCGGTGTCCATCAACTTGCCGATCAGTCGGGTGAGTTCACCGACGGAGATCTCCCCGCCCGTCCCGGCGTTGAAGGTGCGGCCGACAACGGCCTCGGCGGGCGCGGTACCCACGGCGAGGAAGGCGCGCGCGGTGTCCTTGACGTAGAGGAAGTCGCGGGTGGGCCGCAGATCCCCGAGGGTGATGGTCTGTTCGCCCGCCGCGACCTGGCCGATGACGGTGGGGATGACCGCCCGCATCGACTGCCGCGGCCCGAAGGTGTTGAAGGGCCGCAGGGTGACGACCGCTGTACCGAAGCTGGCGTGGTAGCTGTCGGCCAGCCGGTCGCCGCCCGCCTTGGAAGCGGCGTACGGGGACTGGGTGTTGATGGGGTGGTCCTCGGTGATGGGCACGGTCTGCGCGGTGCCGTACGTCTCGCTGGTGGAGGTGTGCACCAGACGCGGGATGCCGAGCCGGCGTACGGCCTCGAGCACATTGAGCGTGCCGGTGACGTTGGTGTCCACGTAGCTGTGCGGTGCCCGGTACGAGTACGGGATCGCGATCAGCGCGGCGAGATGGTAGACGGCCTCGGCGCCTTCGACGAGCTGATGCACCGAGCCCGCGTCGCGTACGTCCCCGAGGACGATGTCGACCTGGTCGAGCACGTCGGGAGAGAGGGACTCCAGCCAGCCGTAGGAGGAGAAGGAGTTGTACTGGGCCATGGCGCGGACCCGGAAGCCCGCGGAGACAAGGGTCTCGGTCAGATGCGAGCCGATGAAACCCTCGGCTCCGGTGACGGCCACAAGGGCGTTCGTTGTCACGAAAAGTGCTCCCGTTCGTCGGTGGTCAGGTGCTGCCGGATGTGTGGGGCAGCGGGTGGTCAGCGGTGTGCGGTGGGCCGGGTGAGCAGCCGGGCGGCCGCCACGGCCAGCACGGCCGCCGCGGCGGAGCGACAGATCAACTGGAGCGGGTCCAGGGACAGGCCGGCAGCGGCCGCACCGGCCTCGGCGGCCGCCGCGGCGAGCGGCACAAGAGCCGGGAGCCACGCCAGCGAGAAGGCCTGGAGCAGCAGGGCCGTCCACAACACGGCCCCCAGCGCCAGGAGTTCGCCGGGTCGAGTGTCCACGGCCAGCGAGCCGACGCCCAGAAGTGCCAGATACGCCCCCAGGCACAGGGCAAGAGCCCGCAGTTCCAGGAGGACGAACCGGCGCAGTGAGGTGGCGGCGCGCAGGGCGGCCAGCGACAGCGAACGGAAGTGGTACAGCAGCCATTCGGCGAAGCCCATGCTGAGGGTGAGGACGACGACCGAGAGGGGGTCGGCCAGTCCGGCGAGCGCCGCGAGGGTACCCGCGGCCAGTCCGAACAGCCCGTACGGCAGGGAGCTCAGCAGTCCGGTCCTGGAGCCTGCCGACGGCGGGGCCCCGGATCGCAGCGCGGCCCGTACCGCATGGCCGGCGGCGCACGCCGAGAGGACCACCGTCGACAGCAGCAGCACCACGGCGAGCGCGTCGGACGGCCGCTGCAGCCAGGCCCCGGCGCCTCCGGCGGCAGCCGGTACCAGCGTTGCGAGCAGGGCCCGTTCCTTGCCGAGGACCAGCAGGACGCTCGCTGCCGCCAGATAGCAGGACTGCCCGGCGGCGAACGCCGCACCCGTGCCCGGGCCGGAGGCCAGCAGCCCGATGCCCGCGGCCCCGACCGCTCCGGCCGATGCACCGATACCCAGCGTCCGCGCGGCCGCCGACGGCCCCCCGGCGGCGAGCCGCAGATGGGCCCGGTGGCTGAGGGCCTGGTTCCAGGCCCAGGCGGCGAGCCCGGAGACGATCAGCCCGGTGACATCCGCGGGGCCCTGCCACAGCCCGGCACCCAGCACGTACGCCAGACCGGGCAGAGCGAACACCAGGCCGCGCAGCGCACAGCGGACGGTGTCCGGGCGCCAGGGGTCGGGAGCGGGCGGCGGCTGCGGATAGTGGCGCGGCACCCGCACGTAAAGATCCTCGGCCAGCGTGAACAGATCGGGGCGGTCGTAGCGACCGGTGATCTGATCGCCCGTCAGTCCGTCGGACTCCAGTAGCGCGGCGACCTCGTAGGGATGGACCGCGGACGCGATCTGCTCGACCAGCCGCTCGGCCAGCTCGTCGATGGGGTCCTCGGCCCAGCTGGGCCGGACGCGGGTGCCGGTGCGCGGACGCGGTAAGGCGGGCAGCGCGTCCCACTCGCCCGGCACCAGGCGCAGCGGGCCGCTCATGCGCCGGCCCCCGCGGTACGCAGGGTCCGCTCGTCCGACACGGCCTCGAACCCAGCGGCTCCCAGGGCGAGTTCGTGGTAGATCGACCGGAAGGTCTCGACGGTCCGGCGGAGGGTGAACTGCTCGATCACCCGCAGCCGCGCGCCCTCGCCCATCGCGGCCCGGCGCTGCGGATCGCGCAGCAGCTCCAGCGCTGCGGCTGCCATCGCCGCCGGCTCCCGCGGCGGTACGACCAGCCCGCAGTCGCCGACCGCCTCACGCACCCCGCCGACATCCGTGGAGACGGTGGCGCGTCCGCAGGACATCGCCTCGATCAGGGTGAACGGGAAGCCCTCGCTGATGCTGGAGAGCATGACCACATTGCCCGCCGCGTACGCGTCCCTGATGTCGTCGACCCGCCCCTCGAAAGTGACCGCGTCACCGTGCCCGAGGCCGGCCGCGAGCTTCTCGCAGCCCTCCCGGTACGCCTCGCCGCCGCGCGGCGTGCCGCCGAACAGGCGCAGCCGCGCTTCGGGCAGCTCTTCCCGCACCAGCGCGAACGCCTGGATCAGGGTCTGCAGATCCTTGATCGGATCGACCCGTCCGGCCCAACTGAGCGTCGGCGCGGCCGGTTCGGGGCCGGCGGGCGGGAAGGCCACCGGGTCGACACCGTTGTAGACCGTGCGGATCAGTGCGGGATCCGCGCCCCCGCGCTCCTCCCACAGCCGGTTGTACCGGTTGCCCGGGGTCACCAGCGCGGCCGTGCGGTACGTCTCCTCGGCGAGCAGCCGGAAGAAACCCAGCAGCAGTGCCTTGACGGGCCACCGGTAGGGCCCGGTGCGATAGCCGAGATAGCGCTCACGCAGATACACGCCGTGCTCGGTGAGCAGCAGAGGCACACCGTGCAGCCGTGCCCCCACGAGCCCGGGCAGCGCGGCGAGTCCGCCGCTGACCGCGTGGGCCACTCCGGTCTCCGGCGGCGGCGCGGTGAGCGGCCGCAGCGCATGCTCCAGCAGCTCGGTGGCGGTCAGTGCATCGTGCACGGTGGGCCGCGCCGATACCACGGCCAGATCGGGGCGGGTCCAGACGTCCACCAGGATGCCGACGGCGCGGTCGGTGCGCAGCGCCGGGGCGAGGTGGCCGTCGCGGGCGGCCCTGGCCAGCTCGTACAGCGCGGGCCCGAAGCCGTGCTCGGCGGCGGGGTCCAGGAGTGCGGTCAGGAACTGCTCGTAGCTCGTCATCAGCTGCCGCAGCCGGCGGCCACGCGGCGGGTCGCCGACGGGGTCGGGGCCCCACAGAGGGACGGAGAGCGGGGCGCACACATGGGAGGGCAGCTCCCAGGCGAGCGGTTCCTGCCCGGTTCCGGTCACCGCGGTGATCTGGAAGTCGACGTCGGGCATGCCGCCGACCAGCTGGTCGCACCACACACTCACGCCGCCGTGGCTGTGCGGATACGTTCCTTCAGTCAGCAGCGTGACCTTGGGGGCGCCGGGACGGCGCGCACGGAGAGTGTCGGTCATGCGGACCGTCAGCCCGTCACGCCGTACGGCACGCGCTTGCGCACACCCGCGGGCAGCGGCAGCGGTGGAACGGGCGATTGGAGCTTCACGCCGCCTCGCCCCTGGCCGGGCCGGCCGGAAGACGTCGACGGGTGCTCCCGGCCGGGGGTTACCAAGGGGCCGACGGTTCCTGCCTCGCGTGCGGCTGCCGCGCCGCCGGGCACGGTGAGCGTGACGCTGTCCTGCAGCAGCCCCGGCGCCGCCCACCCCGACACCGAGCCGGCGTACGGGCTGCCGAAGGAGGCGTTGCCCAGCAGCAGGGACTGCCGGGTGCCGGGAGGCATCGTGGCCGTGACCCGGACACCGGCGGGCGCCCGCACGGTGACGGTGTCGCCGATCCGGTACGCGGTCACCTGCCCGGCCGCGACCGCGGCGTTCCACGCCGCGCGGCCCTGCAACTCGGCGCCGATGTCGCGCTGGCGCAGATTGACCAGCGGGGCGCTGTCCGCGTACAGGTCCGCGTAGTCGTCCAGGACACGGTTCAGTACGGGATAGGCGATACGGTCCTCGGCGAGGTTGGACTGGTGGATGAAATGCGGACGCGGATCATTGCCGAGCACATGGCCGAGCGCGATCCGTGCCTCCAGTGGCACGACATGGCCGGCGTACCCGGTGGCAGGGTCCAACGGCTCTTCCAGGCATGTGGAGTTGGCGGCGCTCTCGCAGATGCCGCTGCCTCCGTCGGCCGCGCGGGTGTAGATCCAGTTGTACTCGTCGATCTGCTCGGCGGTGCGTCCCGCGTTGTAGAACACGTTCATCGGGAAGCGGGGCACGGTCAGGGCGGGGCCGACCCGGCGCTGTTCGCGGTCGCGGGAGTTGTCGGAGGCGAGCGAGGCGACGGCGTTGTCGGTGAGCGCGGGCCCGAGGTTGGGGTTGTCGTCGGGCTGCTGCGGCAGGACCCTCAGCCCGGAGTGTTCGCCCGTCACCAACTCGTCTGTCCGCATGGGCAGTCCGGCGCGTTGCCCCCAGGCGCGGTTGTCCGCGATCTGGGCGGATATCTCGCCGCGGCCGACGTACTTCACGCTGCCGTCGGTGTTCTTGGCGCAGGTCCACGGCACGGTGCTGACGTCCTGGACACAGCCGAGGAAGGGATGGTTGTAGGTGTGGTTCACCCAGCGGTAGGCGGCCTTGTCGGCGGTCAGCTGCTGCGCGAGCGGGTCGCTGCCGCCGTTTTCCTCCTTGAAGAGCTCGCTGCCGCCGCCGTTGAAGACCATGTCGAGGGTGAAACGCCGTGCGGCCGACCACTGGGCGGCGTACTGGGCGTCGGCGGACGTCATCCGGATCGGGTCCGGCTCGCCCTGGCCCGGCATGCAGTCGACGTCGCCGGGTGTGCAGTTCAAGGCGCTGTCCCAGCGGTCGTCGGCGGCGAAGACGTCGTCGACGTGAACGGCGAAGTAGTTGCGCGCGGCGCCCAGATGGACGCCCTGGGTCATCCAGTTCACGATGCCACGGGCGAGCAGCCGGAACTGCTGCTGGTACTGGTTGTAGGCGAAGGTGACGACGAGTTCGCGCCGGCCGTCCTGGCGGAACTCGCCGACGATCGAGCCGCGCCCCTGCGAGCCGGGCAGCGGGGCGTCCACATAGCTGGTGTAGTCGGCGCCTGCGGCGGGCTGTGCGAGGTAACCGTAACTCTCGTGCACGGTGGGTGAGTTGTCCTCGAAGGGCACCGGTCCCTCGAGATAGCCGAACGGCCCCGCACGGCCCGCCGCCGTGACCCCCGCCCGCACTCCGTCCAGCGGACCGCTGTGCCCGCCGTTGACCGGGTGGTCCAGGCCCACCTCGGGGCGCGCATAGGTATAGGCGTCGACCTGTGGGATCGCGAACGTCCGCTCGTAGGAGGCGAGGGCGGTGAGCTCCGAGGACCGCATGCCGGCCGGAGCGTCGCTGGGCAGCACCACCGCCTGGAACCTGGCACGCGGCCGTCCGCCCACGCTGTCGGCGAGGAATGCCGCGTCGATCAGCGGCCGGCCGCTCCGGGAGAGGTCGACAGTGGTGAACGGCGTCCCGGAGCCGGAGAGCTCGGCGGCGATGGCCGCGACCGCAGGACCCCCGTCGTCGACCACCAGCACCCGCAGATCGATGCGTGGCACCGGCGGCTCGGCCGCCTGTGCGGAAGGCGTCGCGAGCGTCAGTGCCAGCACCAGCGCGCTCGCGCCGGCCAGGGCAGCTCTGTGGACGATGCGGCTCATATGGTCCTCCCCCGGTAGGGCATGCCGGGCCCCCGCCCGGCATGCCCTACCCCCCCTTGAAGTGGTCGGTGTGCTGTGGCCACCGCCCACGTCGGCTCTGTCGGATCACATAGTGGGGGCGACTTGGCCGATCTGTGTGGGCATTGTGAAACCTGGCGTGAAACGGATGCGCGGCCGAAGTGTGCGTGGTGCGTCGATCGTCGTCGCGGAAGCGGTACGCGGATGCCGATCCATGTCCGATCGGTCCCTTGCGTGGTCAGGTGGCACATGGGGCGAGCCGCTGCCGGGGGGCCCGGCTGCCTTCAGAGGACTAGTCCAATCGTCGTCACTTGCCCCCGGTGAGGTGCTCACCGAATCCGGCCAGTCACAGGACGGTGTGCGGCCGCCTCCGAGCCACCGGCGATGCGCTCTGCCGCGTCTTCGGCCGCAACCGCTTCGGCGCTCCGGCCGGCATCAGGGTCCATGACGCCGTCGGCGGTGTCGGCCCCGGCGTCCGACCCTCTTCGCGCGACCACGGGCACGGGCCCGTCGGGCGGCGGCGCCACCCGGCCCGTGTGACATGCGTTTCGGATCGTTCCGGGGTGACGTTCGCCATTTGGACGGCACCCCATCACTCAGTAAAGTTGCGCTTTTGGAACTACGGCATTCGAGTGATCGAGGAACGGCAACGGCGATGACGGTGACAGAGGACAGCTTGGGGTACGGCCCGGGCATCGACCCGGAGCGTATGGCCGTCTGCCTGAGCGTGCTCGAAGAGCTCGACAAGCTCGAGGTCGACCACCCCGACGCGATCATGGTCCGCCGGGCCACCGCCGGTATCTACCGGACCGTGAAGCAGCGCCGCCGCCAGGAGCGCCGAGCCGCCAAGACCGCGCACGACAGGGCGGTCACAGAGGCCACCGCCACCGGCTCGGCCGAGCGCATCGACGACGAGACCCAGGGCCTGCTGCCGTCCTCCTCGGTCGTCGGCGAGATCGCCGGCGTACTCCAGCGCCCCCGCTCCTGCTACATCTGCAAGGCGCGCTACGTCGAGGTCGACGCCTTCTACCACCAGCTGTGCCAGGAGTGCGCGGCCGAGAACCGGGCCCGGCGCGACGCCCGTGCCGATCTGAGCGGCAAGCGCGCGCTGCTGACCGGCGGCCGCGCCAAGATTGGCATGTACATCGCCCTGCGGCTGCTGCGTGACGGTGCTCACACCACCATCACCACCCGCTTCCCGAAGGACGCGATCCGCCGCTTCAAGGCGATGCCGGACAGCGACGAGTGGATCCACCGCCTCAAGATCGTCGGCATCGATCTGCGTGACCCGGCCCAGGTGGTCGCGCTCGCCGACTCGGTGGCTGCCGAGGGCCCGCTGGACATCCTGATCAACAACGCCGCGCAGACCGTGCGCCGCTCCCCGCAGGCGTACCGCGAACTGATCGCCGCCGAATCCGCCCCGCTGCCCGCGGGCGAGCTGCCGCCCGCCCATGTCATCGGCACCTTCGGCAGCGGCGCGGTGGAGTCGGTGGCGGCGCTGCCGTCAGCCGGCGGCGAGGGCCTGACGGCCCAGGACGTCACCGACCTGGCGCTGGTGACCGGTTCCGCCTCGCTGGAGCGCATCGCGGCGGGCACCGCCATCGACGCGGGCGGGCTCGTCCCCGATCTGCACGACACCAACAGCTGGATCCAGACCGTCTCCGAGGTCGATCCGGTCGAGCTGCTCGAAGTGCAGCTGTGCAACTCCACGGCTCCGTTCATCCTCATCAGCAAGCTCCGCCCGGTGATGGCTGCGGCGGCGGCCAAGCGCACCTACGTCGTGAACGTCTCCGCGATGGAGGGTGTCTTCAGTCGGGGCTACAAGGGTGCCGGTCACCCCCACACCAACATGGCCAAGGCCGCTCTCAACATGCTCACCCGTACCAGTGCGCAGGAGATGTTCGAGGCGGACGGCATCCTGATGACCGCGGTCGACACCGGCTGGATCACCGACGAGCGCCCGCACCCGGACAAGATGCGTCTCGCCGATGAGGGCTTCCACGCCCCGCTCGACCTCATCGACGGCGCCGCCCGTGTCTACGACCCGATCGTGCGCGGCGAGAGCGGCGAGGACCTCTACGGCTGCTTCCTCAAGGACTACGCCCCGGCGAACTGGTAATCGCCCCTTCCCACGGTCCTCTTCGGCCGGTGCACCAGCAGGTGCACCGGCCGTTGTCCATCTGGAGGGGGTCGTTGGCCTGAATTGAGTCGATTTACAGGCCCCATCGAGCAGGGGGCCGCTCATTTGGTTACCCTGGGGTGAATGGACGGCCACCAAGGGATCCACGAAACCCCTTCGGCCGTCCTGGGACAGGCCTGCAACCCGGCTGCGGTCCCGCCCGAGTTGACGGCGCCACCGCGACCCAACTGCCCCTGTCCCAGTGACGCGACACAGAGGAGTGCGCGGTGACACCAGATGTGAAGCACGAACCACGACCGTCGGACCGCGGCGGCGAACGGGCCGGCAAGGCCGAAGAGCTCCGTAACCTCGAGGTCTGGGCCCGCTCGGCCCCGATCAGGCTGGCCGGGTACGAGGAAGACCTCGCCGAGCCGCACATCCTGCCCGGCATCGACTGAGCCGACGCGTCGCATCTGTGCCCCCGGTCCGGCCGGGGGCACAGATGCGCTCACGACAGCCGGGTCGGATTGAGGAACTCCCGCACATGGGTCCGGTGCCACCAGGCGCCACTCGCCCGCAGTTCCCCCCAGGTCGTGAACCGGTAGCGGTACACCCTGACGCGCACGTAGACGGGCGGTGCCTCCGGGAACGGGTTGTGGCGCAGCAGCCGCAGCGTGTCCCGGTCGCCGTCGAGCAACCGCTCGATGAACGGCAGGAACCAGGACTCGGCGTAGGCGGGGGAGAGCGCGGCGAACCACATCATCCAGTCGAGCCGCAGATGGTACGGGGCGTACTGGCGAGGCAGTCCTCGCACGGCGCCGGGTTTGCCCTTGAACTCGTACTCGCGCCACACCGTGCCCTCGTGGAGCACCCTCTCGTCCGTGCCCTCGATCACCAGCTCGTGCCGGATCCGGCCCACCGTGCCGAACGCCCCGTAGGCATTGACCAGATGGAGCGCGTCGTACGAGCGGTTCATCGCCTGCCGCTTGGAGAGCAGATTGCGCGCCGGGCGATAGCTGAGCGCCAGCAGCCCGGCCCCGACGGCGATCACCGTGACCTCGTACCAGAGCGGGGACGCGGGCAGCGCGGGCGCGTCCACGAGGAAGGAACTGTCCACGGCGGACAGCGCGAGGATGATTGTCAGCCAGTTCAGCCAGGCGAAGTTGCCCGACAGCACCAGCCACAGCTGGGTCAGTATGATCACGCCCGCGGCCACGCTCGCCACCGGCTGCGGAGTGAACAGCAGCACCGGGACGAACAACTGGACCACGTGGTTGGCGGCCGCCTCCGCCCGGTGCAGGGGATCGGGCAGATGGTGGAAGAACCAGCTCAACGGCCCCGGCATCGGCTGGGTCTCGTGGTGGAAGTACAGGCAGGTCAGATTGCGCCAGCACGGGTCGCCGCGGATCTTGATCAGCCCCGCGCCGAACTCCACCCGGAACAGCACCCAGCGCAGCAGCCACAGCACCACGACGGGCGGCGCGGTGCGCTCGTTGCCGAGGAGGACCGCGAGGAAGCCGGTCTCCAGCAGCAGGGACTCCCAGCCGAACGAGTACCAGGTCTGCCCGACATTGACGATCGACAGATACAGCGCCCACAGCGCCGCCCACCACGCCATCGCCACCCCCAGCGGCAGCCGGTCGGCGGCGCCCGCCACCAGGGCGGCCGACAGCAGGCATCCGGCCCAGGCGACCAGGGCGAAGAAGCGGTCGGAGTAGTGCAGCCGGAACAGACTCGGCGCCGCCCGTGCCGGGACCCGGCGCAGATGGTCGGGCACGGGCAGCATGCCGTGTTCGCCGATCAGCGCCCGGAACTGGAGGAGGGCGCAGAGGAAGGCGACCAGATACACGGCGGCCAGAGCCCGCTGGAAGACCAGTCGGCTCAACCAGTACGCGTCGTCACCGAACCACGTCATCACGTCCAGTATCGGCGGCGATCCGCCGCAGCGTGTCACCGAGGCGCCGGGCGTACGCCCTCTGCAGGACGGGCACGAGGGGGCCGCCGAGCCGGCTGTACCAGGTGGCGGGCCTGCTGAACGCCGTGACCGTGAACCACACCGAACCGTCGTCCCGCAGGTCGACCACGAACGACTCCTCGCCGCGCTCCGGATGCCCGGTCAGGGTTCCGTAGGCGAAGCCGACGCGGTCCTTCTCGTACGCGACCCAGATCACCTCGCACCACGCGGCCAGGCGCAGCGGGCCGATGCCCAGCGAGATCTCGAGCCGTGTGCCGGGTTGCGCCCTGTCCTCCGCGGAGCGCACCCGGGCCCCCGATCCACGGTGCATGGCCCAGGTGGTGACCGCGGCGCCCGCGGCCTCGAAGGCGGCACGGCCGCGGCCGACCTGGGCGGTGTGGTGCAGGTGGTGGTAGCAGTCCGGCAGCGGGTCCAGCCGGGTGGCGCCGACCTCGGGGTAGTTGAGGCTGCGAGGAGGCCCGCCGCCGGCGCCGTTCCTGCCGCTCATGCCGTTCCTGTCGCTCACGCCGTGATCTCCTTGAGTCGTCGCCAGGCCAGCACCGAGCAGAGCGCGAAGCCGAGGGCGTTGCCGAGGCCGTGGGTGGCGGCCATCCAGGTCACATTGGGGTGGGGCGCTCCGGTGGCCTCGCCGACCGCCCAGCTCAGGGCGAGCAGCATTGTCGCCACCAGCACGGCCGCCGAGCAGGCCAGCAGCGCGCGGGTGCATCGGTCCCGCCGGGCGCTGCGGATGTCGCGCCAGGTCAGCAGGGCCACCGCCCACATACCCGCGGTGAGCACCAGCGCGCCTGCCAGCTCCGCCCAGTCGCCGATGAAGTACCCGCACAGTACGAGCAGGGTGCCGAGCGGCACACTGAGCGCCGCGAACTGCCCCACTCGGCCGGCGACCACCCGGCACACCAGGCCCGCCACCAGTGCGGCGGTGAACCCGGCGAAGTGGAAGTGCGGCACGGTCAGCGCCAGGATCGGCAGCGTGAAACCGAAGAGCTCGTACCCGCCGCGTTCCGCGACCAGCGCCACGCCTGCCACCGCCGGTGTCACCAGCGCGGTGAGCACCGCGATCTCGGCGGGCGCGAGACTGTGCGTACGGGCGAGGCGTCGCGGGGCCTCGACGGCGAGGAGCACGGTGCCCAGGGCGTAAAGGGCCGCGAGCGCGAGAGCGACCGCCCCGCGCGGCAGCCACAGGGCCGCCGCGCCGGGGAGTGCGAACAGCGGCCATGTCCGCCGAATGGACGGATGGGCGTCCGCGTCCACAAGAAGCAGTCCCGCCGGTACGACGACCAGCATTCCGAGCATCACTATCAGGTTGACCAGTACGGACACACGCACCCACCCCCGGATTGAACGTGTTCAATTCTCTGCGGACAGCAGCCTATGCGGTGAAGTGAACGCGTTCAAGTCGCGGGGATCGTGCGCTTCCGGCAGAAATTTGAGAAACATCTCGAGGTGAAGAGGCAGGGGATCTTGGTGCGCTCTCCGATGCGGCGTGTGTGCGCGGCGGTCGCCGCGCTGTCCGTGGGGCTGCTGACGTCCGGATGCGAGGGCGAAAGGCGCCCGGCCGAGTCCGCGGAGGTCTTCCTCCAGCCGGTCGCGGCCCCTGGCCCCAACCCGTACACGGCGTCGACGGCCACTTCTGCCTCCCTGCCCCCGCTGCCACCCGTCTCCGACGCGCCCACCAACCCTGCCGGGGGCGGGCAGACGCTGCGCACCCTCTCGGGCTCGGCGCCCGGTCTGTACGGCGGAACGCAGAAGTCCGGCAGCTGCGACATCGAGAAGCAGGTGCGCTTCCTCGAGGCCGACAGGGCCAAGGCGGGCGCCTTCGCCAAGGGAGCCGGGATCGATCAGTCGGTCATGCCCGCCTTCCTGCGCGGACTGACGCCCGTCGTACTGCGCGCCGACACCCGGATCACCAACCACGGTCTGAGGGGCGGCTCCGCCGTCCGCTACCAGGCCGTACTGCAGGCCGGGACCGCTGTGCTGGTGGATCAGTACGGCGCGCCACGGGTGCGCTGCGCCTCCGGTACACCCCTGAAGCCGCCTGTCCCGGCCAAGAGCTCCGTGGTCGTCAAGGGTGCGCCGTGGAAGGGCTACCGCAGCGACCGGGTGCTCGTCATCAAGCCGGCCACCCAGGTCGTCAACAGCCTCATGATCGTCAACAGCGCCGACAGCAGCTGGATCGAGCGGCCGGTCGGCACGGACGGCGAACAGGACGCACCGCCCCAGGTGTTCCCTCCGGTCGACCCGGACGCGGTCTTCAGTGACCCCGCGAGCCGCCGGCCGGACGGATACGACGTGTCGGCGGCTCCCTCTGACCCCGGAGTGCCGGCCGACCCGGCCGTCCCCGCCCCGGTCGACCCGGCCGTCCCCGCCCCGGTCGACCCGCAGCCTGCGCTGCCCGCCGATCCGCCCGCACCCCCGGCCGACCCGCAGCCGGTACTGCCCGTCGACCCGCCCCAGCCCCAGGACGAGCTTGAGCCCGTCGACCCCCTCCTCCCCGGTGAAGAGGAGCCGATTCCCGTGGACCCCGAGCCCCTCCTGTCCCAGGCGCCCGCCGAGCCGGACACCTTCCAGGGCTGAGCCGTCCGAACGACCGCTCGTGGATTGTGACAAATGATGGCAGAGTGGCCCCATGGCTGATCGGGCAGTGGGTGCCCTGTCGCTCCCCGACGACTGGCCGGCACATGCGGATGTGAGCCTGACTCTCAACCGCATGGGCACCTTCGACTGGGACCTGACCAGCGGGCTGATGCATGTGGACGCGCCCGGCCTGGACGTGTTCGATCTGCACCCCGACGAGTGGGACGGTCACCCGGCGAGTCTGGCCCACCGGGTGCCGCCGGACGAGGCTGTCCGGCTCGACGCCGTGGTCTCCCAGGCGCTCAAGAACGGCAGCGACCACTACGGCGCCTACTTCCGTATCCGCTGTCGCGACGGAAGCCTGCGCTGGACCCATACCCAGGGCAGTGTGCGGCGTGACGAGACCGGCCGGCCGCTGCGGATCATCGGGGTCGTCCGCGACGCCACGGAGGAGCTCGCCGACTCCACGGCCCGTATCGAGCTCGACGTCGAACAGCGCCGGCAGACCAGCGTGGTTGAGAGCACCACGGCCGCCCTCGCCCATGCAAGGACCGTCCGTGACGTCATCGCCGTGCTCAAGGACTCGCACGGCCTGGAGCACCTCGGCGCCACCAGCCTGGTCATGGGCCTGCTGGAGTCCGGTGGGCGGATCCATCTGGTCGCCGAAGGGCCCGAGGGTTCCTTCGTGCCGGGCACCCGCTACACGAGGGTCGACGAGCAGTACCCGATGAGCGAGGTGGTGCGTACCCTGACGCCGCGTTTCATCGAGTCCAAACGCGACTTCGCCGAGTCGTACCCGGTCCTGTGGCCGCACATCCGCGGACTCGGCATCTCCGCGGCGGCCTATCTGCCGCTGATCGCACAGGCCCGGCCCATCGGGGCGCTCGGCCTGCTCTACCGGGACAAGACCGGCTTCACCTCCGAGGAGCGCAATGTTCTGGTGGCGCTCGGCAGCAGCATCGCGCAGAGCCTGCAGCGAGCCGTGCTGTACGAGCAGGAGCACGATCTCGCCGAGGGCCTGCAGCAGGCGATGCTGCCCCGGCGTATCCCCGACGTGCCCGGCGCCCAGATCGCGGTGCGCTACCGCTCGGCCAGGCTGGGACGCGACATCGGCGGCGACTGGTACGACATCATCGCGTTGCCCGGCGGCCGGGTCGGCGCTGTCATCGGGGACGTGCAGGGCCACGACACGCATGCGGCCGCGGTGATGGGGCAGCTGCGCATCGTCCTGCGGGCGTACGCGGCCGAAGGCCACACGCCGGCGACGGTGATGGCCCGCGCGTCCGTCTTCCTCCATGAGCTCGACACCGAGCGATTCGCCACCTGCACCTATGCGGAGGCGGATCTGTCGACGGGCGTGGTGCAGGTGGTGCGGGCCGGCCATGTGGACCCGCTGATCAGGGACCAGGACGGCAGCTGCCGACGGCTGCCGGTGCCGGGCGGGCTGCCACTGGGCCTCTCCGCGGAGTTCGGCCGGCTCGAATACCCGGTCAGCACCCACGAACTGGACCCCGGCCAGACGCTGCTCCTGTACACGGACGGCCTGGTCGAAGAGCCGGGCGCCGACCTCGACGACGGCCTGAAGGTGCTCGCCGAGATGGTGCACCAGGGGCCGCGCGATCTGCAGCTGCTGGCCGACCGGCTGTGCGAGGTGGTGGACGAGCGGGGCGGGGACGACGATGTGGCGCTGCTGTTCCTGCGCCGCAAGGGCGCGTTCGCACCGCAGGCCGGGGGCCGGCTGCAGCAGCATGTGGCGCAGAACGACCCCGAGGCGCTGCGCTCGGCCCGGCACATGGTGCGTGCCGCGGTGCGGGCGTGGGGGGCGCGGGAGCGTGCGGACGAGATCGAGCTGGTCGCCGACGAGGTGATCACCAATGCGCTGATGCACACCGACGGCGGGGCTATCGTCACCGCCCGGGTGCTGTCCGGCGCGGAACGGCGGCTGCGGGTCGAGGTCGAGGACCGCTCCAGCGCGCTGCCGCGGCGGCGTGAGGCGGGGGAGTCGGGGGTCTCCGGCCGTGGGCTGCTGCTGGTGGACCGGCTGACCGAGGCCTGGGGTGTGGAGTCGCGCGGCAGTGGCAAGTGCGTCTGGTGCGAGTTCATCATCCCGGAAAGGTCCGCGGTCGGATGATCATGCGCTGTTAACTGTCCGTAAACTGATCGTACTTGACCGTAACCGATCGAAGGCGCTTGACTGCGCATCCCGGCTCCTAGGACATGAGGATCTCTTGAGCAGTGAGCTTCTCGCCCCCCTCGACCTGGCGTTCTGGCATCTCGAATCCAGCGGCCACCCGATGCATCTCGGCGCGCTCGCCTTCTTCGCTCCCGCCCCCCGTGCCGGGGACGATCAGGAGGCCGATGTCGAGCGCATCCTCCCGCTGCTGGCCTCCCGTGCGGCGGCGATCCCCCGGCTGCGGATGAGGGTGCGGGACGTCCTGCTGCCCGTGGGCGGTGCGGCATGGGCCGCCGACGCCGGCTTCGACGTACGGCGGCATGTGCGCCGGCTCCGCCTCCCGGACGGCGACTTCGCGACCGAGGCCGCCCATGCGGCCGGCGAGCTGATGGAACGGCCGCTCGAACGAGGCCTGCCGCCCTGGGAGATGTACCTCCTGTCCAGTGAGCGCCAGGCCGGCTTCGCCGTACTGGTCAAGCTCCATCACGCACTCGCCGACGGAATGCGCGCGGTGGCCATCGGGGCCGGCATCTTCGACGAGATCGCCGACGCCCGCAGGTCCGCCGCGCGCCGCACACGTACCGCGCCGCCCCGCACTTGGCTCGCCGGCCCGCACCGGATCGCGAGCTTCGCCCGGGGGCGTATCGAGGAGCTGGGCCAGGCCCTTGGCGTCGGGGCCTCCGTCGTACGGGCCAGCCGGCTCGACCCGCGCGGACTGCCCGCGCTCACGGCCGATGCCAGCGGGAAGCGCCGCATCGGTACCGCCGTGCTCGACGCGGAGGACGTGCACCGCGTCCGCAGGGTGGCGGGCGGGACGGCCAACGATGTGATGCTGGCCGTGGTGGCGGGGGCACTGCGGCGCTGGATGGGGGAGCGCGGTGAGCGGCTGCCGGCGGCCGGCCCACGGGCTCTCGTTCCGGTCTCCCGGCGCAGGCCCGGCGGTCTGCCCGGATCCGGCAACAGGCTCTCCGCGTATCTGGTGCAGCTGCCCGTCGCCGACCCCGACCCGTGCTCGCGACTGTCCGCTGTCCGTGTCGCGATGGACCGGAACAAGGCCGCGGGGCCGCTGCGCGGTGCCGGAGCCGTGGCCGTACTGGCCGACCAACTTCCACCGCTGGCACATCGGTTCGGTGCCCCGCTGGCCGGTGGTGCGGCCCGGCTGCTCTTCGACGTCCTGGTCACCAACGTGCCGCTGCCCCGCACGGCGCTCTCCCTCGGAGGGTGCCCGCTGCGCGAGCTCTACCCCCTGGCGCCGCTTGCCCGCGGGCAGTCCATGGCGATCGCCATGTCGACGTACGGCGGGCAGGTCCATGTCGGCCTGGTCGCCGACGGCGAGGCGCTGCCCGACCTCGACCGGCTGGCTCTCGCGGTGCGTGAGGAGATGGATGAACTGCTCGTCGCCTTCCGATAGATCTGACAGGTCAGGCCTGATGCAACGATTCGCCCGTTCGCGGGTGTTGACGGTTCTCAAGTGAACCGATGCCTCACCGACGGCATCCCCGTGGGAGCGGCCGACGGTGTTCGCCGCCCTCGCGGCGCACGTGCACGGCTGGTGATCGTTCTGCGGTGCCGACCCGTTCGGAGGGTGGGCGCCGACCTGTCCCGGGGGGCGATCGGCGCCCCCGTACGGCAGGGTGGAGGCATGCCCGAACTGCCCGAGGTCGAAGCGCTGCGAGAGTTTCTCGACGCCCACCTGGTGGGCCGGCGGATCGCGCGCGTGCTGCCCGTGGCCATCAGCGTGCTCAAGACCTACGACCCGCCGCTCACCGCCGTCGAGGGCGAGACGGTCACCGCCGTGGACCGGCACGGCAAATGGCTCGACATCACCGTGGGCGGCCTGCACCTGGTCACCCATCTCTCCCGCGCCGGCTGGCTCCAGTGGAAGGACGAGTTCCCGGCCGCGCCCCCCGGCCCGGCAAGGGCCCCCTCGCGCTGCGCACCGTGCTGGCCGAAGGCGGCGGCTTCGATCTGACCGAGGCGGGCACCACCAAGCGCCTCGCGGTGCATCTCGTACGCGACCCGGCCGAGGTGCCGGGAGTCGCACGGCTCGGCCCCGATCCGCTCGCGGACGGATTCGACCGGGCCGCGTTCGCCTCGCTCCTGGCCGGTGAACGGCGGCAGATCAAGGGCGCGCTGCGCGACCAGAGCCTGATCGCCGGCATCGGGAACGCGTACAGCGACGAGATCCTGCACGCCGCGAAGATGTCGCCGTTCAAGCCCGTACAGAATCTCGACGAGGCTGAGCTCGATGCCCTGTACGAGGCGCTGCGCAGCACCCTGGGCGAGGCCCTGGAGCGGTCGCGGGGCATCGCGGCCGGGCGGCTCAAGTCGGAGAAGAAGAGCGGGCTGCGGGTCCACGGCCGCACCGGCGAGGCATGTCCCGTCTGCGGGGACACCGTCCGCGAGGTGTCCTTCAGCGACTCGTCGCTGCAGTACTGCCCCACCTGCCAGACGGGCGGCAAGCCGCTCGCGGACAGACGGCTCTCCCGGCTGCTGAAGTAACCCGCCGCACGAGCACCGCTGCTCCCCGGCAAGCGCCGATACCGGCACACCGGACATGACGAGCCTGCCGCCCGGAGCGCCTCGCCCCTGCGTGGGCCGGCCACCGGCCGGTGCAGTGAGAGCGGGGGTGAAGTCAGGCGCCGTAGTGCCGCAGCATCTGCCCCATCGCGGCCGGCACGGAGGGCTCGACCCGGTAGTACACCCAGGTGCCCCGCCGCTCGGAGGTGAGCAGGCCGGCCTCCTTCAGCTTCTTCAGATGATGGGAGACGGTGGGCTGGGAGACGCCGACGTCGGAGATGTCGCAGACACAGGCTTCGCCGCCCTCGTGTGCGGCGACGAGGGAGAACAGGCGCAGCCGGACCGGATCGCCGAGCGCTCTGAACATCGCGGCCGTGCGCACGGCTTCTTCCGCCGTCAGCGCGCGTTCGGTCAGCGGCGGGCAGCAGGGCGCCACAGTCTCCGGCTCGAGCAGCGGCAGCTCCGTATTCGACATGTGTCTATGTTGACACATGTCGAACCAGGTGCCCAAGGGGTGCCGTACTGCCTATGGCCGGGCGAGATGTGCCGCCGACGGACGTATGCGACGTGGCGTCGCTGCCGGGACCCCGCAGGGAGGCGGAGGATGTCGAGCGCGCCGAGGCCGGAGAGGAAGCTCCAGCGGTCTTGTTTTGATGAATGTCTATGTTGACGTCCATCGAAGCAGGTGCCATGCTGGCAACAGAAGACATCGACAGATGTCGAAACAGAAGGGGGAGTCATCGTGACCGCGCCGACTGCGGAGGTACCCGCCACCGCCCTGCCCACCGTGGTGATCGGAGCCGGCCCGATCGGCCTGGCCGCCGCCTCCCACCTCGCCGAGCGTGGCCTTGAGCCCTTGGTCCTGGAGGCCGGAGGCAGTGCGGGCAGTGCCGTTCGGCAGTGGAGCCACGTACGCCTCTTCTCGACCTGGGCCGAGCTCGTCGACCCGGCGGCGGAGAAGCTGCTCGCCCCCACCGGCTGGGTGAAGCCCGACGGCGACACCTGCCCCACCGGCGGCGACTGGGCCGAGCAGTACCTCCAGCCACTGGCCGACGTGCTGGGTGACACGGTCCGCTTCGGTGCCCGCGTCACCGGCGTCTCCCGCCTCGGCCGTGACCGCGTCGTGGACGCCGACCGCGAGCGGCAGCCCCTCACCGTGCACCTCGTGAACGCCGACGGGACCGAGGAGCGGATCACCGCCCGTGCGGTCATCGATGCCTCCGGCACCTGGTCCACGCCCGGCCCCATCGGCGGCGACGGACTGCCCGCGCTCGGTGAGCGCGCCGCGTCCGACCGCATCTCCTACCGCGTCCCCGACCTCAAGGACCCGTCCGTCAGGGCGCGTTACGAGGGCAGGCGCACCGCCGTCATCGGATCCGGCGCCTCCGCCTTCACCGCCCTCGCCTACCTGGCCGACCTCGCCGAGGATGCCCCCGGCACCCGCGCGGTGTGGATCCTTCGGCGCGGCATCGGTGGCTCCACCTTCGGCGGCGGCGAAGCCGACCAGCTGCCCGCTCGCGGCGCACTCGGCCTCGCGGCCAAGGCAGCTGTCGACAACGGATATGCGGACGCCGTCACCGGCTTCCGCACGACCGCGGTCGACCAAAGCGGCGCGCAGCTGGTGCTGGTGGCCGAGGACGGCCGCCGTCTGGACCCGATCGACGAAGTCATCGTGCTCACCGGGTTCCGGCCCGACCTCTCGTTCCTCGAAGAGCTGCGCCTGGGCCTGGACGAGCGTCTGCAGGCACCGACCGAACTGGCCCCGCTGATCGACCCCAACGTCCATTCCTGCGGTACCGTCCACCCGCACGGCGCGAGGGAGCTCTCGCACCCCGAGAAGGACGTCTACCTCGTCGGCATGAAGTCCTACGGCCGCGCCCCCACGTTCCTCGCCATGACCGGGTACGAGCAGGTCCGCTCCGTCGCCGCCGCCCTCGCCGGCGACCAGGAGGCGGCCGAGCGCGTCGAACTCACCCTCCCGGAGACCGGTGTGTGCGGCGGCGCGGGCCTGTTCGACGAGTCCGACACCGGCAACGCGGACAGCAACGGCGGCGGATGCTGTGCCACTCCCACCGCCCTCCGGATCGGCGCCGGCGCCCCGGCCGCGTCCGGCGGCTGCTGACACCCCACCCACCCCTGCAGGAGGCTCGTCATGTCCCGCGTACAGCTCGCCCTTCGCGTCCCCGACCTCGACGCATCCATCGCTTTCTACACCAAGCTCTTCGGCACCGAGCCCGCCAAGCTCCGCGACGGCTACGCCAACTTCGCCGTCGCAGAGCCCCCGCTCAAGCTCGTCCTCATCGAAGGGGAACCGGGTGAGGACACCCGCATGGACCATCTCGGCGTCGAAGTCGACACCACCGACGCCGTCCATGCCGCGACCACCCGCCTCGGCGACGCGGGCCTGGCCACCGCCGAGGAGAACAACACCACGTGTTGCTACGCCCTCCAGGACAAGGTCTGGGTCCACGGCCCCGGACGGGAACCATGGGAGGTGTACGTGGTCAAGGCCGATGCCGACATCCTCACCCGACAACAGGACAGCACCTGCTGCGCCGGCCCGGACACCGCCGAGGCGGCCGAGCCCGTCGCCGCAGGCGGCTGCTGCTGATCCAACGATGACCGGCCTTCACACCCGCGAGGCCGCGACCGGAATCCGCGACCGGTCGCGGCCTCCTGCCGCCCTGTCCGCGCCGCTTCCGGGGCCGGATCATCAGCCGATCGACAGCAGCCGTTCGCCGCTGTCCGCGCGGACCTCCCACCGGCCGATTTCCGCAGTGTGCAGGCCCGTGCTCCCCGCGATGTCCAGAGGCCCCTCATGGCCCTCGCCCCCACCCATCCCGAAGCCGCCGGGCGGCACGGTCCAGCTGAGCACGGGATGCTCCACGCCGTCCTTGCCGATCGCAATCAGCCGACAGGTGCTCGGTCCGGCCAGACCGGCGAGCCGCATGGCGACCGATGTGCCCGAGCCCCCGTCCACGAGCGCCACCGAGGCGCTGACCCCGGTCGCCGGATCGCTCGCCGTGACCCGCTGCTCGGGCGGTGCCTCCGGGCCCGCACCGCCCGCGTCCGCCGTCAGAGCCACCGCACCGACGGGCAGCGTGACGATCAGGGCGGCCGCCGCCGCGACCAGCCGCATCCGCCGCCGCCGCTCGCGGCGGCGCTCCCACGCGATCGCGTCGGTCAGCCGCTCCAGCAACCGGGGTGTGGGGCGTACGTCGATCCGGCCGGGGCTCCCGAGCCGGGACAGGGCCGCCGCGAGCGAGGTGAAGTCGGACAGCTGCACCGCGCACATGACGCACGCGGAAAGATGCTCCTCAAACAGGTATGCGTCGGCGGGTTCCAGGATGCCCAGCGCATAGGCGGCGACGTCCTGGTGCCGCTGCTGCCGGTCCATGGGCGGTCCTCGATTCATCACGTTCGGACGGTCGCCCTGGAATACGGAACAGGTCCGCTTTGCACTCAACGCAGTGCGCTGCGAACGCAACGCAATACCAGGAGGTGGGAGCCGCGGACATGGCCGCGGCGCCGAGGCCCCGCCTACACTCCGCAGCATGCTGCGCGTACTGGCTGTCGACGACGAGAAACCGGCGCTCGAAGAACTGCTCTATCTCCTGCGCTCCGATGCACGTATCCGCAGCGCAGAGGGGGCGACGGACGCCACCGAGGCCCTTCGCCGCATCGGCCGTGCGCTGGACGCCGGCCCCGACGGCGAGGACGCCATCGACGTCGTCTTCCTCGACATACACATGGCCGGCCTCACCGGCCTCGACGTGGCCAGGCTGCTCGCCGGGTTCGCCCGCCCGCCGCTGATCGTCTTCGTCACCGCGCACGAGGGCTTCGCCGTGCAGGCCTTCGACCTGAAGGCCGTCGACTATGTGCTCAAGCCGGTGCGCAGGGAGCGGCTGGCGGAAGCGGTCCGCAGGGTCCGCGACCTGGCCCTCGTCGCGCGCGAGCCGCACCGGGCCGACTCTGCGGCAGCCGCGCCCGCTGCGGCGCCCGCCGGCTCAGGCACGGCTGGAGGCGCCGAGCAGATACCCGTCGAACTGGGCGGTGTCACCCGCTTCGTACCGATCGACGACATCACCTATGTAGAGGCCCAGGGCGACTACGCGAGGCTCCACACCGCGGACGGCAGCCATCTGGTGAGGATTCCGCTCTCCACACTGGAGGAACGCTGGGGGTCCCGCGGCTTCGTACGGATTCACCGCAGCCACCTGGTCGCCCTCGGCCGCATCGACGAACTGCGCCTGGACGCCGGGGCGACGACCGTCCGGGTCGGCGCGGCCGAACTCGCCGTCAGCCGCCGCCACGCCCGCCAACTCCGCGACCTGCTGATGCGCCACGCCCGCGGCTGACCCCAGGCGGGGCCCGACCCCTGCTCAGCAGTCGGCCTGTCCGGGCCGGCCCCGCACCGCGTCGGGCCGAGGTGGGCCGACCCCTCTTCATGGCCGAGGAGTCCTACGTCGAGCTGGAGATCGCCCTGAGCGACTGCGCCCAGCGCACCGGTGTGACCGCTCGACGGGCCCCGCGCGGCGCGCCGTGCGTCCGTGAGCGCACCGACGCAGCGCTCACGGCCGGTCTCTACCATCGGTAATCCCCCCTGCGTAGACTCCACAACTCCCGAGGTCGCCGACAGACGCTGGAGCGGACGCCGATGTCTGCAGAGCAACCCCCACGCCGCGTGGTGGTCACCGGAGTGCCGCGCGGCGCCCGGCGGCCCCCCGGACATGCGCCGGCCCGCTCGGAGATCAGTGAGCAGACCACACTCGGCGCCACCTATGTGCGCTCGCTGATGCGCAGTCAGCTGCGCGCCGCGCTGTACGCCCTCGGGTCGCTCGCTCTCGTCGTCGGTTCGCTGCCCCTGCTCTTCGCCCTTCCGGCCGCCCTCGGCGGCAGCCTCGCCTCGCCGGAGCCGTTCATCTGGGCCGCGCTCGGTGTCGGGGTCTACCCCGTGATGTGGCTGATCGCACGCTGGTACGTACGCCGGGCCGAGCGCAACGAACGCGACTTCACCAGGCTCCTCGAAGGACGCTGACCCGTGCCGCCGGGGGAGCCCACGTGAACCAGACCTACGCGGTGGCCGCCGTCACCGTCGTGGTGCTCGCCACTGTGCTCATAGGCGCCCTCGGCCTGCGTATATCGCGCACCACCTCCGACTTCTACGTGGCATCCCGCACGGTCAAGCCCGGCCTCAACGCCGCCGCGATCAGCGGTGAGTACCTGTCCGCCGCCTCCTTCCTGGGCATCGCCGGACTGGTGCTGCTCCAAGGTCCCGACCTGCTCTGGTACCCGGTCGGCTACACCGCCGGCCACCTCGTCCTGCTGGTGCTGGTCGCCGCCCCGTTGCGCCGCTCCGGGGCGTACACCCTCTCCGACTTCGCCGAGGCACGGCTGGAATCCGTGCCGGTGCGCAGGCTGGCGAGTCTGTTCGTGGTCGGCATCGGCTGGCTGTATCTGCTGCCGCAGCTGCAGGGCGCCGGTCTGACCCTGGAGATCCTCACCGGCGCACCGAACTGGCTCGGCTCTCTCGTCGTCGCCCTGGTCGTCACCGGCGCCGTCGCGGCGGGCGGCATGCGCAGCATCACCTTCGTCCAGGCATTCCAGTACTGGCTCAAGCTCACCGCCCTGTTGGTGCCCGCGCTCTTCCTCGTGGCGGCCTGGGCCGGCGACGACGCGCCGCGCGCCCGCTTCGACGCCCCCGCGGTCTTCCGCGAGCACACCGTCGTCCGTATCGGCGACACCGTCCGTGTGGAGATCGACGAGCCGCTGACGCTGACCGTCACGGGCAAGGTCGACGGGACCCGCCACCACGAGCACCGGCTCACCCTCGACAAGGGCATGCACCGTATCGACGCCGGCACCTCGCTCGCCTTCCCGCGGGGCGCCCGGGTGCCCGAGCGGGCCGCGTCGGGCACGAACACCTTCACCTGGTCCCAGCCGCTGTCCGACGGCCGGGACGGCTATCAGCTCTATGCGACGTACGGACTGATCCTCGCCACCTTCCTCGGCACGATGGGGCTGCCGCATGTGGCCGTCCGCTTCTACACCAGCCCCAACGGGCGCGCCGCACGCCGCACCACACTTGTCGTTCTGGGGCTGATCGGCACCTTCTATCTGCTGCCGCCCGTCTACGGCGCACTCGGCCGGATCTACGCACCCGACCTCGCGCTCACCGGGGCCACCGACGCCGCCGTCCTGGTGCTGCCCGAGCGGATCGTCGGCGGGCTCGCGGGCGAGCTGCTCGGGGCCCTGCTGGCCGGTGGCGCCTTCGCCGCCTTCCTGTCCACGGCGTCCGGACTGACCATGTCCGTGGCGGGGGTCCTCACCCAGGACGTGCTGCCCTCGCGCGGCGTTCGGCACTTCCGTCTGGCGACCCTGCTCGCCGTGGCCGTCCCGTTCGCGCTGAGCATTGTGGCGACCAAGGTGCCGGTGGCCGACGCGGTGGGACTCGCGTTCGCCGTCTCGGCGTCGTCGTTCTGCCCGCTGCTGGTCCTCGGCATCTGGTGGCGCGGACTCACCCCGCCCGGCGCGGCGGCGGGTCTGGTGGTGGGCGGCGGGGCGGCGCTGACCGCCGTGATGGCCACCCGCGCGGGGCTCGCTCCCGAGGGCTGGCCGCACACGCTGATGGCCTGGCCCGCCCTGTGGTCGGTACCGCTCGGCTTTCTGACCATGGTGGCCGTGTCCCTGGCCACCCCCCGGCACATACCTCCGGGCGCGGCAGCCATCCTCGCCCGGCTGCATCTGCCGGAAGACCTCGTCGGCAGGCCCCAGCAGGAAGGAGTACCGCGATGACCGGGACGGGAGTGGCCGCGCTCGCCGCGGCGGGGGCGGTACTGCTCGCGATCGGCATCGCCATCGGGCTCGTGGCCGGCCGCGTCACGGCGCGCCGTGACGCCGGAGGCGACCTCGGCACGCCCGTCGAACGGGCGACGTTCCACACCCTGCACACCGCCTCCCTCGCCGCGCCCCCGCTGCGGGCAGGGCTCACCGAGGACACGGCTCGCAAGGCCGCCCGGCGGCTGCGCTCGCTGCTGGGCACCGAGGCGCTCTGCCTCACCGACCGGGAATCCGTGCTCGCCTGGGACGGCCCGGGTGCCGACCATCACCGGCAGCAGGTGATGGTGCGTGTCGCCGAAATGCTGGAATCCGGGCGCAGCCAGAGCGTGCACTGCGAGTGCGCGGACCTCGAGTGCCCGCTGCGCTGGGTGGTCATCGCCCCGCTCACCGGCGAGGAAGGGGTGCTCGGCGCCCTCGTCGCCTACGGCTCCCGGGAGTCGGCCGTGCTGGTGCGGGCGGCGACCGAGGTGGCCCGGTGGGTCTCCGTACAGCTCGAGCTCGCCGAGCTCGACCGTTCCCGCACCCGGCTGATCGAGGCCGAGATCCGTGCGCTGCGCGCTCAGATCTCCCCGCACTTCATCTTCAACTCGCTCGCCGCCATCGCCTCGTTCGTCCGCACCGATCCCGAGCGTGCCCGTGAACTGCTTCTGGAATTCGCCGACTTCACGCGCTACTCGTTCCGGAGGCACGGCGAGTTCACGCATCTCGCCGACGAGCTGCGCTCCATCGAGCAGTATCTGGCCCTTGCGGGGGCCCGCTTCGGCGACCGGCTGAAGGTGACACTCCAGGTCGCGCCGGAAGTGCTGCCGGTGACCCTGCCGTTCCTGTGTCTGCAGCCGCTCGTGGAGAACGCGGTCAAGCACGGTCTCGAGGACTCCAGGAACGTCTGCCGCGTCACGATCATGGCGCAGGACGCGGGCGCGGAGGCGGTGGTGACCATCGAGGACGACGGCGTGGGCATGGACCCGGACGTACTGCGGGGAATCCTGGCGGGGGAGCGGACCCGGTCGTCGGGCATCGGCCTGTGCAATGTCGACGAACGGCTGCGCCAGGTCTACGGGGACGAGCACGGCCTGGTCATCGAGACGGCCGTCGGCGCCGGCATGAAGATCACGGTCCGGATACCCAAGTACCGCGCGGGGGTGCACTCGTCGGCGGTCCCGCGTTCGGGCCCCTGACACACGGGGCCCTTGACACACGGGGCCCCTGACACCCCACGGCTCAGTACAGGTGAACGGCCAGGTGGCCGAGCGGCAGCCCCAGCTGCCAGGCCGGCGTCCACACCTGCACGCCCTCGTCCACGCCCCGCTCCAGCGGCTGGTGCGCGGCCTGCCAGGGTTCGACGTCCCCGAGGTCGGCGGCGAGCAGTTCGGTCCCGCACAGCCACCGCCAGGCATCCGTGGCCAGAGCCTGATCCGGATCTGCCCCGCCGTCCGGGCAGCTTCCGCGCAGGGCCTCGCCGTGCGCGGCTCTCGCGGCCAGGCGCTCCTGCACCCACTCCTTCCAGGGGTGGCCGTAGGAGGTGAGCGCCAGCCACTCCTCTATCCGGGCGGCCGTGCCCTCGGCGGAGAACTCGTCCGCGCTGTCGCACAGATGGATGGTGAGCGCGAGCGTGTGCCGCCCCGCCCGGAACTCCAGAGAGCCGCTCTCCACCAGAGCGCTGGTGCGCAGCATCTCGTCGGCGATGTACTCGGCGCACAGCCACGCCATGGGCACGGCCAGCCCGCCACCGCTGGTGCCATTCGTACTCTCGGGCTGCACCCGCACTCACCCTCTCCCGTACGACTTCGTCCGCTTCGTCCGCGCCCCGACCACGAGCCTCCACCGTCTGACACGGCTGGGGACCCTACTTTTCTCAACTTGAACGTGACGTTTCGCATATGGCCACGTCTGCGACGTGGCCCGAGGGGGAGGGTTCGTCGGGCGGGGCGTCAGTGGCGGACGGGACGGCGCGCCCTGCTGTAGCCGGGCAGTCCGCGGGCGAGTGCCCGCAGAGCGTAGTGCGATCGCGATTTGACGGTTCCCGGCGGTATCCCGAGCGCTCGGGCGGCTTCGTTCACGCTCAGTCCGTGGAAGTAGATCTGCACCAGCACGGCGCGGTGCTCGGGGCTGAGCGACCCGACGGCGGCGCGGACATCGAGGGCGGCGACGGCGCTCTCGGTGATGTCGGCGGGATCGGCGGTGGCGGCGAGGACGCCGTCGCCGATCTCCGTGGGGCGGGCCATGCGCGAGCGGCGGGCGTCGATCGCGAGCCTGCGGCCGACCGTGAAGAGCCACGGCCGCATCGACTCGTACGGAGCGTCGAACGCCTCGGGGTGCTGCCATGCCTTGACGAACGTCTCCTGGAGCAGGTCCTCGGCGCGCTGCTGATCGCCGTAGGTCAGCCCCTGCAGAAAGCTCAGCAAAGCGGGGCCGTGCTCACGCTGCAGCTCCGCCATGGCCCGCTCGTCGGTCGTCGCGGTCGCCGTCGCCATTGCCAACACCCTTTCGCGCAGAGGTCGCTGCCACGTGGCGTATACGAACGCATCCGGGCGCCCAGGGACAGGCGGCGTACAGCGGTCGTCGGCGAACGGTCGCACCGAGCGACGAATGGTGCGGTGAACGGTCGACCGGCCTGATCGGGGCCCTGCCGAGCGCCCGCCCGGCCGCCTACGGCACGACGGTCACCGGCCAGTGGCCCGCCTTCACCAGCCGCACGGCGACCGAACCGACGATCCGGTGCCCGGCCGACTCCGAGGCCCCCACCACCACGGCGTCCGCCTTGAGCTCGTCGGCCGCGGTGACCAGTCCGCCGTACGGGTCACCGCGGAAGGTGTGGAACTCCCAGCGGACGTCCCAGATGCCCCTGACCCTCTCCGCGGCCGTGCGGATCTCCGTCACCAGGCCCTCGGCGATCTCCCCGGTGGTGTCCGCCACCGGCGCCCCCAGCGCAGCGCCCGCCGAGATCATCGGCTGCACGTACACGATGGCGAGCAGCGCGTTCTGCCGCCGGGCCAGGCCACTCGCGTACGCCGCGGCCCGCAGCGAGGAGTCGGATCCGTCCACGCCCACGAGGACGACCTTGGGGCCGTCCGTTCCGCGTTCGAACCGGTGAGGCGGGTGCTCGGTCACACGATCGAGGCTATCGGCTCCGACAGGCGGGCCGCCGAGGGGCTCCCTAGAGTGCCAATCATGAGTGTCACCGTGGCGGAGCAGCCCACTCCCGCCCGCGGCAGCCTGGCGGCCAAGGTGCCCGGCGCGTTCGCGATGTTCTTCGGTCTGCTCGGGACCCTCTGCGTCCTGCTCGCCCTCATCCCGCCTCTGCGCAGGCTGCTGCGGCCCGTCGTGCTGTTCCTGGACCGCGTCGCCGTCCCGGTCAGCGCCAACCTCGCCTACGCCGTCTTCCTGCTGCTGCTCGCCGCCGCCGTCGGAGCCCGCAAGAGGGCGGCATGGTGGCTCGTCGTCACCTATCTGGCGCTGCTGGTGCTCTCCGACGTCCTGCTGCTCGTGGCCGAACCGGACTGGATCTGGGTCCTCAATCTCGTGGTGTGCCTGCTCGCCCTGGCGGTGCTGGTCGTGGCCCGCGGCCAGTTCTACGCCCGCAGCCGACGCGGCGCCCTGCGCCGCGCCCTGGCCGTCCTGGTCCTGGGCCTGGCCGCCGGCGTACTGGTGGGCTGGGGCCTGGTCGAGCTGTTCCCCGGCGGGCTCCCGCAGGGGCAGCGCCTGCTCTGGGCCGCCAACCGCGTCTTCGGCGGGCTGGTCTCCGGTGACCAGTTCGACGGCCGGCCGCCCCGCGGCCTGTTCTTCCTGCTCGGCCTGTTCGGCGCCCTCGCCCTCCTCGCCGCGGCCTACACCCTGCTGCGCTCCCAGCGCCTGGAAGCCGCCCTGCACGGCGACGAGGAGCCCCGCATCCGCGCCCTGCTCGGCGCCTACGGTGCCCAGGACTCGCTCGGCTACTTCGCCACCCGGCGTGACAAGGCCGTCGTCTTCTCGCCCAGCGGGAAGGCCGCCGTCACCTACCGCGTCGAGGCCGGAGTCGCTCTGGCCAGCGGCGACCCGGTCGGCGAACGCGAAGCATGGACGCCCGCCATCGAGGCCTGGCTGGACGTCGCCCGGCGCTACGCCTGGGCCCCGGCGGTCATGGGCGCGTCCGAGGAAGGGGCCAGGGCCTTCGCACGCTCCGGCCTCGGGGCGATCCAGCTCGGTGACGAGGCGATCGTGAACGTCGCCCGCTTCGACCTGAACGGGCGGGACATGCGGGTGACCCGGCAGGCCGTGAACCGGGTGAAGCGGACCGGCGCCCACACCCGTATCCGCCGCCACCGCGCCCTCACCGACGAGGAGATGCGGCGCATCGTCGCAAAGGCCGACGCCTGGCGGGACACCGAGGCAGAACGCGGCTTCTCCATGGCCCTGGACCGGCTCGGCGACCCGGCCGACGGCGACTGCCTGCTCGTCGAGGCCTTCGACGGCGACGGCGAGCTGATCGCGCTGCTGTCGTTCGTGCCCTGGGGCGAGGACGGGATCTCCCTCGACCTGATGCGCCGCGACCCCAGAGCGCCCAACGGCATCATGGAGTTCATGGTCGCCGAGCTGTGCGCGCACGTCGGCAGAACCGGCGTCCGCCGTATCTCGCTCAACTTCGCGGTCTTCAGGTCGGTGTTCGAACAAGGGGCCCGGATCGGGGCCGGCCCCGTGCTGCGGCTGTGGCGCAGGCTGTTGCTGTTCCTCTCCAAGTGGTGGCAGCTCGAGGCCCTTTACCGGTCCAACGTCAAGTACCAGCCCGACTGGTACCCGCGCTTCCTCTGTTACGCGGACGCGGGCTCGCTGGCCCACGTCGGTCTCGCCTCCGGGATCGCCGAAGGCTTCGTGTCCGTACCGAGCCTGCGCACCATGTGGGGGAACGGGCGACACACCGGGCGGCCCCGGGGCGTTGTCGCACCCGTCACGACCGAGGGGCTGCCGGCCATCGACTCCCTCGGCCTTGCCGCGCCGCCCTCGGCCGCCGAGACGCGGGAGCAGCGGCTTCCCGAGCAGGTACGCGTCCGCCACACCAAGATGGAGCGGCTGCGCGCCGGCGGCGTCGACCCGTACCCCGTCGCCATCGCCCGGCGCACCCGTACCCTCGCCGAGATCCGCGCCGCGCACCCCGTCGCCGCCCCTGGCACCCGCAACGGCGAACGGGAGACGGTCGCCGGACGAGTGATGGTCGTACGCGACCTCGGCGGCGTCGTGTTCGCCGTCCTGCGCGACTGGTCCGGCGACCTCCAGCTCGCCCTCACCCGCGACGGCTGTGGCCCGGGCGTGCTGGACGGCTTCACCTCCACCGTCGACTTCGGCGATCACATCACCGCCACCGGCGAGGTCGGCGTCAGCGACCGGGGAGAACTCTCCCTCTTCGTCACCGACTGGCAGCTGACCGGCAAATGCCTGCGCCCGCTGCCCGACAAGCGGCACGGACTCGCCGACCCCGAGGCCCGGGTGCGCCGGCGCTATCTGGATCTTGTCGCGAGCCCCGACGCCCGCGATGTCGTACGTCGGCGGTCCACCGCGGTCCAGGCGCTGCGCCAGGGACTGCTGGACCGCGGCTACCTCGAGGTCGAGACCCCGATGCTCCAGCAGATCCACGGCGGTGCCAACGCCCGGCCCTTCACCACCCACATCAACGCCTACGACCTCGACCTGTATCTGCGCATCGCCCCCGAGCTGTACCTCAAACGGCTGTGCGTGGGCGGCCTGGAGAAGGTGTTCGAGATGGGCCGCACCTTCCGCAACGAAGGCGTCTCCTACAAGCACAACCCCGAGTTCACGATGCTCGAGGCCTATCAGGCCTTCGCCGACTACGACGAGATGCTCGCGCTGACCCGCGAACTGATCCAGGGCGCCGCGACCGCCGCCTTCGGTTCCCCGGTCGCCCACAAGGCCGGCCCGGACGGCACGCTCGTCGCCCATGACATCTCGGGCCTCTGGCCGGTGAAGACCGTGTACGGGGCGATCTCCGAGGCGCTCGGGGAGGAGGTGGACGCCGACACCGACGAGCAGACGCTGCGCACCCTGTGCGACCGGGCGGGCGTCCCGCACATCCCCGACGACACCCGCGGCGACGTGGTCCTGGAGATGTACGAGCGACTGGTCGAGGAACGCACGAAACTGCCCACCTTCTACAAGGACTTCCCGACCGATGTCTCCCCGCTCACCCGCCAGCACCGCCGCGATCCGCGGCTGGCCGAACGCTGGGACCTGGTCGCCTTCGGTACGGAGCTGGGCACCGCCTACTCGGAGTTGACCGATCCGGTGGAGCAGCGGCGCCGGCTCACCGCGCAGTCGCTGCTCGCGGCAGGCGGCGACCCGGAAGCCATGGAGATCGACGAGGACTTCCTCGCCGCGCTGGAGTACGCCATGCCGCCGACCGGCGGCCTGGGTATCGGCGTCGACCGGCTCGTCATGTTTCTCACCGGACTGACCATCCGCGAGACGCTGCCCTTCCCCCTGGTCCGCCGTACCTGACGTACCCCCCTGCCACGCCGCACTGCTTCCATCGGGTGGTTTCCTCCGCACGCCCGGTGTGGAGGAGCGGCCTGCGGCGCCTGCCGTGCAAGCAGTTGGTCATGAAAAAGGATCAGCTGAATTTCGACCGTCGCTCGGTCCTCCGTATCGTGGCATGCCTGGGGGTCGCCGGCGCCGCCGGACTCTTCGCCTCCGAGCGGCTGCGGACCCCGGGACCGACGCCGGCCACCACGCCGCCCGCCCGCCCACCGGCAGGTGGTCCGCCACCCGGTGGGCGGCCGGGCCCGACCCGGCCGCTCAACGCCTCCGGCTACCGGCTCCAGCCCATGACGGGATACGCCACGCCGGTCCTGCGCCGGACAACTCCGCCGGTGCGCACACGACCCTTTCTCGAGGTGTCGGACATCGGCCGGGCCATGGTGCTCACCTTCGACGACGGACCCGACCCGCGCTACACGCCCGACATCGTGCGCACGCTGCGCAAGTACGACGTGCGGGCGATGTTCTTCGTGTGTGGCGAGATGGTCCCCGCCAACCGCGACCTGCTGCGCGAGATGGCCGACGACGGGCATGTGATCGGCAATCACACCTGGTCGCACCCGCTGATCCCCGCCCTGGCGCCGTCCAGGATCCGCGATGAGCTGGGCCGTACCAGCGAGGTGGTCGAAAAGGTGCTGGGCGAGGCGCCGCTGTGGTACCGCGCCCCCTACGGCGCCTGGAACAGGCACTCGTTCGAGATCGGCGCCGAGCTCGGCATGGAGCCGCTCGCCTGGACCGTGGACACACTCGACTGGACGGAGCCCGGCACCGAAGTGATCGTGCGGCGGGTACGGGAGGGCGCAGGACCCGGGGTCGTGGTGCTGTCGCACGACGCGGGCGGCGAGCGGTCACAGAGTGTCGCGGCGCTGCGCAGCTATCTGCCGGAACTGCTGAACGGCGGATACCGCATCACCGTCCCGCACCGCTGAGCGGAACGGGACGGAACGGTGATGCGGGGGCCGGACGCCGAGCGGCGGTGGCGCGGGGAGGCGGTGATCAGCGCGAGGCCGCGATGGTCTTCACCATCCGTGCGAACACGACGACGTTGCCGTCGTAACCGCTCGCCTGCGAGTAGCCGCCGCCGCAGGTGATCACCCGCAGTTCCGGCTGGCCCGTGTCGCTGTACACCCGCACGCCCGGGAAGTCGTGCTTGGAGAAGACCTCGATGCCGTAGATCTCGAAGACCGCGACGCGTCCGTCGACCCGGGGCACTTCGATCTGCTGTCCCTGCTGGAGCGAGCCGAGCCCGTAGAAGACGGCGGGGCCGGCCTGGTTGTCGACGTGCCCCACGATCACGGCGGTGCCACGCTGGCCGGGGGAGATCCCGTTCTGGTACCAGCCCGCGAGGTTGGTGTTCTCCGGGGGCGGGGCCTCCACCCAGCCGTCCTGATCCAGGCCCACGTCCACGATCGGGGCGTCCACCTTGAGCGACGGGATCCTCACCCGTGCCGGTGGGGCGTACGACATCGGCTCGAGTGGTACGGGCAGGAACGTCTCCCCCTGGGAGCGGCCGTTCTGCGCCGCGGCATGCGCAGGCTGGGGCGGCCCCAGGCCTACGTCCACTCCGTTCTTCATCAGAGCGATCCCGCTGAGCATGACGAGAGCCAGTACGCCCCAGGGCGAGCGCTTCCTCGACTCCGAGCCGCCTGCTTTCTGGCCCATGGTTCTCCCTTCCTACGCCTATGGGCACGCTAAGCGCGTGCTGGGAGGGCTGCGAGGAGGGAAGGGCGAACGGGTGGCGGGGACCGAACGTGATGACCCATCCGAGTAATGAGCAGATAAAACTTCTGACGGTCTGTGACCTGCGGCTCCGTCAGACCGGTCGGCGTGTCGGCTCACCGGGGCGGACCAATACCGAAATGCGACGAATCAACCCCCCAGTGAGGGTTCGTCATGGAAGGCGTACTCGTCGAATATCCCGGAGCCCGGCTTTGGGGCGTCTTCCGTAGGAGGTTCAACGATGCGTGCTGCACGCGCTCTAGCGTTGTCCGCGACCGCATTCGCGGCCGTCGGGCTCTGCGCTCCACTGGCCGCCGCAGGCGGCGGGCCGAACAACTCCGGTCCAAGAAACGTCCAGGTCAGTCCTCGCAATGTCTTCCAGGGAGGCCTCCTGACCATCAGGGTCGACGGCTGCGACCGCGGTGGCGTGGTCAGGTCGAACGCCTTCCCGGACGCACAGCTGTCCAGGGACAGGGACAGGGACAGGGACAGGGACAGGGACTTCGACAGGGACAGGGACCTCGATCGTCGCTTGGACTTCGACGACCGCTTGGACCCGGACGGTTTCGGTCTCGGGGACTTTGACGACCGCTTGGGCTTCGACGACCGTCTCGACGGTCGCGGCGGGGACTTCGACGACCGCTTGGGCGGCCGCTCGGACGGCCGTGCCGTGGCCGTCGCGAGGGTGAGGAACAACGCGATTCCCGGGCGCTACAACCTGTCCGTGCGTTGCGTCGGCAGCCAGAACGCGGCGCGAGCCCAGTTCAGGGTGCTCTCCGGCCGGGGTGCGGCAGGTGGTCTGGGTGGGTCGATCGGCCCCTCCTCGACCGAGATGGCGGTCGGCGCCGGCCTGGTCGCGACCGCGGCCGTCGGTGGCAGCCTGTTCATCGCCCGCCGTCGCCGGTTCGGCGGACAGGCCTGACCGGCCGAACCTCCCGCACGTCGCCCCGAGTCCCGGCCAGGACTCGGGGCGACGTGCGGTTCAGTGCTGACGGCTCGCATTACGCCTGCGGACGGCGATGACGGTCCCGGCGGCCGCGGCGAGGACGAGGGCGGAGCCCGCGGTGATCTCGCCGGCGTTCAGACGGTCGATGCTGCCGCCCAGGCCGCCGCGGACGCCCAGGGCCGGCGCCCCGGTCGAGCTGACGGTCGGACGGGCCGTTCCGCCGGCGATGGTGAGGTCGATGGTCCCGATGCGGCCGATGCAGTTGAACTGCACCGAGTACACGGCGCCGGGCCTCGCGTCGGCATCGACGGTCGCCGTGGTGGACCCGTTCTGGGGGATGGTGACGGTGTCGAAGACACCAGAGGTCACGGTGGTCGTGCTGGGGCAGCCACCCGCGGTCAGGGCGACGCGTCCGCCCGGCGCGACGGTCGAGGGGGTGACGCGGAAGTCGTACGGAGTGGTGTTGATGTCAGTGGCAGCGATGGCTGTGGGAGCGGTCAGTCCGAATGCGGCCACTCCCAGCAGAGCGGCGGATGCGGCACGTATCGCGCGCATGGTCAGTCCTCCGGGTCTCCGAGGAGCAGTTGCGGAACGGTTCCACAAGGGGCGTTAAGTGCACCTCGATCACCGAAACGCTAAAAGCGGGATGAATCGACCGCGATCGGTATCGGGCATTCGGGGCACAGGCGTCCCCCAGGTGGCGGTAGCGAGGGCGTGTCGCCGTGTCAGTTCCGGCCGGGGATGAGATGGGGGGCCGCGTCGGCGATCCGGCGGCGCATGGGCCGCCGCCGCAGGGCCTCGAGCGCTTCGCCGATCAGCTCGCTCAGCGGGAAGGACAGCTCGGCCTCGAAGGCGGTGGCGGCCGCCGTGGTCGCCTCCCATTCGGCGTCCAGCGCGGGGAGCAGGGACTCGGCCTTCGGCGTCAGGGATGTGATGCGCTGCCGGCCGTCCCGGCCGGGGCCGACGACGGTCAGGCCGTCCTTGACCAGGTGGGCCACCGTCTGGCTGGCGGCCGAGTGCGTCACGCCGACGGCGGCGGCCAGGTCCTGGATGGAGCTGGGTCCGCGGCGGGCCAGCGTGCGCAGCACCGGCGTGTAGCGCGGGCGCACTTCGGCCAGGCCGAGATCGCTGTAGACCGCGGCGACATCGGCCTCCAGAAGGCCGAGCAGCAGGCGCAGCCGGGTGCCGAGCAGTTCCGGGCCGGGGGCGGGGGAGTCCATGGGGTTAATATAACAGCGCTGTTATATCTCCCGGGAGGGGCGTCGCGCCATGGCAGAGCTGCATCCGCCGATCGAGCCGTACGAGCAGGGGATGCTCGATGTCGGCGACGGCCACCTCATGCACTGGGAGGTGTGCGGCAACCCCGACGGCAAGCCCGCTCTCGTCGTCCACGGCGGTCCGGGCTCGGGCTGCACTCCCGGTATGCGCCGCTACTTCGACCCGGAGCTCTACCGCGTCGTCCTGTTCGACCAGCGCGGCTGCGGACGAAGCACACCGCACGCCAGTGACCCGGCCGCCGACCTACGGCACAACACCACCGGCCATCTGATCGCCGACATGGAACGCCTGCGCGAACACCTCGGTATCGAGCGCTGGCTGCTGCACGGCGGCTCGTGGGGTTCGACCCTGATCCTCGCCTACGCCGAGCGGCACCCCGCGCGGGTGTCACAGATCGTGATCAACGGAGTCACCATGACCCGCCGGTCGGAGATCGACTGGCTCTACCGCGGGGTGGCGCGCTTCTTCCCCGAACAGTGGGACAGCTTCCGGGCCGGCGCTCGCGAGGCGGAGGGGGACGGCGACCTCGTGGCCGCGTACGCCCGCCTGATGGAACACCCCGATGCGGTGGTGCGGGAGAAGGCGGCGGCCGACTGGTGCCGCTGGGAGGACGCCGTACTGTCGCTGGAGCCGCACGGTTCGCCCGCCCCCTACAGCGACCGGCCTTCCGCGGCTCGGCTCGCCCTTGTGCGGATAGCCTCCCGCTATTTCGCCCATGGCGCCTGGCTCGAGGAGGGCGCGCTGCTGCGCGACGCGGGACGGCTGAACGGAATTGAGGGCGTGCTCTTCCATGGCCGGCTCGACCTCAGCGGTCCGCTCGGCACCGCCTGGGAACTGACGCGCGTCTGGACGGATGCGGAACTGGTGGTCCTGGACGACGCGGGACACAAGGGCAGCGTGTCGATGCAGGTACGGGTCGCCGGAGCGCTCGATCGCTTTGCGCGCTGTGACTGATGGGCCCGATGATGCAGTTGAGATCCAGCCATTCCCTCGCGGGGCGAATTCCCCTGGAGACAGCCGGAATTCAACCCTTCGTTCCCGCACGGGGGGAACGCCGGGAAAGATTTTTTCCAGAACGTTGAACACAGGCCGACCGTCCGTCCGTACCTAGGGCCATGAACGGCGCACCCGAGCGCCGGAACGGGTTCGATGGACTTAACGGGAGTGGACATGAACACCTGGCGTAACGCCTCCCTCGCGGTGACTGCGGCGGCCGTACTCGCGCTGACGACGGCGTGCGGTCAGGAGAAGGGAACCGAGACCCCCAACGGGCAGGCGGTCGGCGCGGCCAACCCCGCGGATGCCGGCTACGGCTCCGACGGATACGGGTCGGCCGGCGCCGGCGCCGGAGCCGCGGCGGCGGCCGCCAAGCCCGCCGGCCAGCTCGCGGTCTGGGAGAGCAAAGACCTCGGCAAGGTCGTCACCGACAGCGCGGGCTTCACGCTCTACCGCTTCGACAAGGACACGGCCAAGCCGCCGAAGTCGAACTGCGAGGGCGACTGCGCGAAGGCATGGCCCGTCGTGGCGGCCGGCGGCGCGTCCGCGGCACCCGGCACCGACGCCGATCTGATCGGCGAGGTCACCAGGGCGGACGGCTCCAAGCAACTCACCATCGACGGATGGCCGATGTACCGCTACGCCAAGGACACCAAGCCCGGTGACGTCAAGGGCCAGGGCGTCGGCGGCACCTGGTACGCGGCGTCTCCCGACGGCAAGAAGGCCGCTCCGGGCGCCGGTGGTGGCGAGGGAGCCGAGGGCGAGGGAGGCGAGCCGGCCGACCTCGCGGGCCTGTCCGTCAAGAAGGACCCCAAGCTCGGCGAGATCGTCGTCGACAAGAACGGTATGACCGTCTACCGCTTCACGAAGGACTCGGCCTGGCCGATGAAGACGGCCTGCACCGGCGCGTGCCTCGACAAGTGGCCGGTCGTCGAGCCCGTGGACAAGAACGACACCGAGGGAATCCTCAAGAAGGGCTTCGTCACCTTCGACCGGCCCGACGGAATCAAGCAGCAGACCATCGACTGCTGGCCGATCTACACCTTCGCGGGCGACAAGAAGCCGGGTGACACCAACGGCCAGGGCGTCGGCGGCACTTGGTTCGCCGTCTCGCCCGAGGGCAAGCCGGTCGGAGCGCCCAAGTAGTCCCCACGCTGCGCCTCCGGCAGGGCCGGCCCGCCTCACGCTCCCCGCGTGACGGCGGGCCGGTTGCATGTGCCGCTCGCGTGTGACCAAGAACGGACCGCTAATTTCCGTTTGGGCTCGCCCTCTTGGCGGGCGATCAGTAGCCTCGGCTCGAACGCTGGCCATGGACATGGCCGAACTCCCCGTGGCGACTTGTTGGAGACTTCGATGGAGCGTCCCGCCTGGGCCCCGCAGGGCATCGACATATCGGTGCCGAGCGTGTCCCGCATTTACGACTACTACCTGGGCGGCTCGCACAACTTCGAGGTCGACCGTGAAGCGGCGCGCAGGGCAATGGAGTTCATGCCGGGCCTCCCCAAGATCATGCAGGCGAACCGTGCGTTCATGCGCCGAGCCGTGCATTACGCGGTGGGCGAAGGCATCACGCAGTTCCTCGACATCGGCTCCGGCATCCCGACCTTCGGCAACGTCCATGAAGTCGCCCGCAAAGCGACCCCCGACGCACGCGTCGTCTATGTCGACCACGATCCGGTGGCCGTCGCCCACAGCCGGGCCGTACTCGAAGGCGACGAGCAGTCCGCGATCGTCGCCGCCGATCTGCGCAAGCCCCGCCAGATCCTCGACAGCCCCGAAGTCGGCGGCCTGCTCGACCTGGAGCGCCCCGTGGCGCTGCTGCTCGTCGCCGTCCTGCACTTCATCGAGGACGAGGACGACCCGCAGGCGGCCGTGGCCGAACTGCGGGACGAGCTGGCCCCCGGCAGCCTGATCGTCCTGACACACGCCTCCTACGAAGGCGTGCCCGTGTCGCAGGACGAGGCGGGCGGTGCCGTCGATGTCTACCGCGCCATCCGCAACCCCCTGATCATGCGCTCGCGCGACGAGATAGCCGGGTTCTTCCAGGGATACGGGATGGTCGAGCCCGGACTGGTCTCCATGCCGCACTGGCGGCCCGAGATGCCCCCCGAGCAGGAGGATCCGTATGCCTTCTCGGGCTTCGCCGGGGTGGGGCACAAGGCGTGAAGACTGCGTCGAAGCCGACGGGTGCCGCAGGGGACCCGGACGGCCCGGAGGACAGGCTGCGGCGGTTCGCGACGATCTGGAGCCGGGCCATCTTCCCCGCGACGGCCACATCGCTGACCCGACCGGAGCTGGAACAGCATCTGCTGCCGCTCGCCCGGCAGTTGGCCAAGGCGCTGCACGAACGGCCGTTCAGCCCCCAGGCCGCGCAGCAGGTGGGCGAAGCGCTCGTCGGCGCCCACTGCACGGACCCCGACGTCCTCAGCCGCACCCTCGGCGTCATCGACTCCTATCTCGTCCTGTACTGCGGGGCGGGTGACGGCGAGCAGCAGACCGCCGAGGACAGCAGAGCCCGCTGCGCACGGCTGCAGCACACGCTGGCGGCCGGCTTCGCCCAGGCCCTGCGCGAGCGCACCCTCGCCGAGCAGGAGGCCATCGCGCGCTCCTCCCTTCTGGCGCGCAGCGATGCCCTTGAGGCCATGCACGCCACGGAGGTCCGCTTCCGCGCAGTGTTCGACAAAGCGGCGATCGGCATAGCGATCGCCGACCTCGAGGGCAACGTCCTGGAGGTCAACGACACCCTCACCCAGATGTTCGGCGGACTCGAGCACCATGTGCGCAGCCGCAAGGTCACCGAGTGGGCGCACCCCGAGGACCGGCCCCAGATGTGGGAGCTGTACCGGGACCTGGTGTGCGGCGAACGCGACCACTACCGGATAGAAAAGCCTTTCTACCGTAACGACGGCACCGTGCTGTGGACCAACCTGACGGTCTCCCTGCTGCGCGACGCCGAAGGCCGGCCCCAGTACCAGCTGGCGCTGATGGAGGACACCACGGAGCGCCGGCTGCTCAATCTGCGGCTGCGCTACGAGGCCACCCATGACGCGCTGACCGGGCTGCCCAACCGCACCCTGTTCTTCGAACGGCTGGAGAAGGCCGTCACCGCGCGCGACGGCGCACGCTTCGGGCTGTGCTATCTCGACCTCGACGGCTTCAAAGCCATCAACGACAGCCTCGGCCATGCCACCGGTGACCGGCTGCTGGTGGAGGTCGCGGACCGGTTGCAGAGCTGCGCCACCGCACCCAGCGAGATGGTGGCCAGGCTCGGCGGCGACGAGTTCGTGGCACTGACCACCGGCCCCGACACCCAGCGCGCCGTCGACGATCTGGCCGGGCGAATCCTCGGTGTGCTCGCCGCCCCCGTCAACGTCGACGGCCGGGAGTTCACGGTGCGCGGCAGCATCGGCATCGTAGAGGGGCCGGCGGGTGAGCGCACCAGCGCCGAGGTCCTGCGCAGCGCCGACATCACCATGTACCGGGCCAAGTCGGCGGGCGGCAATCGTTTCGAGCTCGCCGACCCCGAGGCGGACGCCCGCGCCATCACCCGCCACGGGCTGACCAACGCCCTGCCCGCGGCGCTCGAGCGGGGCGAGTTCTTCATCGAGTACCAGCCGCTCGTGCACCTGGGCGACGGGAGTGTGCACGGTGCGGAAGCGCTGGTGCGGTGGTGCCATCCGCAGCACGGCGTACTGGGACCCGACCACTTCATCCCGCTCGCCGAACGCACCGGGCTGATCGTGCCGCTCGGCCGCTGGGTGCTCCAGGAGGCCGTACGGCAGGCCAGGTTCTGGAGCAGACGCCACTCCGACGGCGGTCCGCTGCGAATCAACGTCAATCTCTCGCCGACCCAGCTCCAGCACCCCGGGCTGGTCGCCGACACCGTCGATGTCCTCGAACGCTCCGGCCTCGAACCGGGCGCGCTGTGCCTCGAGGTCACCGAGTCGGCGCTGATCGGCGCGAACGAGGATCTGCTGAAGCCGCTGCGTCAACTCGCCGAGATGGGCGTCGACATCGCGCTCGACGACTTCGGCACCGGCTACTCCAACCTCGCCAATCTGCGCAGGCTGCCGGTGAGCGTGCTCAAGCTGGACCGTTCGTTCACCCAGGGGATGCAGCGCCAGCCGGCCGATCCCGTCGATCTGAAGATCGTGGAGGGCATCGTCTCGCTGGCACACAGCCTGGAGCTGGCCGTGACCGTGGAGGGCGTGGAGACCGGGGCGCAGGCGGAGCGGCTGCGGGAGCTGGGCTGCGACACCGCGCAGGGCTGGTACTACGCGAGACCCGGGGCGCCGGACCGGATCCACTCGCTGGCCCTGGTCGACGCGATTTAGGGAACGCAGCGAAGAAGTGCGCGCGCCCGGCAGGGCGAAGGCCACGCGGGACGCCTTGCACGGGGCCAGGAAGCATGGTCTGCGCGGTGTCCGATGGGCGCCGGTCCTCAGCCCCGCTGAGGACGTCCGGCGGCCCGCGAGTCGAGCAGCACCCGCTGCAACTCGCGGGCGGCCCGCGGCGGGGCCACATCGCTGCGGTGCGCGAGCGCGATCGTGCGGCGCAGCCCGGGGCGCGCGAGCCGGGTCACACGCAGGCCGCCGCCCGCCCGCTCGGCGACCATGCTCGGCACGACCGCGAGGCCGAGTCCGGCGCGCACGAAGCCGAGTACGGCGTCCATCTCGCCGCCCTCCACGGTGAAGGACGGATCGAAGCCCTCGGCGCGACAGGCGGCGACGGTCAGCTCGCGCAGGTCGTAGCCGTGCCGGAACATCACCAGCGGCTCGCCCTGCAGATCGGCGATCCGCACCGGGCGGCGGGGCGCTTTGGAGGTGGCCGACGAGACGACGACCAGGTCCTCCTGGAGCAGTTCGATCGTGGTGAGCGCGGGCGACGGGCTGGGCAGAGGCAGGACGACCAGAGCCAGATCGAGCGAGCCGCGCGCCAGTTCCCGTACCAGGTCGTGGGACCCGCTCTCCTCGATCAGCAGCTGGATGCCCGGGTGCAGATCGTGGAACGTCCGCAGCGCTTCCGGCAGCAGACCCGTGCACAGACTCGGGGTCGCCCCCAGCCTCACCCGTCCGCGGCGCAGCTGCGCCAGCTCCTGCACCTCATGGCGCGCCGTGTCGGCGTCGGCCAGGATGCGGCGCGCCAGCGGGAGCAGCGCCTCGCCCGCGTCGGTGAGGGCGACATTGCCCCGGGCCCGGCCGAACAGGTCCGCTCCCAGCTCCTTCTCCAGCCCCCGGATCTGCTGCGAGAGCGACGGTTGGGAGACATGGACGCGCTCGGCGGCGCGGGTGAAGTGACGTGTCTCGGCGACCGCCACGAAGTAGAGAAGCTGCTGCAGCTGCATACGTCCACGATAGGCATCGGCTATCGATATGAGCCAGATCATGTCTTGGACCTCTGGCCCTGCCCGGCCGTAGCGTCGACGGCATGGCTCTGGCACCGCGGACGGAACGAAAACCGTCCATGACGCGCACGTTCTGGGGATCGACCGTCGGCAAGAAGACGGTCATGGCCGTCAGCGGCCTGATCATGCTCGGCTATCTGGTCGCCCATATGTTCGGCAACCTCAAGATCTTCTTCGGCGCGGGCGAGTTCAACGCGTACGGCCACTGGCTGCGCACCATGGGCGGGCCCGTTCTGCACCACGGGTGGGCGCTCTGGCTGGTGAGGGTGGTGCTGCTCGCCGCCGTGACCGGCCATGCGGTCTGCGCGTACCAGCTCAGCCGCCGCGACATCCGAGCACGGCCCGGCGGCTATGTGCACAAGCGGCCCCACGCGAGCTATGCCACCCGCACCATGCGCTGGGGCGGGATCATCCTTGCGCTGTTCATCGTCTGGCATCTGCTGGATCTGACCACCGGCACGGTCCACGCGGGCGAATTCCAGGAGGGACGCCCCTACCAGAACGTGGTGGACACCTTCTCCACCTGGTACGGCAACGCCATCTACATCGTCGCGATGCTCGCCGTCGGACTCCACATCCGGCACGGCTTCTGGAGCGCCGCCCAGACCCTCGGCGTCGGCAACGCCGCCCGCGACCGCATCCTCAAGGGCGCCGCCAACGGGCTGGCGCTGCTGCTGACCGCGGGATTCATCTCCGTACCCGTCGCGGTCATGACCAAAGTAGTGAGCTGATATGCACTTCCTGGACTACGCGACCGGCGATCCGGTCGCCGACACCAAGGCGCCCCAAGGACCCATCGCCGAACGCTGGGACCGCCGCCGCTTCGAGGCCAAGCTGGTCAACCCGGCCAACCGGCGCAGGCACACCGTCATCGTCGTCGGCACGGGCCTGGCCGGCGGCGCGGCCGGTGCCACACTCGCCGAACAGGGCTACCACGTCGTCCAGTTCTGCTACCAGGACTCCCCGCGCCGGGCCCACTCCATCGCCGCCCAGGGCGGCATCAACGCGGCCAAGAACTACCGCAACGACGGCGACTCCATCCACCGCCTCTTCTACGACACCGTCAAGGGCGGCGACTTCCGTGCCCGTGAGTCGGGTGTCCACCGCCTGGCACAGATCTCGGTCGCGATCATCGACCAGTGCGTCGCGCAGGGAGTCCCCTTCGCCCGCGAGTACGGAGGACTGCTCGACACCCGCTCCTTCGGCGGCGTCCAGGTCTCCCGCACATTCTACGCCCGCGGCCAGACGGGCCAGCAACTGCTCCTCGGCGCCTACCAGGCGCTGTCCCGGCAGATCGCCGCCGGCAATGTCGAGATGCACGCGCGTACGGAGATGCTCGACCTGATCGTCGTCGACGGCCGGGCACGCGGCATCGTCGCGCGCGACCTGATCACCGGGAAGATCGACACCTACCTCGCCGACGCGGTGGTGCTGGCTTCCGGCGGCTACGGCAACGTCTTCTATCTGTCGACGAACGCCATGAACTCCAATGCCACGGCCGTGTGGCGCGCCCACCGGCGCGGTGCGTACTTCGCCAACCCCTGCTACACCCAGATCCATCCCACCTGCATCCCACGCACCGGCGAGCACCAGTCGAAGCTGACGCTGATGAGCGAGTCGCTGCGCAACGACGGCCGGATCTGGGTTCCCAAGGCGCGCGGTGACGTGCGCCCGCCGGGAGAGATCCCCGAGGAAGAGCGCGACTACTACCTCGAGCGGATCTACCCGTCCTTCGGCAACCTCGTCCCACGCGACATCGCCTCGCGCGCGGCGAAGAACGTGTGCGACGAGGGGCGCGGCGTCGGCCCGGGCGGCCAGGGCGTCTACCTCGACTTCGCCGACGCCATCACGCGGATGGGGCGGGCGAAGGTCGAGGAGAAGTACGGCAACCTCTTCGACATGTACGAGCGGATCACGGCGGAGAACCCGTACGAGGTCCCGATGCGGATCTACCCCGCCGTGCACTACACGATGGGGGGACTGTGGGTCGACTACGACCTGCAGACCACCGTTCCCGGTCTCTTCGCCATCGGCGAGGCCAACTTCTCCGACCACGGGGCCAACCGGCTCGGCGCGTCCGCGCTGATGCAGGGTCTCGCCGACGGCTACTTCGTACTGCCGTCCACGATCAACGACTACCTCGCCCGCAACCCCCTCGACCTCGCTGTGGGCCCCGACCACCCCGCGGTGGCCGAGGCGGTCGCCGAAACCGAGGACCGGCTGAGCCGGCTGCTGGCCGTCGACGGCGACCGGACCCCGGACTCCTTCCACCGCGAGATCGGTGAACTCATGTGGGAGTTCTGCGGGATGGCCCGCACCGACGAGGGTCTGCGCAAGGCGCTGGAGCGGATCCCCCGGATCCGCGAGGAGTTCTGGCGCCGTATCAAGGTGCCCGGCACCGACGAGGAGTTCAACCAGTCGCTGGAGAAGGCCAACCGCGTCGTCGACTACCTGGAGCTCGCCGAGCTGATGTGTCTCGACGCACTGCACCGCACCGAGTCCTGCGGCGGCCACTTCCGCGAGGAGTCGCAGACGCCGGACGGCGAAGCCGCCCGCAAGGACGAGGACTTCTCGTACGCGGCCGCCTGGGAGTTCACGGCGACCGGCACCGCGCCCGTCCTGCACAAGGAAGACCTCGTCTTCGAGTACGTCCACCCGACCCAGCGGAGCTACGCATGAAGCTCACCCTGCGCGTCTGGCGCCAGAAGAACGCCGACGCACCCGGTGCCATGGCCACCTACGAGGTGGAGGGGATCTCCTCCGACATGTCGTTCCTGGAGATGCTCGACGCACTCAACGAGGAACTCATCCTGCGGGGCGAGGACCCGGTCGCCTTCGACCACGACTGCCGCGAAGGGATCTGCGGCGCGTGCTCGCTGGTCATCAACGGCGACGCCCATGGGCCCGAGCGCACCACCACCTGCCAGCTCCATATGCGGTCCTTCCGGGACGGCGACACCATCGACATCGAGCCGTGGCGGGCCGCCGCCTTCCCGGTCGTCAAGGACCTGGTCGTCGACCGCTCGGCCTTCGACCGCATCATCCAGGCGGGCGGCTACGTCAGCGCGCCCACCGGCTCCGCACCCGAGGCCCACGCCACGCCGGTGCCCAAGCCCGACGCCGACTTCGCCTTCGAGCACGCCGAGTGCATCGGCTGCGGCGCCTGTGTCGCGGCCTGCCCCAACGGCTCGGCGATGCTGTTCACCTCGGCGAAGATCAACCACCTCAATGTGCTCCCCCAGGGCGCTCCCGAACGCGAGACCCGGGTGCTCGACATGGTCGCCACCATGGACGACGAGGGCTTCGGCGGCTGCACCCTCGCCGGAGAGTGTGCCACCGCCTGCCCCAAGGGCATTCCGCTGCCCTCGATCGCGGCCATGAACAAGGAGTGGCTGCGGGCTACAAGAAGGGTGCGCCGTCGATAGCTGACGTACCGTCAATACGGCTGTCGGGTGGCGGCATGGTCCGGTGCGCACCCCGCGGGGCAAGCCGTCCCGCCCCTTGTCGCGTCGTCCGAACCGGCTGGCGGTGGCGGCCGGGTGCCGGCCGGCCCGGCAGGTCGGACACAGGGCGACGAGGCCCCGGCGGGCAGCATGTCGGCTCCGTAGAGCGTCCGGCAGTCGGGGACGACCACTCTCGACGAGGGGCTGACCCGGCGGATTCCGGCGACGAATGCGTCCAGCTCCATCGCGGGATCACGTTGCGGCGGTGCGCTCAGCGGCTCCTCGAAGTCGTCCCAGCGCACTGGGCGACGGTGCCGGGTGCCCAGTGTGCTCAGCAGCCGCGGAAGGCCGGATCGGCGGCAGCAGCCCGACCTGCGCGCACCGGAGTGCACCCCACGCCACCGCGGCGGCATTGGGCGCGTTGCCCGCCGAGTGCGGGGTCCTCGGTGGCCTTCGACCAGGGCCCGGTGGTCCGCAGAGAGCCGAGGGTGGCCTTGCGGCCTGGCCGGTGGACCCTCGCTCAGCGGATCTGCGCCGTCCGGCCCCGCCGGTCCCGCACGCGGCGGCTGAGGAGTTCACGCGCGTCGCGGCGGACGTGCCGTCCCATGACCGGACGCCGGCTGTGCGCAGCACGGGTCGCGAGGACCGTATTCGCCCTGGTCCGTGGTGTTCGGCCGACGCGTGCCGGGCCGGGTCCGGCATATGTTTCGGACATGTTTCCTGTGTGAGGACGGGCACAACTGCGCACCTCTGACAGGAGATTCTTCACAAGAATGTCATGTCTGCCGCGGAATATTCGCTTCATGCGTCACGCGGACGGCGCCGGGAGCAAGATCAACTTGGTTCAACTCTGCACATCGTATGGGGACATGTCCGTATCGCGGCCAACCGGGCCCCGTCGACTTCGGCCCGCCGCGGGCCTCCCTGTAGGCATGGCAGCGGCGGCGTCGACCACACCGCCGACCGACCACAGCCACACCCTGGGGGGTTCTTCCATGTCCCGACTCACCCGCCGCCAGGCCCTGGGCGCCGTAGCCGGCGCCGCCGCAGGCCTCGCGGTCGCCGGCGCGGCGCCGGGCCTGCCGGCATCGGACGCGTCCGCCGCACCGCACACCGCGGACGCGTCCGCCGCGCCGGCTCCGCCCGCAGCCTTCGACGAGGTCTACAAGGGGCGCCGAATACAAGGCGGCCCGAAGCACGGGGGCGGTCATCACGACCACCACGGAGGTGGGTACACCGTGCGCGTCGACGGCAAGGAACTGCATGTGATGCGCAACGCCGACGGAACCTGGATCAGCGTCGTCAACCACTACGAGACGTTCGCCACGCCGCGTGCCGTGGCCCGTGCCGCCGTCGTGGAACTCCAGGGTGCCGCACTCGTACCCCTCGACCTCTCCTGATCCCGGAGCATCCAGCGCCATGACCGTACGCAAGAACCAGGCACAGCTGACCGCCACCGAGAAGCGCAGCTTCGTCGACGCACTCCTCGAACTCAAGCGCAGCGGCCGGTACGACTCCTTCGTCACCACCCACAACGCCTTCATCATGAGCGACACGGACAACGGGGACCGTGTCGGCCACCGGTCGCCGTCCTTCCTGCCCTGGCACCGCCGCTTCCTCATCCAGTTCGAGCAGGCCCTGCAGTCCGTCGACGCGTCGGTGGCGCTGCCGTACTGGGACTGGACCGCCGACCGAACCACCGCCTCCTCCCTGTGGGCGGCTGACTTCCTCGGCGGCACCGGCCGCGCCAGGGACGGCCAGGTGATGGACGGGCCGTTCGCCGGCGCCCGAGGCGTCTGGCCCATCAACGTCCGTGTGGACGGCCGCAGCTATCTGCGCCGCGACCTCGGATCCGGCGGCCGGCAGCTGCCCACCCGTGCCGAGGTCGACTCCGTCCTGGCCATGGCAACGTACGACGCGCCGCCGTGGAACAGCGCCTCCGACGGCTTCCGCAACCATCTCGAGGGCTGGCGCGGCGTCAATCTGCACAACCGGGTCCATGTCTGGGTCGGCGGCCAGATGGGCACCGGCGTCTCCCCGAACGACCCGGTGTTCTGGATGCACCACTGCTTCATAGACAAGCTGTGGACGCAGTGGCAGGCCCGCCACCCCGGCTCCACGTATCTGCCCGCGGCCGGCACCGCGAACGTCGTCGACCTGCGCGACACCATGCGCCCGTGGAACGACGTGACCCCCGCGGACATGCTGGACCACACCCCGCACTACACGTACGACACAGCCGCCTGACCCGGGCCTCCAACCGGGCGCGACACGGCGCGGTGCGGCTGCCCGCCGCCCGCGCCACCTCGGCCGGGGGACCGGTGGTGCGGTGGCCGGACCGGACCCGGTGGGGGCCGTCCGACGGTGCGCCGGGCCGTCGTGGACCACGGTCCACGGCGGCCGGTCCCCCGGCCGAGGCGGAGCCGGCCGTGACCGTCGCGATCACTCCATCGGCGGTCAGGGGTGTGCGGAACGGACGGTTCCCGACGCTCCTGAAGGTCGGTCCAGCGCCGTGCCGTGCGGCGCCAGCTGCGCGACGCCGGCCAGCCGCCGGAAGGAGTCCAGCAGCGCCTCGCGGTCGTAGGTGCTGGTCGTGACCATCACCTCGTCGGCAGCAGTGTCCTTGATCACCGCCGAGAGCGCGTCGGCCACCTGCTCCTCGGTCCCCGCGACATGCCCCTCCAGCCCGGCCTCGTAGAAGGCGCGCTCCCGGGCCGTCATGGGCATCGACCCGATCCGCTCCGGCGGCACGAGCGGTGGGAAGGCGCCGTGCGTACGGGAGTGCGCCAGCGACCAGGCCTCCGGTCGCAGCAGCCGGCGCGCATCCTGCTCGGTGCCGGCGACCACGACCGTTCCCGCGATGACGACATACGGCTCCTGGGCCCACAGCGAGGGACGGAACCGGCCCCGGTAGTCCTCGACGGCCCTCAGCATCGTGTCGCGGCTTCGCAGATCCCCGATGACCAGTGGCAGACCCGCACGGGCCGCGATCACTGCTCCCTCGCCGGTGGCCAGCAGATACGGCGGGACGCGCAGGCCCTCCGCGGGGCGGGCGTGCACCTGCGGATGGGCGCTCTGCTCCCCGGTGAACCAGCCGAGGAGCTCCTCCAGCCGGGCCGCGAAGTCGTCCGCGTCACTCCTGTCCCGGCCCAGCGCCCGCCGGATGCCGTCGGTGAAGCCCACCGAACGGCCGATCCCCATGTCGATACGGCCCGGGAACAGTGACTCGAGCACCCCGAACTGCTCGGCGACGACGAGAGGTTGGTGGTTGGGGAGCATCACCCCGCCCGAGCCGACCCGGATCGTCGATGTCGCCGCGGCCACGGCGGCCGCCAGCACGGTCGGTGCGGAGCCCGCGACACCCGGCACGCTGTGGTGCTCGGAGACCCAGAAGCGGTGGTAGCCGAGGGATTCGAGGTCCTGGGCGAGACGCACGGTGTCGCGCAGCGCCGCGGGCCCGTCGTGACCCTCGCGGATGCGGGAGCGGTCGAGTACGGACAGCCGGGTGGATGCGATCACTGAGCTCACACCCGGTTCAACGCATCCCCCTGGCCACGATTCCCGTGGCGTTCCCTAAGGTGGTCGACGTGACAGGCAGCAGCAGGCCTCTGGCCGTATTCGATCTCGACGGGACGCTCTCGGACTCGGGCCACCGCCAGCACTTCCTGGAGCGCCGCCCGCGCGCCTGGGATGCCTTCTTCGCGGCCGCGCCCCAGGACCAACCCCTCGACGAGGGCGTGGCGTTGTGTCTGGCGGCCACGGCGGAGTCCGAGGTCGTCTACCTCACAGGTCGGCCCGAGCGGTGCCGGAAGGACACCCTCGACTGGCTCGAGGCGCAGGGCCTGCCCGAGGGGCGCGTTTTCATGCGGCGCAACGACGACCGGCGGCCGGCCCGCAGGACCAAGCTGGAGATCCTGCGCAGGCTCGGCCGCGACCGGGAGATCCGGATGCTGGTGGACGACGACGAGTTGGTGTGCGACGACGTCGAGCGGGCGGGTTTCCGGGTCGTAAGGGCCCGATGGGCCGGCGGTGCGACCGCCGCGATGCGGGACGCTCAGGAGCGCAAGGGCCGCACCTGACCTGCCCTGTGCCCTTGTGCGCGCCATGCCGCCGGGCCGCGCCGGCCGGGACCGTATCCGCCGGGACGCGCCGACGGGGGCCGTACCCGCCGGGTGACCCGTACCGGACCGGTCAGACGCCGTCCTCGAGCCGGAAGCCGACCTTCAGGCCGACCTGGAAGTGCTCGATCTGCCCGTCCACCATATGGCCGCGGATCTGGGTGACCTCGAACCAGTCGAGTTCCCGCAGTGTCTGGGACGCCCGGGCGATGCCGTTGCGAATGGCCTGGTCGAGGCCCTCCTGCGAGCTGCCCACGATCTCGGTGACCCGGTAGGTGTGATTCGACATGTGCGTCGCGCTCCTCTCATGCGTTCACTCCACCGTGCCCCACCCCGGGGCGGCGCGCGAGGCGGACCAGGTTCTCACTCCGTAGCAGGCCGGCTCACGCGCGCCGCCCCCCGGGCTACCGGGCCGGCCTTCGAGGACACCGCCCCCGTGACCCCATGACGGACCGACAGGGGCCGGCACAGCGATCGCCTCGGCACCGCGGCGGGCTCTCGGCCTCCCTGCGCGGTCTTGACCGACCCTTTGGTCCATACCAAAATCCAGCCCACACACCCTGGCGAGCGCGCGCGCTTCCCCCCACGTCGGGTCCATCCTCCTTGCCCACGCAGAAGGTGACCTCTGGTGCTGAACCGCTCGCTCGCTCTGCCCGCCGCACTCGTGTGCGCCGCCACGCTCGGCGGCTGCGGGCTCGTTCCGGGTACCGGTTCCGACACGCACACCGTGCGGATCTGGCTGATGCAGGACAGCGTTTCCGAGGAATTTCTCGAGCGCTTCACCACCGCGTACGAGAAGGATCATCCGTCCGTCGATCTGGAGGTCACCTTCCAGGAGTGGACGGGCATCGGTAAGAAGATCACCACCGTGCTCGGGAGCGACAGCGCCCCGGACGTCATCGAGGTCGGCAACACCCAGGTCGCCCAGTACGCGCAGAGCGACGGTCTGCTCGACCTCACCCTCGAATCGGTACGCGACCTCGGCAACGAGGAGTGGCTGCCCGGCCTCGCGGAACCGGGCAGCATCGACGGCTCGCAGTACGGTATCCCCTGGTATGCCGCCAATCGCGTCGTCATCTATAACAAGGACCTGTTCGCCGAAGCGGGCATCAAAGTGCCCCCGAAGACCCGCACCGAGTGGCTGGAGGTCTCCGAGAGACTCGACGTCGGCGGCAACCAGGGCATCTATCTCTCGGGCCAGGACTGGTACACCCTGGCGGGCTTCATCTGGGACGAGGGCGGCGAGCTGGCCGTCGAGCGCGGCAGCGGCTGGGAGGGGACGCTTCACACCCCGGCGGCGCTGCGCGGCATGGAGTTCTACAAGAAGCTCCAGTCGCACGGCAACGGGCCCAGGAACGCCGACGAGATGACACCGCCACAGGCCGACGTCTTCGCCGAGGGCACGGTCGCCCAGATGATCGCGATACCGGGCGCGGCGACCGTCATCGAGAAGGCGAACCCGGCGCTCAAGGGGAAGCTCGGCTACTTCCCGGTACCGGGCAAGACGTCGTCCGTGCCCGGCTCGGTGTTCACCGGCGGTTCGGATCTGATCGTGCCCGAGAACGCGCGGGAGCGGGCCGCGGGCGTGGAGGTCGTCAAGGCGCTGGCGAGCGAACAGTGGCAGAGGGACCTGGCCAGGACCATGAACTACGTTCCCAACAAGACCACCCTCGCCGATGTCATCGAGGGGGAGGAGAGCACGGCGGCGATGGCCGCGGGCGCGGCGCAGGGCAGAGCCACCCCGAACTCACCGCAGTGGGCCGATGTCGAGGCCGACAATCCGATCAAGCCGTACATGACGGCCGTGCTCCAGGGCGCGGACCCCGCCCGCGCGGCCCGTGCCGCCTCCAAGCGCATCACCTTGGGGCTGTTGCCCTGACGCCGCCAATGCCCGGCATTCAGCGTTCGCACATCCGCTCTCCGCCGGGCGGTCATGTCGAATCCAGTCGGCCACGGAAGAAGTAAGGAGCCGGGCCGCCGCACCCGCGGTCCGCCCCCTTCGTCCGGCACAGGAGCCCGCCATGCCCGCATCCCCCCTCGTCGTTCCCGCCCCGCTGCCCGCCCAGGCGACCGCGCCCGCGCCGGCCGTCGTTCCCGTCCCCGTCCCCGAGAACGGCGAGCCACGCTACGTCGTCTCGCTCGCCCGCGACCAGGAGGGGGTACGGGCCGCACAGCGGCTGCGCCACCAGGTGTTCGCCGGGGAGATGGGTGCCCGGCTGGACGGTCCGGAGCCAGGCCTCGACATCGATGCCTTCGACGCGTACTGCGACCATCTGCTGGTACGGGAGGCCGACACCGGGGATGTGGTCGGCACCTACCGGCTGCTGCCGCCCGAGCGTGCCCGCGTCGCCGGACGGATCTACTCGGAGACCGAGTTCGACCTCTCCCGGCTCGACCCCATCCGTCACGACCTCGTCGAGGTCGGCCGCTCCTGCGTGCACCCCCTGCACCGCAACGGCGCCGTCATCGCGCTGATCTGGGCGGGCCTGGCGCGCTACATGACCCGCAGCGGGCACAACTGGCTGGCCGGCTGCTGCTCCGTCCCGCTCGCGGACGGCGGCACGCTCGCGGCAGCCACCTGGGACACGGTGAAGGCCAAACACCTCGCACCCGAGGAGTACTGGGTCACCCCGCACAAGCTGTGGAGCCCCGACGCCGTCGCCCGGCCCGAAGGGCGCACCGAGCTCCCCCCGCTGCTGCGCGGCTATCTGCGGCTCGGCGCCTGGGTGTGCGGGGCACCGGCCCACGACCCGGACTTCGGCGTCGCCGACCTGTACGTCCTGCTCTCCCTGCACCGCACCAACCCCCGTTACCTGCGGCACTTCCTCTCCCTTGCTCCTGTGCGATGAGCGCCTGGCTGCCCACTGCCCCCTGCACGCCGCAGGGCTGCGCCACCCATCACGGCCCGGCGGCCGGCCGGATCGCCGCCGGTGCCCGGCTGCTGGCCGGCACCTCGGCCGTCGCCGCCGGTGTGCTGCTCGCGCCGCTCGCCCTGCTTCTCGGCGCCGGTTTCCGTGACCGGCTGACCCGCTGCTGGGCGCGTGCGGTGCTGCGCGCCTTCGGGGTACGCATACGGATCGTCGGACGCGCGCAGCCGCGGCGGGCGTCCCTCGTGGTCGCCAACCACATCTCCTGGCTGGACATCCCGCTGGTCGCGGCGATACTCCCCGGGCGGATGGTCGCCAAGAGCGAGATCCGCCGCTGGCCGGTCCTCGGGCCGATCGCAGCCCGCGGCGGCACGGTGTTCCTGGAACGGGACCGGCTGCGCACGCTGCCGGCGACCGTGGCGTCCATGGCGGCGGTCATGCGCGGCGGCGCCAGGCTGGTCGTCTTCCCCGAGGGTTCCACCTGGTGCGGCCGTGACCAGGGAAGATTCCGGCCGGCCGCCTTCCAGGCCGCCCTGGACGCGGGCGTCGCCGTCCAGCCCGTACACATCAGCTACTCGCCCACCGGCGCGGCCGCGTTCGTCGGCGAGGACCCGCTGACCGCGTCGCTGTGGCGGGTGGTGGCGGCCGGCGGGCTCACCGCGGAGATACGGCTGCTGCCGCCGATCCTCCCGGGAGCCTGTGCCGACCGCCGCTCACTGGCCGCGGCCGCCCAGCGGGTCGTCACTGGGCGGGACGTCGCACAGCGGAACGTCCCTCAGCGCGACGCCGTCCGGCCCACTCTCGCTCAACGCGGCATCGGCCGGCGCGACACCGTGTCGCCCGACGTCGCGAGACTGAGCGCGAACCTGCCCTCCTCGTCCGTCCACCAATGCGTCAACTCCATACCCGCATCGGCGAGTTCCTTGCGCACGCCCTCCTGACGGAACTTCGCGGACACCTCCGTGCGCAGCTCCTCGCCTGCCTCGAACGGCACCACCAGATCCAGCTCGGGGATCTTCACCGTCAGTGCCGAGCGCGCCCGCAGCCGCATCTCGATCCACTCGTTCTCGCTGTCCCACCGGGCGACATGGTCGAAGTCGGCCGGGTCGACGTCGGCGCCCAGCTCCCGGGCGATGACCGCCAGCACGTTCTTGTTGAACTCCGCCGTCACCCCGGCCGCGTCGTCGTAGGCCTGTACGAGCACGCCCTCGTCCTTCACCAGGTCCGTGCCCAGCAGCAGACTGTCCCCGGGTGCCAGCAGCGAGCGCACCGAGCGCAGGAACACCGCCCGCTCGGCGGGCAGCAGGTTGCCGATCGTGCCGCCGAGGAAGGCGACCAGACGCGGCCCCGGGGTCCCGGGCAGCGCAAGCCCCCGGGTGAAGTCGGCGATCAGCGCATGCACGTTCAGCGCGGGCCGCTCGGCGAGCAGCGCCTGCGCCGCGCCGGTGAGCGCGCTCTCGCTGACATCGACGGGCACATAGCTGTCCAGGCCGGGCAGTGCGTCCAGCAGATAACGGGTCTTCTCCGACGACCCGGATCCCAGCTCCACCAGGGTGCGTGCGCCGCTCGCCGCGGCGATCTCGGTGGCACGGGCGGCCAGGATCTCCCGTTCCGCCCGGCTGGGGTAGTACTCGGGCAGTCGGGTGATCTCCTCGAACAGCTCACTGCCACGTGCGTCGTAGAACCACTTGGGCGGCAGCTCCTTGGGGGTACGGGTCAGGCCGTGCAGCACGTCGGACCGCAGTGCGGCGTCCGTCGCGTCCTCGGGCAGGGTGCGGGTGAGCAGGAACGGGCTCATCGATTGGGCTCCTTGAGCTCGGTCAGCAGGACGTCGGTGCGGGTCGCGATGAGCAAGGTGCGATCGGGCGCCTCCTGCCACAGTGGATCGTCGTCGTACGGCTCGGAGGCCACGACCGTGCGTCGGCCGGGCTCGGTCAGGTACCACAAGGTGTCGCCCCACGCGGTTGCGGCGATCTCCCGGCCGTCGGTGAGCAGCAGATTGAGCCGGGATCCCGGCGCGGCCTCCGCCGTCTCGCGGACGGTGTCGGCGAGTGCCTGGCCGAGGCCGTCGCCCGCGCGCAGCCGGTGCAGCACCAGCGCCCACAGCAGCGCCGCGTCGCAGCGGGCCTCCAGCGAGAGGAGGTCCGCCGCGGGCAGCGTCGCGGCGAGCGGCGCCAGCGAGGCGGGCCAGCCCGCCACCGCGCCGTTGTGGCTGAACAGCCACCGTCCGGCGGCGTACGGGGCGGCTGCCGCCTCGCCGTCCGCGCCCGCCTCGGTCGCGTCGCGCACCGCGGCCAGTACCGCTGTGCTGCTCACGACCCGGGCGAGATCGGCGAACGAGAGATCGGCCCAGATCGGCACGGCACGCCGGTAACGGGCGGCCACTGGGTCACCCTCGGCGTACCAGCCGACTCCGAAGCCGTCCGCGTTGACCGTGCCGTACCGCTGGCGGCGCGGCGCCCAGGACTGGCGCAGCAGGGCGTGCGGGGGGTCGACGAGGAGTGCGCCGAGCGGCTGCGGCGGTCCGAGAAAAGCAATATGACGGCACATCAGGCCTGAGCCCCCGCATGCACATCCGCACTCCGCGCCGTACGGAAGCCCGAGAAGATCTGCCGCCGCACGGGCAGGTCCCAGTTGCGGAAGGTGCCCCGGCAGGCCACCGGGTCCACGGCGAACGAGCCGCCGCGCAGCACCTTGTGCTCACTGCCGAAGAAGACCTCGGAGTACTCGCGGTAGGGGAACGCGGCGAAGCCTGGATAGGCCAGGAAGTCGCTCGAGGTCCACTCCCACACATCTCCGATCAGCTGTCGCACACCCAGCGGGGAGGCGCCGCCCGGATAGCTGCCGGCCGCGGCGGGCCGCAGATGACGCTGGCCCAGGTTGGCGTGCGTGGGCGTCGGATCCTCGTCGCCCCACGGGTAGCGTCGTACCCGGCCGGAGGCGGGGTCGTGCCGGGCGGCCTTCTCCCACTCGGCCTCGGTGGGCAGCCGTCGCCCGGCCCAGCGGGCGTACGCGTCGGCCTCGTACCAGCTCACGTGCAGCACCGGCTCGTCGGGCGGCACCTCCTCCACCCTCCCGAAGCGGCGGCGCAGCCACACCCCGCCCTCACTCCGCCAGAACAGCGGCGCGCCGATGCCGTGCTGCCGGATCTGGTCCCAGCCCTCGTCCGCCCACCAGCGGCGCTCGGTGTATCCGCCGTCCTCTATGAACGCCTGGTACGCGCCACAGGTCACCGGCACCGTGTCGATGTAGTACGCGGGCACCAGGCGCTCGTGCGCCGGCCGCTCGTTGTCCAGTGCCCAGGGTTCCGTGGAGGTGCCCATGGTGAACGGGCCACCGGGGACGAGGACTTCGCGCGGCAGGGACCCGTCGCCGTCGGCGGGGGGTTCGGGCGCGGTCAGTGCGGCCGGCCCCTTCCTGAGCTGATGGGTGATCAGCATGGTCTCGTCGTGCTGCTGTTCGTGCTGGGCGATCATCCCGAACGCGAACCCGGCGTCCACCAGCGGGCTGCCCTCCAGCGGCATGCGCTCCAGAATGTCCAGCACACGCCCGCGGACGTCGGAGGCGTAGATACGTGCCTCGGCCGGGGCGAGCAGCGGCAGCGTGGGCCGCAGCGCACGCGGATGCTCGAAGGCGTCGTAGATCGAGTCGATCTCGGGCCGCAGCGCGTCCCGCCCGCCGACGGTACGGAGCAGCCACTGCTCCTCCTGGTTGCCGATGTGCGCCAGGTCCCACACCAGGGGGGACATCAACGGCGAGTGCTGGGTGGTCAGTTCGTCGTCGTCCACGCACGAGGTGAGGGTCGCGGTACGGGTACGGGCGGTGGTGAGCGCCTCCAGGGCGCGCCCGCGCAGATCGTCGGTCATGGGCCAAGTTCCTTAACCAGGGAGGGAAGGCGCAGATCGTCGGCGGGGCAGCGCCCCGGCAGGACATGGCGCTCATGGAATGCGGCGACCGCACCGGACACGGCCGCGGATACGCCGAGGCGCTCCAGCGCCTCCAGCGCGGCGGTGAAGCAGACAATGGCGGTGGCGTGCAGCTCGGGGTCGGCCAGACCGTGGCGCGCGGCCTGTACCCACAGGGGGTTGAGCGGTGCGGGCAGCGAATTGGCCGTCTCGGCAAGGGGTTTGACGGCGCGGTACACCGTCTCGGCCGCCTCGGGATCGTCGAACAGGGCCGCGGTGACGGCGATCGGCACCATCCAGCCGTGCTCGCCCGGCTGGGCGTCGATCATCCGCAACTCCAGGTGGCCGCGCGGGCGCACCGGAGGAAAGAGCGTGGTCAGGTGGTATTCGAGATCGTCTCTGGTGGGTGGGCGGGGTGCGCCCGAGCGTATCCACTGCCGGAAACTGAGCCCACGGGGCATGTCCCAGGGGCCCTCGTCGTGGCGCACACACATCACCGGTGCGTCCAGCGCGTGCGCGGCCCAGGCCGAGCGCGGCTCCGCGTGCAGAGGCGGCGCGACCGGCCGTACGGGGTCGAGGGCCGCCCATACCGCCTGCCGCGTCGACCGCCAGCCGGTGTAGCGCCCTGCGCGGGCCGGGGAATTGGCGAACGCGGCCAGCAGCACCGCGCCCAGCAGATGGGCCAGCTGCCAGCGTCTGCCGTGGCCGAGCGGGCCGGGCTCCGCCTCACCCGCGTCCACACAGACCTGGATGGCGGCCGAGCTGCACATCATGGCCCGCCCCGCCGGACCCGACCGGTCCAGATACGCCTCCATGGCGTCGTAACGGGGCTCGTGCAGCAGTCGGCGCGGCGGATTGCAGGGATCGAGTCCGAGTCCGATGAGAGTGAGGCCTGCCGGGGCGAGTGCCGTGCGGACGGACTCCAGATCGGCGGCGAGCGAGTCGATGCACTCCATCAGGGTGGCGGCAGGTCGCGAGCTGAGCTCCAGCTGGCCGCCGGGTTCGAAGGTGAGAGCGGAATCGAGCGGTAGTGCACGTACCTGGGCGTAAGCAGCGGCGAGGCGGTCTGCGGCGACCCGGCGCTCCGGCCGTCCGCGCTCCTGGACCAGCCATTCGAGCTCCGCCCCCACGGTGCGGGGCGGGCCGTTCTTGAAGCAGATACATCGGAGCAGGTCCTCGGCCTCGTCCTCGGATATCCGACGGCCGCGGTCGTCGGCATCGGGTGGCGGCATGATCGACTCCTCCTTCGAAGGCACTCTGCCAACCTAAGGCCACGGCCACAGGTTCGCACAAGGGTGCCCCTGAGGAGCCGAAATATGTTTGCCGTACCCGCCGCTGGTCACGGACGATGTCCGCCATGAGTGCACGACTGCGGGGGATCGCACGGCAGACCGAGGAGATCGTCGAGGCGGGCGGCTACCGCCTGCCGGACGGGAGCGAGGTGGTGATGTCGAAGGAGTTCGCCGCCGCGCTGGCGGGCACACGGATGTACGGGCCGGGAGCCGTACCGGTGACACCGGACACCGACCGCACCACGACCTTCGAGGTCACGGGCGAGAGCAGCACGGAAGCGGCCCGCCGGATGACCGGGGCCGGACCGGGCGCCGTCGCCGTCCTCAACTTCGCCTCCGCGCGCAATCCCGGAGGCGGCTATCTCAATGGCGCGCAGGCCCAGGAAGAGGCGCTGTGCCGTGCGTCGGCCCTGTACGCGACGCTGCTGCGGGCTCCCGAGTTCTACGCCCACCACCGGGCCGAGCGCAGCCCGTTCTACACCGACCGCGTCATCCACTCACCCGGCGTGCCGGTCTTCCGCGACGAGCGCGGACGCCTGCTGGAGCGGCCCTGCACGGTCGGCTTCCTGACCTCGCCCGCCCCCAACGCGGGCGTGATCACCAGCCGTACGCCCGGCGAGGCGCACCGCATCCCTGCCGCTCTCGCCGCCCGGGCGGAGCGGGTCCTGGAGACGGCCGCCGAGTGCGGCTACCGCAGACTGGTGCTCGGCGCATGGGGCTGCGGAGTCTTCCGCAACGACCCGGCGGCGGTCGCCGGGGCCTTCCACGCCCTGCTCGGTCCGGGGGGCCGATTCGCCGGGCACTTCGACGAGATCGTCTTCGCGGTGCTGGACCGTACGGCCGGACGGGCGACGCTCGGCGCCTTCAGGCGCACATTCGCCGCTCAGCTCCAGCCGTAGCGCTCGCGCAGCCGCCGCACGACCGTGTCGAACCGCGGCCGGTCCAGGGCGCACGCCTCACGGCGCATCCCGTCCTCGTGCACCCGCAGCACCCGGTCGATGTCCACCCACGACGGCCGCCGTGCGCTGTCCCAGGGCCCTTCGCCGATCGCCACCCACTCGCGGTCGTCGTCGTGCGGCTTGCTGGACAGCTGCACGGCGAGCAGGGTGCCGGCCGGCTCCCTGGCCACCACCAGCACCGGCCGGTCCTTGCCCCGGCCGTCGTTCTCCTCGTACGGCACCCACGTCCACACGACCTCGCCGGGGTCGGGATCGCCGTCGCGGTCCGGGGCGTAGGAGGTGCGGACCGGACCTACCTGCGAGGGGTCGGCCTCGGTCGTCGCCCCGGGGCCGCCGCGGCCGGGCAGGCCGGCGGGGTCGTCAGGGCTGTTCGGGTGGCCGGGGCCGTTCGGGCGGGTGGAACGGGAGAAGATCGTCACCGGTTCACCGTAGGACCTCGAGGCCATTCGGATCCAGCCATACCGCTCGTCGCCGACCTCAAGGCAGCCGGGCCGGGGCGCAGTTGGACCCGGCGATAGCCACGGACGTTTCCGGCCACACCTCGGATCCCGCCCCCACACGGGTCTGGAAGTATGCCGAGGGCGATGAGCCAGACACCCGAACAGCCGTTGGAACGCTCCGTCCCCACCAGTGCCGACGTCGCCCGGCTGGCCGGAGTCTCACGGGCCACCGTCTCCTACGTGCTCAACAACACCGCCGCCGTACGGATCAGCGAGCCCACCCGCCGCCGCGTGCGGGAAGCCGCCGAGGAACTGGGATACGTACCCCATGCCGCCGCCCGCAGCCTGCGCGCGGGACACACCCGTATGGTGCTGCTGCCCGGAACGCACATACCGGTCGGGCCGCTCTACAGCCGCTTCCTGGGTGAATTCCAGTCCGCCCTGCGCCGCCTCGACTACACCGTCGTCCAGTACGGAGGCATCGGGCTCGACGGCGACGAGGCCGCCCGCGCCTGGGCCGAACTGCGCCCCGTCGCCGTCGTCTCGCTCGGTGAGGTGACACTCACCCCTCACGGCGTGGACGTGCTCAAACGCTCCGGCGCGCGGGCGGTGATAACGCTCGGACCGCGGCGCGTCGAGGGCGCGCACTCGCTCGTGATGGACCAGCGCGAGGTGGGCGGCTGCGCCGTCACGCATCTGATCGGGCGGGGCAGGCGGTCGATCGGCGTCGTCATGCCCGAGGAGCACGGGCTGCGGATGTTCTGCGAACCCCGTTTCGAGGGCGCCCGGAACGCCGCGGCCTGCAAGGGCGCGCGCATCGAGCCCCTGCCCATGGCGTACGAGGTGGAATCGGCCCAGGCACTCGCCGCCCGCTGGCGCTCACTTCGGCTCGATGCCGTGTTCGCCTACAACGACGAGTACGCGATGCTGCTGATGCGTGCCCTGCAGGACGAGGGCATCGACGTGCCGCGCGAGAGTGCCGTGGTCGGCGCGGACGATCTGCTCCTCGGCAGGCTGCTGCGCCCGCGCCTGAGCACCGTAGCGATCGACCTGGTCGCGGGCCGCAGACTGGCGGAGCTCGTGGACCGCGTCGTGCGTGATCCGGGCAGCGAGCCCGAACACCATGACCTGATGACGGCGCGCCCGGTGCACCGAGAGTCCAGCTGACCCGCAGCCCTGCCCCCACGCGCCGGTGACGACATGCGCCCCGGGCGACGGGTGTCTAGCGTCGCTGGCATGAGCACTCATCCGCAGCGCTTCGAGATCCTGGTGGTGCCCGAGCACATCGAAGGCGATGACGCCGCCCACCTGGCCGAACACGCCATCCGATCGGCTGTCGTGGAGGCGACCGGGCAGCTCGGCCGCTCCGGCTACCCGCGCTATGTCGGCGACGGCGTGGAGGCCGACATCGACCCGGCCACCCTTACGGTCGAGGCACTGCTGGTGGACGGCGCGGAACTGGACTACGGCCTCTCGGTCCGTGTCATCGAGTCGAAAGAGACCTGAGACTGCGGGAGGCACGTCCCGCCCGCCTCAGCGGCCGGCGTACGCGTCGGGCGGCGGCGACGGCCGGTGCAGGGCGGCGGGGCCGGGCCGACGGCGGTCCCCGGGCGCGGAACACCTCTTTCGGATCTTGCCGAACCTCGCGTGCCCCGGCAGGCACTGCCCACAGCCGTCGGACGGAAACCGCCCCCGCACGCTGCGTGCCGCGAACGCCCCGTATCCCTTCGAGCACGGATGCCGGCCCCGCATCGGCTCCTGCCTGGCCATCCGCGCGCACCGGAATCCCGCTCGCGAGGACCCGCGAGGAGCAGGGCTGCCAGGCACGCGCCGGCCTCTTCTCCCGTCCGGCCCACGATGCCGTTCAGGCCTCGGAGCCCGGCCCGAGGGGCGGCGCAGCGCCCGCGCCCACGCTTCCCAGCGCCCTCAGCTCCGTCTCGATACGCCTCGCCGTCTCCCGCAGCGCGGGCAGCAGCGCCGCGCTCATCCCTTCCGCCGTGTCCCGGCCGGCATGCTGGGCGACGTTCAGCGCGGCCACCACCCGGCCCGCGCCGTCCCGCACCGGAACGGCCAGTGATCGCAGGCCCTCCTCGAGTTCCTGGTCGACCAGAGCGTGGCCGGATGCCGCGACCTCGTCGAGCAGGGCGCCCAGCCGGGCCGGTGAGGTCACGGTGTGGCCGGTCAGGGCCGGGAGCTCGGGCGGCAGGGGCGGTCGCCCGCCGGGCGGGAGCCCGGCCAGCAGCACGCGCCCCATCGCGGTCGCGTACGCCGGGAAACGGGTGCCGACCGTGATGTCGATACTCATGATGCGTACCGTCCCCACCCGCGCCGCGTAGCGGATCTCGTTGCCGTCGAGTACCGCGAGCGACGCCGACTCCTGTACCTGGCGCACCAGGTCCGCCAGATGCGGCTGCGCGACGTCGGTCATACCCAGCGCGCCAAGCCGCGCACAGCCCAGTTCGAGCACCCGTGGCCGCAGCGCGAACCGCCCGTCCGCCAGGCGCACCAGACCGAGCCCCTCCAGAGTCAGCAGCGCCCGTCCGGCGGTTGCCCTCGGCTGCCCGGCCGCCGCCGCCACCGCTGTCAGCGGCATACCCTCGCCCGTGTCCCCGCCCAGCGCCCGGAGCACGTCGAGCCCCCGGGCCAGGGACTGCAGATAGCCGGGACCGATCTCGCGCTTGACCTCGAGGGACGCCTCGGGGGCGGACGCCGCGGTGTCCGGCGCCGGTCGCGGCGCGGCGAGCGCGGACTCCAGAGGGCCGCGCAGTTCCCGCAGGCGCGGGAGTACGGCCCGGGACAGAGACTCCACGGTGTGCCGGTTCGCATGGCTCGCGACGCTGACCGCGCACACGACGCGGCCGAGGGGGTCGCGCAGCGGCACCGAGACCGCCACCAGTCCGGGCTCGATCAGCTGGTCGTCGCCCGCCCATTCCAGCGCGTCGTCCCGGAACAGCGCGCCCGGCGCACAGCGCTCGGCCGGCAGCGCATCTCCCACCCGGAAGTTGAGGTTCATGGTGCGCCTGCGCGACGCCCGCAGCACGATCCGCACCAGGTCCCCGTCCGGGACCGCCACCGAGACCGACGCGTCGAACTCGTCCGCGAGCTTGTCCACCTCGGTCCCCAGCGCCGCCGGGATCCCGCTCGCGCGCAGATACGCCCCGCTCAGCTCCAGCAGCCGGGGCGCGAGCGCCACCTCACGCCCGTCACCGCGCACGAGACGGAGCCGGGCGAGCGTGGACAGGGCCCGGTCGACGGTCGAGCGGGCCAGCCCGGTGGCACGTGCGAGGTCGCTGTGGCGCATGCGGTCGTCCGCGCCCGGCGCGGACAGCGCGCGCAGGACGGCGAGCCCACGCGCCAGCGGTCCGACCATGGCGGACGAGTCGATGGGCATACGACGTGCTCCTTCGGCCGTTGACAGCGGGCAGCGCCGGGCAGAGACTCGGGCGCGGATCAATTGTGAACCAAAGTTCACCAGGCGAACAGACGCAGGCGAACAACGCCCACCCCGAACGCCCCAGCCCCGGGAGAGACCGATGAGCATCCGCGACGTCTACATCGTCGACGCCGTCCGCACGCCGATCGGCAGGTTCGGGGGCGCCCTCGCCTCCGTACGCCCCGACGACCTGGCCGCGCACGTGGTCAAGGCGCTCGTGGACCGCTCGCCGGAGCTCGACCCTTCCCGTATCGACGATGTCGTCTTCGGCGACGCCAACGGCGCGGGCGAGGACAATCGCGACGTCGCCCGGATGGCGGTTCTACTGGCGGGTCTGCCGGTCTCGGTCCCCGGTGTCACCGTCAACCGCCTGTGCGGCTCGGGAATGGAAGCCGTCATCCAGGCCGCGCGTGCGATCGCGTTGGGCGATGCGTCGGTCGCCGTCGCGGGCGGCGTCGAGTCGATGTCCCGCGCCCCCTGGGTGCTGCAGAAGCCCGAACGGGCCTACCCCGCAGGCCATCAGCAGCTCCACTCGACCACGCTCGGCTGGCGCATGGTCAACCCGAGGATGCCCGCCGAGTGGACCGTGGCGCTCGGTGAGGGTGCCGAGCTCGTGGCCGACAAGCACGGCATCACCCGCGAGCAGCAGGACGCCTTCGCGCTGGCGAGCCACCGCAAGGCCGCCGAAGCATGGGCGAAGGGACTGTACGACGGCGAGGTGGTCGCGTACGAGGGCGTTGACCTGCCCCGCGACGAGTGCATCCGCGACTCCACGTCCATGGAGGCACTCGCCAAGCTCAAGCCCTCGTTCCGCACGGACGGCACGGTGACGGCAGGCAGCTCGTCCCCGCTCAACGACGGCGCCGCGGCGCTGCTGCTGGTCGACGAGGAAGGACTGCGGGCGACCGGGCGGGAGCCTCTCGCCCGGATCCGCGCCTCGGCAGTCACCGGGATCGAGCCGCAGCTGTTCGGCCTCGGCCCGGTCGAGGCGGTCGGGCGGGCGCTCGCCAAGGCCGGCCGGACCTTCGCCGATCTGACCACCTTCGAGCTCAACGAGGCCTTCGCCGCCCAGTCCCTCGGTTGTCTGGCCGAATGGCCCGAACTGGACCCCGCGCTGGTCAACGCCCGCGGTGGCGCCATCGCCATCGGTCATCCGCTCGGCGCGTCGGGGGCCCGGCTGGCCGGCTCGGTCGCCCACCAGCTGGCCGCCGCGGGCTCCGGCACCGGCGTCGCGGCCCTGTGCATCGGCGTGGGCCAGGGCATCGCGCTCGTCCTCGAGCGCTGACGATGTCACCGGACCACGGGACACCCGCCCGGCACACCGAGGGGCCGCGACCGCATCGATGCGGTTGCGGCCCCTGCCGCGTACGGACGCCCCCGCGGGCGCGCCGTCGTCAGCCCTCAGCGGCGCCGCTCCTGGCGTCCTCGATCGACTTGCGGACCTCGTCCATGTCCAGCGCACGCGCCTGACCGATCACGTCCTCCAGCATCGTCTCGGGCAGTGCACCGGGCTGCGAGAAGACAGCGACACTGTCACGGACGATCATCAGCGTGGGAATCGAGCGGATCTCGAACGCGGCGGCGAGCTCCTGCTGGGCCTCGGTGTCGACCTTGGCGAAGACCAGGTCCGGGTGGCGCTCGGAAGCACTCTCGAAGACCGGGGCGAACTGCCGGCAAGGACCACACCACGAAGCCCAGAAATCGATCAGGATGAACTCGTTGTCGGACACGACCTGATCGAAGTTCTCCTTGGTGAGCTCAACAGTGCTCATGACGCGCTACCTCTTCCTGACGCTGTTGACGTCCGGCGGACTCGCCCCGGACAACGGTGCCCGGGGCTCCGCTATTCCTGCCCCTGCCCATGTGGCCAAGGGGCACACCCGGGATCAGACTGGTCCCTATGACCCAAGCTGTGGAGTACGACGTCGTGGTGCTGGGCGGGGGCCCTGTCGGGGAGAATGTGGTGGATCGCACCAGGGCGGCGGGCCTGAGCACCGCGCTCGTGGAAAGCGAACTGATCGGCGGCGAATGCTCGTACTGGGCCTGTATCCCGAGCAAGACGCTGCTGCGCCCCGTGCTGGCCCGCGCCGACGCACGCCGTCTGCCCGGTCTGAGCGCTTCGGTGCAGGGGTCGCTGGACACCGAGTCCGTGCTGGCCAGGCGCGATGCGATGGTCTCGCACTGGAAGGACGACGGCCAGGTCGCCTGGCTGGACTCGATCGGGGTCCGCATCTACCGCGGCCAAGGAAAACTGCACGGTCCGAAGTCGGTGGTCGTGGAAGGCCCGGAGAGGGAGCGCCACTGCCTGACCGCCCGGCACGCCGTCGTGGTGTGCACCGGCAGCCGCGCCGTCCTGCCCGACATCCCCGGCCTGCTGGGCGCGAAGGCATGGACGAGCCGTGAGGCCACCAGCGCCCGGCGGGCGCCCGGGCGGCTCGCGATCGTCGGCGGCGGCGTGGTCGGGACCGAGATGGCCACCGCGTGGCAGGGGCTGGGTTCGCAGGTCACGCTGCTGGTGCGTGGCGGCGGGCTGCTGCCGCGCATGGAGCCGTTCGTCGGCGAGTACATCGTCGAGGCGCTCACCGAGGCCGGCGCCGATGTCCGGCTGAGCGCCTCCGTGGCAGCCGTCGAACGCCCGGGCGGGACCGGTCCGGTCACGCTGGTCCTGGAGGGCGGCGACCGCGTCGAGGCCGACGAGGTGCTCTTCGCCACCGGGCGCGCGCCGCGCACGGACGGCATCGGCCTGGAGTCGGTCGGCCTGGAACCCGGCTCCTGGCTGTCGGTCGACGACACCTGCCGGGTGGAAGGCAGTGATTGGCTGTACGCCGCCGGCGATGTGAACCGCCGTGCCCTGTTGACCCATCAGGGCAAGTACCAGGCCCGGATCGCGGGAGCCGTCATCGCGGCCAGGGCGCAGCATGTGCCGCTGCTGGAGACCGACCGCTGGGGTGCGCACAGCGCGACCGCCGACCACGCGGCCGTACCGCAGGTGGTTTTCAGCGACCCGGAGGCCGCGGCGGTCGGGCTTTCGCTGGCCGAGGCCGAGAAGGCGGGCCACCGGGTCCGCGCCGTCGACTACGACCTGGGCGCGGTGTCGGGCGCCGGTCTGTACGCCGACGGCTACCGCGGCCGCGCCAGGATGGTGGTCGACCTGGACCGCGAGATCCTGCTCGGCGTCACGTTCGTCGGGCCCGGTGTCGGCGAGCTGCTGCATTCGGCCACCGTCGCGGTCGTGGGTGAGGTGCCGATCGAGCGGTTGTGGCACGCGGTTCCCGCCTTTCCGACGACCAGCGAGGTCTGGCTGAGGCTGCTGGAGTCGTACCGCATCGACTGACCGCCGGGCAGGGGCCGGCCCGGGACAGCGTCCGGCACCGCGCACAGTTGTGTTCAAAACCTTGACGACCACTTCCCCGGGCCTGATTCTGAGAGCGCTCTCAGTCGACTGACGAGGAGGTGGAGCGTGCTTGCCATGCGAAAGTTGCCGGCGTTACTGATCGCCGTGCTGCTGTGCGCGGCGGGGTTCACGACGGCAGGGCCCACGGCGCGGGCCGAGGCCGCGGTGCCCGCGACCATTCCACTGAAATTCACCAACAACTCGGGCCGCAGTGAGCCCATCTACCTGTACAACCTCGGCACTTTGCTCAGTACCGGCCAGCAGGGCTGGGCCGATGCCAACGGCACCTTCCATCCCTGGCCGGTCGGCGGCAATCCGCCCACCCCCGCGCCCGACGCGTCGATCGCCGGACCGCCGGCCGGCCAGTCCAGGACGATCCGGATGCCGAAGTTCTCCGGCCGGATCTACTTTTCCTACGGCCAGAAGCTGGCGTTCAAGCTGACCACCGGCGGTCTGGTGCAGCCTGCCGTGCAGAATCCGAGCGACCCGAACAGGAACATCCTCTTCAACTGGTCGGAGTACACGCTCAACGACTCCGGTCTGTGGATCAACAGCACCCAGGTCGACATGTTCTCCGCGCCGTACGCGGTCGGCGTCAAGGCGGGCAACGGGACCGTCAGGAACACCGGTCATCTGAAGCCGGGCGGCTACAACGGCTTCTACAACGCCCTGCGGGGACAGCCGGGCGGCTGGGCCGACCTGATTCAGACCCGCTCCGACGGCACCGTGCTGCGGGCTCTCGCGCCCGGCCACGGCATCGAGGCCGGCGCCCTGCCGGCGGGCGTCATGGACGACTACATCAACCGGGTGTGGAGCAAGTACGCAGGCTCGACGCTGACGGTGACCCCGTTCGCCGACCAGCCGAACATCAAGTACTACGGCCGTGTGTCGGGCGGCGTCATGAATTTCACCAACGGCGCGGGCGCCGTCGTCACTTCGTTCCAGAAGCCCGACTCGGACAGCGTCTTCGGCTGCTACAAGCGGCTCGACGCTCCCAACGACCAGGTGCGCGGCCCGATCTCGCGGACGCTGTGCGCCGGGTTCAACCGCTCCACCCTGCTGGTCAACCCCAACCAGCCCGACACGAGCAACCTGAACTTCTACCAGGACGTGGTGACCAACCACTACGCCCGCAAGATCCATGCGCAGATGGCCGACGGCAAGGCGTACGCCTTCGCCTTCGACGACGTCGGCGGCCACGAGTCGCTGGTGCACGACGGCAATCCGCTGGAGGCGTACGTCACGCTGGACCCCTTCAGCTGAGACGCGTGACCTCCTGTGGCCGCCCCCCGGCACACCACCCGGGGGGCGGCCCTTGTTCCTTGACCCGGGGGTCGCGCGCGGTCCCACTGTCCAGGAGGAGCGCTGTTGCTGGCCGCACGGCCGCTCGCGTGCCCCCTTCGGGCAGCGGGTCGCCGGACATCGCCGCGGCCATCGGCAGATGCGCTGCCGCGCCCCGCGGCCGACCCTGACGCTCCAGCGTGCTTCCCGGCATGAGCCGCGCACAGTGCTCCATCGGGTCGCGCTCCAGTGCGGCCCGCAACTCCGCCTCCGCCCCGCGCAGCTGCGCGGAGTGAGCAGCAGTCGGGGAGTGACCTGTTCCGGGGCCTCGTCGACCAGTCCGCCGAGGATGCGAGCTGCCGTCGCATACTCCTTGGCGTCGAAGAACATCCGCGCCCGGTCCCGTCGGTCTCGGCGGCGGTCCCGAACTCGTAGTAGCTCTGGTTCACTTGCTCGCCTTCCCCGCCCTCCGTTGCCCTGCGCCTCACGGGCGTCTCAACCGGGGGATCATTGAATGTTCAAATATAGTTTCGGCGTGGGGGCCGACCTCACGCCCCCGTACGGGATTAGGTTGAGCGGCATGAGCAATCTCGATCGTCAGGCCGCCCTGTCCGTCTGTGGCGGTCGGGGATTCGTCGTCGCCGAACCCGTCCGTGAACTCCTCAGTCCCCGCCGCGTCCAGCTCGGAGAGTCCACCGAGGTCCGCCGGCTGCTGCCCAACCTCGGCCGTCGCATGGTCGGCGCCTGGGCATTCGTCGACCACTACGGGCCCGACGACATCGCGGACGAGGCCGGCATGCAGGTGCCGCCGCATCCGCACATGGGACTGCAGACCGTCAGCTGGCTCCATGAAGGTGAAGTGTTGCACCGCGACAGCACTGGTGTGACGGCCACCGTCCGCCCCCGCGAACTGGGGCTGATGACCTCCGGTCGGGCGATCAGCCACTCCGAGCAGAGCCCCACGTCCCACGCGCGCTTTCTGCACGGCGCGCAGCTGTGGGTGGCGCTCCCCGACGCCCGCCGTGACGTCGAGCCGCACTTCCAGCACCACGCCGACCTGCCCCAGGTCACCGCGCCCGGCCTGACCGCCACCGTCATCCTCGGCGCACTCGACGGCGCGGCCTCGCCCGGCACGACGTACAGCCCCATCGTCGGCGCGGATCTCGCCCTGGCCAGCGGCACCGAAGCGATGCTGCCGCTCGATCCCGACTTCGAGTACGCCGTGCTCGCGATGTCCGGCGAGGTCCGTGTCGACGACGTGCCGGTGCTGCCCGGATCGATGCTCTATCTGGGCTGCGGTCGCACCGAACTGCCTCTGCGCGCCGAGTCCGACGCCGGACTGATGCTGTTGGGCGGTGAGCCGTTCGAGGAGGAAATCGTCATGTGGTGGAACTTCATCGGGCGGTCGCATGAGGAAATTGATGAGGCTCGGAAGGCATGGATGGAGGGGGCCCGGTTCGGCGAGGTGAAGGGGTACGACGGTGCTCCCCTGCCGGCTCCCGAACTCCCGCCGGTGCCCCTGAAACCGCGCGGACGAGTACGTTGACCCTGGGGTTATGGGCACTGGTGTACCGAGGAGTCGGGCACGGTGGAGTGCTTGGGCCATCAGTCCGGCGAGTGAGGTAGGCGTGGCGCGGTCATCGGCAGTGAAAACGTAGGGGTGGCCGTATTCGAGCACACAGCAACCGATGGGACGGTGGACCGCCTTCATGGATGAGGTCGGAACGATCAGCGTGTAACGAATGGTCCGTTCCCCCGGTCAGAGCCCCTGCCGCACGGCGGTCGAAGGGGGCCGACACCGGCACCTCGCGCCATCGCGACCACGCACCGGCTCGCCCATGGTCTGCGGGCCTGCCTGCTTCCCCACACCCACCACGGCGCTGACCTGCCACTGCCTCATGGCGGTCACGATCTCTTTGAACTGGGCGTCCAGACCTACGGCGACAACGGTGGAGGTCATCACCTCGTTCACGGTGTGAGGCGATCGAGCGTCATGGCTGCATCCCTTCGGATGTGCGGCAGCCCGCGGGGCGGCGGATCAGCCCTGGCAGCGGCCGTTACGCACTGTGCGGAACTACGGCCACGGGGCATGCGGCGTGGTGCAGCACGGCGTGTCCGACCCGGCCCAGCTGCATGCCGAACTGGCCTTCGCGCCGCCGCGCCCCGACGAGCAGCAGATCGGCTGCCGCGGAACGGTCGATCACACCTTGCGTGCCGGGCCCTCGACCGGGGTGAGCCGCAGGCCGACGTTCGGTTGTCGCGTGCGGCTGCCAACGACCGGCTGTTGTGCCTGCGGGCGAAGTACGAGCCCTTGCCACCTCGTCTCGCGGACCTCAGCGGTGAACCCGTCGGCCTGTCGCCCGGATGGAAGGAGCATCCCTGCGTGCCTGGGCCGCGCTGCACCTGTTGGCGGCTGGCCGGGCTGGCGGTGGCGTTCGCATTGCTCGCCGACGGGATCTCGCGCCCTGACGACTCAGGCACGGCCGCCGGTGTCGCGCGGGGGTGGTCCGGTGAGCTCGCACCCCACCCCGTCACCTTTTCCACCGCGTACGTGAGGCGGTCGGCGACGCGGATGAGGTCAGTGCCGCTGACGGTGCCGGTGAGCGTAACCACGCCGTCGGTGACGTCCACTCGGATAGCGCGGTGGGAGACAGGGCCAGTTGCGGCGGCGCACGTCGGCGAGACCCTGGAAGGGTCCGCAGAGGACAGCACACGGGCGTGGTCGCTCTCGACGAGGCATGACGAGGCTTCCTCCGATGGAGTTGCGTTTTCATCGTCACATTCCGAGACGTTCCTCCGGAGGGGCCGACAGGCACCGGAAGAGGGCCGTCCGGCCCAAGCGGCCAGGCCCCCAGGGGGACAACCTGGGGTGAGGCAGGAGTGAACAGGGAGGAGGACAGCCTCATGAAGGCACTCGTCTTCCAGGAGCCGGGACAAACAGCATGGCAGGACGTACCGGACCCCGGTGTCACGGACGCCGGGGACGCGATCATCCGGGTGGATGCGGTCACGATCTGTGGCACCGACCTGCACATCATCAAGGGGGACGTCCCCGAAGTGACACCGGGACGGGTCCTCGGACACGAGGCCGTGGGCGAGGTCATGGAGGTGGGCGGCGACGTACGTACCGTGCGTCCGGGCGATCGTGTGCTGGTGTCGTGCATCGCCGCGTGCGGACGATGCCGCTTCTGCCGCGAGAACCGGTACGGGCAGTGCCGCGGGGGAGGCGGATGGGTTCTCGGGCACCTGATCGACGGCACTCAGGCCGAGTACGTCCGGGTGCCCTTCGCCGATCTCTCCGTGCACCCGCTGCCCAGCGCCGTCGACAGCTACGACGCGGTGCTGCTGGCCGACATCTTTCCCACGGCCTATGAGGTGGGCGTGCTGAACGGCCAGGTGCAGCCCGGCGACACGGTCGTCGTGGTGGGCGCCGGCCCGATCGGGCTCGCCACCATCGCGACCGCTCGTCTCTACACCCCTGGGCGGATCATTGCGGTCGACCTCGCAGACTCGCGGCTGGCCGCGGCCCGTTCCCTCGGCGCGGACGCCACGGTCAACGCGGCTGAGGGCCCGGAGCCTCTGGTGGAGGACCTCACCGAGGGGCTCGGTGCCGATGTGGTCGTCGAGGCGGTCGGTGTGCCGGAATCGTTCGAGATGTGCACGCGCATGGTGCGCCCGGGCGGTCGCGTCGCCAATATCGGTGTCCATGGCAAGCCCGCGGCCCTGCACCTCGAAGACCTGTGGATCAAGGACGTGACGATCACGACCGGGCTGGTCGACACCTACTCCACGCCCCTGCTTCTGCGCATGATGGCAGCAGGCAAGCTTCCGTCATCTTCTCTGGTCACGCACCGCTTCGAGCTCGGGCAGATGGAGGAGGCGTACGAGGTGTTCTCGCGCGCCGCCGCAACCGGCGCGCTCAAGGTGGTGCTCGGCGGCCCCCAGCACACCGCCGTCACGCTGCCCATCCAGCCACCTGAGGAACCGTGAGGACAATCCCGACGCCGGCTGCCCGATCACTCGCGCTGGCAGCGCCATGTCGGTCCGCGATCGCCCACAAGGTATGGCGGTACTGGCAGGCCAACGACGACACCGGATTCGTCCACGGCCCGGGCGCCGAACTATGGCTCCAGACCGCTCACTTCTGGGCCGGAGCCGCAACGTACGACACGACGCTGGGCCGCTACTTCATCCAGGGCGTCATGGACCCGGACGGGTACCACGGACAAGTACCCCGATGCGGCCGACCCGGGGCTGGACGAATACGCGTACACCGACGTGACCGCCGCATGGGTCATCGCCGGTGCTTTCGAGCTGGTGGAGCAGCTGCTTCCCGCACGCAGGGACGAGCTGCTCCACCAGCTGGGCATGGATCCCAGCCGGTCCTGCTGCTCCCCAGTCGGTGTGCGTACCGTGAAGTCACGGGTTGCGGCGGCAGGCGATGGCTGCCGCCAGAGCGCTCGTGGACCGGTGGAGGAGTCATGACATCTGCCAGCGACCATCTCCCGATCGTGTTCGGGGTCGACGCGATCGAACCTGCCGAGGCGGCCGTGGCCTGGGCCGCTGACGAAGCCGCCCGTCGCGGGGTACCTCTGCGGCTGGTGCATGCCGTGCTGCCGGTGGCCCATCATGTCCGTGGGGTGGAGGAGTCCGCACATCACAAGGCCTTGCGGCTGCTCGGGGACGAGGCGCTCGACAAGACGACAGTGCGCGCGCACGAACGGCAGCCGGGTATTGAGGTGACGACCCTCATCGCGGACGGCACTCCGGCCCAGGTTCTGGTCCGACAGTCTGCGCACGCCCGCCTGGTGGTCCTCGGCTCGCGCCGACTGGGCAGACTGGCGGGGGCTCTCAGCGCCTACTCCGCGACGCAGCCGGTCAGCGCGCTCGCCCGCTGCCCGGTGGTCGTGGTGCCGGAGGCGGAGCGGACTGTTGAGCAACCGCCCTGCCTGGTGGTGGGTGTCGACGGCAGCCGAGGGGCCGATGCCGCATTGGACCATGCGCTGGAGGCCTCTGCCGTGCGCGGCGCCTCGGTGCGTGCGGTCTGGGTGTGGCAGCCCCCGCTGCTGGGTTTTGCCGACGAGGGTACAGCCCTCGAGCTGTGCCACAGGCAGCTGCACGAGGCCACCGCTGGAAGGCTCGGTTCCTATCGCGACGTACCGCTGAGCCATGCGGTGTTGCCGGGGCATCCTGTGGAGGCATTGGCCGAGGCCGCCGAGCATGCGCTCGCCGTGGTCGTCGGCCGCAGGGGCAGGGAGGGTTTCACCGGCATGCGGCTGGGGTCCGTCCCGCACGGACTGCTGCACCGGGCCGTCTGCCCCGTGATCACTGTGCCACCGGCGGACGAGATGACCTGAGAACTGCCGCAACGACCGGAGCGGTATGTCCTGCCCGCGAGCCGCCCGGCGTCTGCGCCGGGTCCTCGTGCTCCGCCTGCCCAGGGGGCCACGTCCACCGCGGCCCTTTCGCGAGTCAGGCTTGAGAGGGAGACGGTCGGTTCTACGGGCGTGTCGGGTGGTCGTACATGACCAAGGCCGCACGCGCCGGAGTCGTCCGAATCGGCAACGATCATGCTGTCAAGCGATGGCGTCGTCGTCCCGAGCGCGCTGTGTCATTGAAACGCCGAGTGGATCTCCTACTGCCCGCTGCAGTCCCACGGACGCGGATGTTCCGAGATAGGTGACGAACTCACGGCGGGGCGCGCCATCAGTGACCTCGCCGGGCAGCTGATGCGGGTGGTGGACCGTGATCTGCAGGCGGTGAACCCCGAGGGGACGAGCGGACGGCCCGGCACCCGCGTACGGGTGACCGGAGGCGTCGACGTAGGCGGGCGGGCACGGCGACGGATGGGCAGGACTTTCTGTCACACGACGTCGAGGACATCGTCCACCGGCCGACGCGGCGTGCTGGGGCCCACGGGCCCGTATCCCAGGCGGATCACCATGTGCACGTGGCCCACCGCCGAGCTCGGGTCACGGACGGCCCATCGCAGCTCGGGCCACTCCAGTGCCTGCGACGTGAGGGAGGCGACCAGCCCGTCCTGGGTGGCCTGGAGAAGAACGCGTTCCATGGCCTCACCCGCCCTCAGCCAGTCCACCGGGCGGTCGGTGGTCGTGCCCAGCAGGGCGAGACGGGGCCACTTCTCGAATGTGGCCGTCTCGCGGCCCGGCAAGGTACGCCGCCCGGCGAAGTCCCGCACCGGAGCCGTGACGTCCCGTTGCCGGGGACCGAACGCCTCGGCGGGGATTCCCTCCCGCAGCGAGGCACCCTCATCGCTGCCCGTCTGTGTCCAGCGGGCCGTTTCCCCGCGGACGTCGGGGTCCAGCGCCTCACGGCCTTCGGCATCGTGGACAAGATCGAGCACCGCCTTCAAGTGCCAGGCGTCGGGAAAGGTCAGCCTGGCTCCTTCCAGCAACGCTGCACCACTCAGCCCGCCCATGACTGCTTCCGGAATCTCCTCGTCGGTGAAGGGGAACCGGCTGGTGTGCCGACGGCGGACAGCGGGATGAAGGAGAGCCAGGTCGTCGTCGGCAAAAAGCGGCCCTGAAAGGTCCACCGAGGCGAGCAACCAGGGATCGGCGGGGTCAGGGAGCAGCGTGGTGACCGGCTCCCAGCCGGCATGCGCTGCCGCCACCCGCAGGTTGAACAGGGCAGCGCCGCATCCGAGGTGGAGCGCACGGTTCGTCGGGTCCGCCTTCGGCATGGTGCACGTGGGATCGCCGCGTAGGTGCAGCGCCCCGCTGTCGCGCAGGAAGCGGAACTTCCACGGCTGTGCGTTGTGCATCGACGGAGCGGCCGTGGCGTCCTCGACCACGGCTCTCACGGAAGCCGTGTCGCGTGGAGCTGAAGGCACGACAACCTCCTGCAGGAAACGATCAAACGTGGGACACGACGGCCACCGGCGTGGCGCAGTGGTGCATCACCGCATGGGTGATGGAACCGACGTGCGCACCCACGGGGGAGCTTCGGATGCGTCGCCCGACGACCACCAGGCCCGCGTCGGCCGCTGCGGCCTCGTGCAGCAGCTGTGCGGCGGCCGGACCGACGACGGCCTTCTCCACCACTGTCACCCCGGGGTACCTCTGCCGCCACGGCAGCAGTGTGTCGCCGAGGTAGAGCGTCGGCGCGTAGTCGAAGACCAGGGGAAGCGTCCAGCCGTGCACGGCGTGGAGCGCGCGGCCACGTCGTGAGCCTCGTCGAACGCGAAGCCGAGCACAGCGTCGCGTTCCTCGCCGTGAAGCACCGCTTCCTACGTTCTGGCCCGGCGAAGCGTCAGCCGGCCCGATCAGATCTCCTACTGCATCGCCATTGCCCCACCGACACCACACTGGACGAGTTGATCCGCATCGCGGGCAGCCGGTGGGCCGTCGAGGAATGCTTCCGGACCGCCGAGAACGAATGCGGCCTCAACGAGTACCGGTCCGCCGCTCACCCGGCCGGTAGCGCCACATCACCCTCGCCGTGGCCGCCCACGCCTGTCCCACCGTCCTCCGCGCACGCGAGCTGGACGCCGGGAAAGCAGAAAACGGATCCTCCCAGCTCATCCCGCTCGGCCTCCCCGAGATCAGGCGGCTGATCACCCGCCTCGCCGACCGCACGTCGGCACCGACCGCCCATGACTGTGTCGGCCGTGAGGGTCTACGTGGGACGGTGGCGGTGCCACTCACGGTAGGCGGCCACCGCAGTGGGCAGGGTCGGGAAGATCAGGTCGGGTCCGACGGACTCGGTCAGCCCGTAGGCGTCGAGGTCGTCGCGCAGGTCCTGTTTGACCCGTGCCAGGGCGAACACGATTTCGCGCGCGGCCAGTTCGCGTCGCAGTGCATCGACGGCGTCCAGCGCGGTGATGTCCACTTCCACGTTGGCCTCGGTGTTGAGCACGAACCAGTTCACGGGACCCTTTTGCTCCGCCAAGGCGACCAGGGCGCGGCGCCGGAAGTCCTCGGCGTTGGCGAAGAACAGCGGAGAGTCGTAGCGGTAGACGAGCAGACCGGGAATGGTGCGGGCCTGCGGATAGTCGTCGATGTCGTGCATGCCGGCCACTCCGGGCACCAGGCCTTGGACGGCGTCGTGCGGGCGGGCCACGCGGGTCAAAAGTTCCCCCACCGACAGGCCGACAGCCACCAGCACCCCGTACAGAATGTCCAGGGCCAGCACCCCGCACAGACAGCCGAGCGCCAGCAGGAGTTCCCGGCGCCGGAAGGCGGCAAGGCGCCGGAAGCCCGCCAGGTCGATCATACGGACGGCGGCGTAGACGACGAGGGCGCCCAGCACGGCCACCGGAATGCCGGTCAGCAGCGGGCTGAGGAACAGCAGTACGGCAAGGACGGCCGCGCCTGCAGCGAGTGAGTACACCTGACTGCGGCCGCCCGCCGATTCGGCCAGCGCCGTACGGCTGGCGCTGCTGCTCACCGGGAAACCGTGCAGCACACTCGCACCGAGGTTCGCCGCGCCCAGGGCAAACAGCTCCTGGTCGGCGTCGAGCGGCCTGCCCTCGTCGCGGGCGGCAAAGGCGCGCGCGGTCAGGATCACATCGGTGTAGCCGACGAGGAGGAGGCCCAGGGCCGGCAGGAGCAGCGCCGACAGTTCGCCGAGGTCCGGCAGTTGAGGGTGAGGCAGCCCCGCCGGGACCTCGCCGATCACCGCGACACCGTGCTCCTCCAGACCGAATGCCGCCGCCGCGGTGCCGAGCACGACGGCCGCCAACGGGCCGGGAACGGCACGCAGGAAGCGCGGCGCGGCGAAGAGCAGAGCCAGGGTTGTGACGGCGACGATCACGGTTCCGGGCTGGGCCTCGGGTAGGTTCCGCACGAAGGACAGCAGCTGAGGGACGAAACCCGAGCCCGTCGTCCGTATGCCAGTGAGCTTGGGCAACTGATCCACGATCATGATCAGCGCCACGCCTGCCAGATAGCCGACCAGGACCGGCCGCGACAGAAGATCGGCGACGAAGCCTAACCTCGCCACCCACGCCACCAGGCACAGCAGCCCGACCGCGAGCGCGAGCGTGGCCGCCAGCGCGGCATACCGCTCAGGGTTGCCGGCGGCCAGCGGTCCGACCACGGTGGCGGTCATCAGAGCGGTCGTCGACTCGGGACCGACCGACAGCAGTCGCGACGAGCCGAGCAGCGCATACAGCACAAGCGCGGGCAAGATCGCCCACAGGCCGGCAACCGGCGGCAGTCCCGCCACGCTCGCGTATGCCATGACCTGCGGCACGAGATACGCCGCGACGGTCACTCCGGCCAGCAGGTCATCACGCAGCCAGGAGCGCTGGTAACGAGACAGCACTGCGATCCCGGGCGCGCCGGGCACCAGGCGACGCCACCACGAGTCGTGCGCTCGGGCGGGATGGGACATGGATCTCCTTCCGACGCCCCTTCAGGATCCGTGCGACGGTCTCGGGGCCACGGCCGACAGGCACGTGCCGCGGCGCCCGTCGCCATGATGCCTCTGGGCGCCGCTGCAAGTGGCATCCGGTGCGCGACCGACCCCAATGGACCCCGCACACAGTGCCGTTCAGCCGATGCATACGGGCCCTCGGCCCCCGGCGGAACTTGCCGCGCGCAGGGGATGACGTCCAAGGTAACTGCCTTACTGCCGCCGATCCCCGGCCCGCGGCGGCCAACGGCCAGCTGGTGCACAGACTGTGTGCCGCAGGTGCGGGATTCCTTTCGGAGCGCTCTACGACCGCTGGTGGTTGGCCTGCCCCACTGCCGGTGGCCGATGAAAGTCACTCTCAACCGGTCGCACCCCGAGCACCGGGAACGTGAGGGCTTCCACCCCTCCCACTCGCGGAGCGTTCGCCGTCGGCTACGCGTGTTCGCCGCGACTGCGACCGGGCGCGGGGGGCGCCGGGTGTCCGTGGGTTTGGGCTTGGGTGGCGATGACGGCGGCTTGAACGCGGCGTTCCACTCCAAGTTTGGCCAGGAGGCGGGAGATGTGGTTCTTGACGGTTTTCTCGGCGAGGTAGAGGCGTTGGCCGATCTGGCGGTTGGTCAGGCCTTCGCCAATGAGGTCGAGGATCTCGCGCTCGCGGTCGGTCAGTCCGGGCAGGGGTCCTGGTTCTGTTGCCTGTGCCTCGCCTCCGCGCAGCCGGGCCATCAGGCGTGTGGTGGCGCTCGGGTCGAGCATGGACTGCCCGGAGGCAACGGTGCGTACCGCTGCGACGAGGTCCGATCCGGTGATCTGTTTGAGCACGTACCCGGAGGCTCCGGCCATGATGGCGTCCAGGAGTGCTTCCTCGTCGTCGAAGGAGGTGAGCATCAGGCAGGCCAGTTCCGGCATGCGGGATCGGAGCTCGCGGCAGACACTGACGCCGTCCCCGTCCGGCAGCCGTACGTCCAGCACTGCGACGTCCGGGCGTAGTGCCGGCACACGGGCGAGCGCTTGCTCGACGGTGCCGGCCTCACCGATAACATCGAGGTCGGGTTCATCGTTGAGCAGGTCGTGCACGCCGCGCCGTACCACCTCGTGGTCGTCGAGCAGGAAGACGGTAGTGGGGGTCGTCTCGGTGGGCCGCTCGTCCGGCATGTTTGCTCCTCATCCTTGCCCCGGGACTCCTGGGGCGGAGCCGCTTTGACCTGTGCAGGGGGAGTCTGAGGTATGGGTGGCTCGGCGGCCAGGGCCGCAGGTCCTCATTTTCCGCGTACTGCCGGCGTATCGGCCCGGGTTGCTCACGGCCGCCGATGCCGGCGGCCGTGAGCTGGGGGCTGGGGGCTGGGGACGCTGGGGCGGGAGCGGTCGGCTCGGCTCGTTCTCGCCCTGCTGGGCCCGCTACCGTGGCATAGGCGGATCCGGGGGCCTGCCAGGAGTTCCCCGGCGGCTCGGTTCGGAGGAGAGCACGCGGTGTCGAGCGCCCAGGAAAGTGGTCAGGTGCGGTTGCCGCAGCTGAAGCTGGACGAGCTGCTTGAGGAGCTCCAGGCCCGGCTGGATGCGGCGCGCGGAACTCGGGACCGGGTGCACAGCCTGCTGGAGGCCGTGTTGTCGGTCGGCCGTGAGCTGGATCTGGAACAGGCGCTGCAGCGGATCGTCGAGGCAGCGGCAGCCTTGGTCGATGCCGAGTACGCGGCTCTGGGCGTGATCGGCCCGGACGGGCAGCGGCTGGTGCAGTTCCTCACCGTCGGCCTGAGCCAGGAAGAGATCGCCGCGATCGGCCCCTACCCGTCGGGAAAGGGCATCCTCGGCGAACTGATCCGCAACCCGGAGCTACTTCGGCTGCCCAAGCTCTCCGAACACTCCGCCTCTCATGGCTTCCCCGCCAACCATCCGCCGATGAACACCTTCCTGGGCGCACCGATCCGGGTGCGCGAGCAGGTGTTCGGCAACCTCTACCTGACCGAGAAGCGCGGCGGGGCGCAGTTCGACGCCGAGGACGAGACGGTGCTCTCCACCCTGGCAGTTGCCGCAGGGGTGGCGATCGACAATGCGCGGCTGTACGAGGAGTCCAGGCGGCGCGAGCGCTGGCTCCAGGCCAGCGCCGAGGTTACCCACGGCCTGCTGTCCGGCAGCCCCCGCAGCGAAGTGCTCGGCCTGATTGCCGAGCGCGCCAGGGACATCACCGGCGCGGAGCTGGCTGCGGTCGCGCTACCCGTCGGCGAGGGCGGCAGTCTGGCGGTAGAGCTGGCCATCGGGACCGACGCGGCCAAGCACCGCGGCCTGGTGCTGCCGGTCGAGGACAGTCTGACCGGCGCGGCATTCCGTGAGGGAGTTCCCGTCACCAGCCCGGACATCTCCAAGGACGCGCGGGCCTTCGCCGGGACACAGCAGTTCACCGGGATGGGGCCCGCGGTGGCCGTCCCCATTGGCACTGCCGCCGGGGTGCGTGGTGTTCTGCTCCTGGCCCGTGCCGTAGGACAACCGGACTTCGCCGCGCCGGAGACCGAACCTTTGCTGGGATTCGCCGGACAGGCGGCGGTGGCCATGGAGCTGGCCGAGCGGCAGCGTGACGCCGAGCAGATCGCCCTGCTCGAAGACCGCGACCGGATCGCCCGCGACCTGCACGACCTCGCCATCCAGCGGCTCTTCGCGACCGGAATGACGCTGCAGAGCGCGGCCCGCTTCATCGAACACGGCCAGGCCTCGGAACGGGTGTTACGAGCCGTCAGCGACCTCGACGAGACCATCAAGATCATCCGCTCGACAATCTTCAGCTTGCGCTCACGCGAGACCGGCGTCGGCCAGAACCTGCGCTCGCGCGCCGTCCAAGCGGTCGGACAAGCGGGCGGGCTGCTGGGTTTCGCACCAAGCCTGCGTATGGAAGGCCTGCTCGACACACAGGTCCCCAGGGAGATCGCCGACCACCTGGTGGCTGTCCTGGGTGAAGCGCTGACCAACATCACCCGGCACGCGCAGGCCACCCGCACCGATATCGTCCTCCGGGCCACCGCACACGAGGTCGTGCTGACCGTCTGCGACAACGGCGTAGGCATCCCGCCCGCAGGCCGCCGCAGCGGACTGCGCAACCTCGCCGAGCGAGCCGAACAGCTGGGCGGCGCGCTGGAACTGACCGGCCCGCCCGCCGGAGGTGCCACCCTGACGTGGCGGGTACCGCTGGTCGGCGCATCCTAGACGGGCAGGCTCAAGGGTGCAGCCATCGCGGATCAGATCACCTCGGCCTGAGGCGCTGCTTGTTGCCCGGGCGCAGGATCCCGCCGGCCGTCCAGCATGCGGCCCGTGACCAGCTCCGGCTCGATCCGGACAAGGACCGCCTCACCCGTCGGAACCCAGGAACGCGGAACGCACAGATGCGGGCGACCGACTTCGCCGGGATCGGCGACCAGCGCAGCGCGGCCCGTGACGACCACACTCCAGCCCGTGCGCGCCTCCTCGTCGAACTGGTCCACTTCGAAGGCGACCACGCTTTGTCCACGGCACCGGCCATCCGGGAGGCGGCCGAGGCGCGCAGGAGCACGGCTCGGCCGTCATCGAGGCAGAAGTTGACAGGCAAGACGGCAGGCAGCGCGTCCTCGGTGTAGACGATGCGACCCAGCGGCACCTGCGTCAGCAGGCGCAGACACTCCTGCCGGTCGAGCTCGCGGAATCCCTCGTATCGGTGCATCCGGCCATGGTGGATGCGCTCCCGCCGCCGTGGTAGGGCCAGTCGGCCCATCAACGGGCCGGCAAGTGGCAAGCACACCGCCGCACTGCGCAGGACACGTGGCCCCGCGGCGCAGCACCGAAGCGCCGAGGAGGTACGGAGGGCGCTGATCGAGTTCGACGCAGCTGGCCTCTCCCCGCCCCAGGGGGCGCAGTGTGCCGTTGGCAGCGGCGGGGTGGTCGGCGGACCGCCAGTGAGCCTCGATCGTCCTCGGCTCGTCGGCGCTCAACACTGAGCGGCCTGTCGCTCGACCCTGTGCGTAGATTCCTCCGTAACGTCGTTGCATGGCAGACAAGAAGGGCACCAGAGAGCCGGCGGCACTGCCGCGGTCGCTGTACGAGCGGGAGCTGCTCCGGCTGCAGACGGAGCTGGTGAAGCTTCAGGAGTGGGTGCGCGCCGAGGACGCCCGCCTCGTTGTGGTCTTCGAGGGACGCGATGCGGCGGGCAAGGGAAGCACCATCAAGCGGGTCGCGGAGCACCTCAATCCCCGGGTGGCACGGATCGTCGCGCTGCCGCAGCCCACCGAGCGCGAGCGCACCCAGTGGTATTTCCAGCGTTACGCCGAGCATCTTCCCGCTGCGGGCGAAATCGTGCTGTTCGACCGGAGTTGGTACAACCGTGCGGGTGTCGAGCGTGTGATGGGCTTCTGTACCAAGGAGGAGCATCAGCGGTTCCTCAACCAGTGCCCGATCTTCGAGCGGATGCTGGTCGAGGACGGGATCCTGCTGCGCAAGTACTGGTTCTCGGTGAGCGACGCGGTGCAGGAGCAGCGGTTCCGGCGCCGGTTGGAGGACCCCACGCGGCGTTGGAAGCTTTCCCCGATGGACCTGGAGTCGATCACTCGTTGGGAGGCGTACTCCCGGGCGAAGGACGAGATGTTCGTCCATACGGACATCGCGGAGGCGCCCTGGTACGTCGTCGAGAGCGACAACAAGCGCAGGGCGCGGCTCAATATGATCGCCCATCTGCTGTCCACGGTGCCGTACCGCTCGGTGTCGCCACCGGCTCTCGAACTGCCGCCACGGCCGCCTGCCACCGGATATCAGCGGCCGCCGCGCGACCTGCAGACCTACGTGCCCGACCATGCGGCAGGGCTCGGGGATTGAAGCGCTCTCCTCCCTTCGCAAGCTCCGGAAGGAGATTCCGCCCTACCTTGCGGTGGGAGGCTTGACGCGACGAGCGCGTCTGGCGACTGCTGCTTCCAGCAGCCGGGATGGCCACGAGGCCGATCCGGTACAGGTGCAAGATGTTCCGGGCTGCGTGGTGGTCGGCGTTGCCGAACCAGCCGCAATCGGGGTTCCTGCTGGCATGGACCGGGCTCGCGCGGGTATCGCACGGAGCGGTCCTGGGGAGCTCCGTCCTGGCACGGGCCGGGCGGTTCTCAGATGTGCGGCACTATTGCGACGGGGCAGGCGGCGTGGTGCAGAGCGGCATGAGCGACCGAGCCGATACGGGTACCGATGGGAGAGCGTCGTATCTGGCGGCCCAGCACGAGCAACTGGGCCTGGGAGGCGGCTGACAGCAACACCTGTCCCGCGCTTCCGATTTCCACGTGCTCGATCACCGGCACGGCGGGGAACTTCTCGCGCCAGGGAGCGAGCGCCTGCTCCAGCGCCTTCCTCTCAAACGGTTCCAGCCCTCCCGCCTCGTCGGCGAGGTGCATTGAACCCGGGCTGTACGCGAAGATGGGCGGCAGACTCCAGGCCCGCACGGCTCGCACGGCCGCGCCTTGTGCGGCAGCCGTCTCGAAGGCGAACTCCAGAACGGCGTCACTGTCCTCGGCCCCACCCTGCTGGCCGACGACGACTTCTCGGTCCGGCTTCGGCGCCTGTCCTTCGTGGGTCCGGACCGACACCACAGGGCATTTTGCGTTCGCGATCACTTGCTGACCGTAGGAGCCGAGCAGGAAACCGGTGAAGGCCCCGTGCCCGCGTGATCCGAGCACCAGCATGCGGGACCGCTCGGCCTCATCCAACAGAGCGGACACTGGTGTGTCCGGCACCACCTCGGAAGTCACCAACACGTCCGGGTACTGTCCGGCCACGCGTGTCTCGGCCTCCCGCAGCACGAAGTCGGCCGACTGGGCCTGTGCGTCCCTGTCCTGGACGATCGGTACGTCCAGGGGTTGCCAGAGCCAGGCGTGCACGATGTGGAGCAGCGCCTGGCGGAGCGTGGCTTCACGGGCCGCCCAGTCGGCCGCGGCCAGGCTTTCCGGGGATCCGTCCACTCCCACAGTGATGACTCGGATCATGGGCTGCCTCCATACGGGTTCTCGCGCCGGTCATTGAGCCGGCGCCGGTCTTTCCAGCATGGGTGGTCCGGGGCGGTGGGAGGAGGGCCGCCCGGCCCCACATGCGTACCCGTTCGGCCCCGTCGCCCGCCGCGGTGCTGCTGCATCACGGGCGTTCCCCCGGGCGCGCTGTCGGGAGGGCCGACCGTCGCCGGGCAGGGACGTATGGCCCCTCACGAAAGTCGGCGCGGGTCGGTCAACATGAGAGGCGTCGGCCCGCCCCCATTCCTGTCAGGAGCGAAGCATGTCCAGCACTGTCACCGTCGGCATTGACGGGTCCCGGGAAAGCCTGGCCGCCACGGTCTGGGCCGCCGACGAGGCGCTGAGCCGCGGACTGCCGCTGCGGCTGCTCAAGGTGTGGGGCAGCGACGACGACATCCGCTCCCGCCGTATCGACCTGGACACAGCACGCGTCTGGGGCGAGCGGTCGCTCCATACGGTGGAGAGGCGTCTGCGGCGCAGGCGCCCGGGCCTGCAAGTGGAAACGGCATGGATTTCCGGGGACCCGGCCGACGCCCTGTGCACTGCGGGGAACGACGCGGAACTGCTCGTGCTGGGTTCGCGCGGCCTGAGCGGTCTGACCGGCTACCTGGCCGGGTCCGTGTCACTTGCGGTGCTGTCCCGCATGCGGCGGCCTGGCGTGCTCGTCCGCCCGCAGGCCACCTCGGTGCCCAAGGAGCACGGCCCGGCCGGCGACATCGTGCTCGGGCTGGACCTGGCCCGACCGAGCGAGGAGATGCTGGAGTTCGCCTTCGCCGGCGCAGACCGGTACGGCTGCGCAGTGCGGGTGCTGTACAGCTGGGCGATGCCGCTGGTGCACGGACCCGACATGGCGGGCGCCTTGCCGCTGCTACGGGCCGAACTCGAGGAGGAGTGGCACCAAGCGCTTGACGGTGCCCTCGCGCCCTGGACGAAGAAGTACCCCGCCGTGCCTGTCATCCGGCAGTGCCAACAGGGGCGCCCGGCGCAGGATCTGGTCAAGGCCACCCACGAAGCCCGGCTGGTCGTCGTGGGGCGCAGGAACCGCCACTCACGGATCGGCACGCACATCGGTGCCGTCACCCATGCGGTTGTGCACCACTCGTCGGCTCCCATCGCGGTCGTACCGCACGACTGATGAACGAGCCGCATCAAGACCGTGCCCGAGACCCGGGAACCACCGAAGGCCGGATCGACCTGCCACAGGAGCTCCCCCGCACACCTCCAACTCCGCAATGGTGACGGTATGCCCGGGCCCTGAGACGCAGCGGGTAATGCCGAGCCATGGCCCTCAGGGAGCTATCCGGTCGCGAAAGCTGACCCTTTGCTGACGCCCTGAGGGCCCGATGGGCGCCTGACCTGGGGAAACATCGGAACTGCCTGACATGTGGTGGAATTTCGTGGGCCGTTCGCATGAGGAGACCGAACAGGTCCGCTCGGACTGGAGGACCGGCTCCCGCTTCGGCGAGGTGAAGGGGTACGACGGGGGCGCTAGCTGCTCCCGAACTCCCGCCGGTGGCGCTGAAACCGCGGGGTCGGGTGCGCTGATCTGGGGTTATGGGCATTGCTTCGCGTTGCCGAAAGGTGCGGGTGTCGGCCCCTTCGCCTGCCATGCCGGAGCTCGCTCAGTTCAGCTGGAGGCGGTCGGCCAGTCCCGCGGCGGTGAAGGCGGCCACCAGGTCGTCGCGACCTTCAGTGAAGTGGGCCCAACTGTCGAAGTGGACGGGGACGACCCGGCGCGCCCCGAGGAGCTGAGCGGCCTCGGCGGCCTGGGCGCTGTCGAGCACCACCGTCGAGTCGAAGATGGGCAGGCGCGGAGCACCTGCGAAGAGAACGGCGGTGTCAATCGGGCCGAACCGCTCGGCGATCTCCTTGACCAGGGCGAGCGAGGCGTTGTCGCCGCTGACGTACACCGTGGCCAGGTCGGCTGCGGTGAGGACGAAGCCCACGACCTCGCCCGATATCGGTTCGACCTCCTCGCGCGCCCCCGGGCCGTGTATGGCGGGCACGCCTGTCACGGTCACGGTGCCGCCGTCGGGACGGTCCAGCTCGACGGACTTCCAGTCCTCAAGACCCTTTGCGGCTGCGCCCAGGCGGCCCGCGCCGCTGGGGGTGGTGAGGGTGACGGGCACGTCGGCGAGGAGGGCCCGGCCGGAGTGATCGAGGTTGTCGGGGTGCTCGTCGTGGGAGAGCAGGACCACATCGATGCGGCCGAGGTCCTCGGGCGAGGCGGAAGAAGGCGCGGTCTTGGTCAGGACCAGGCCGGGGCCGAGGGGGTAGTCGCCGGGGGCGTCGAAGGTGGGGTCGGTCAGGAACCTCAGCCCGCCGTACTCGATGAGCGCGGTCGGGCCGCCGAAGACTCGGACGGGGATCTGCTCAGGGGGCGTGCCGGCAGCAGACATGCAAGAACACCTCACGGATCGCAAGCGGTTTATCCGTGAGGGACGTTAATTGCTTCTCACGGATGAATGCAAGCCGTACCATGAGAGTCATGGAGGAGACCGTGACCGCCGAGCCCGTGCTCCCGCCCGCACCGGGCGCGGAGCAGTACTGCGCCCTCGACTTCGCCAACAGCGCCGTCGCTCAGCCCGGCGGCCGGTTCCTCGACCTCCTCGGCACTCCCGCCGCCGCGAACCAGTGGCTCACCGAACACGACCTCGCCCCGGCCGGCGCCGGACTGCAGGAGACGTGCGCGGCGCAGCTGCGGACGCTGCGTGAGCAGATCAGGGCGCTACTTGCCTCCCGGGTGGACGGGCGCCCCGCCCCGCCGAGCGCTCTCGCAGCCGTCAACGGCGCCCTTTCCAGGGCTCCCGCGACCTCCCTGCTGTACTGGGACCCCACCCGCGGCCTATTCCGGGCCGACTCGCACCCGATCACCCACATCGTCGACCACGCCTTGGCCGCCCTCGCCGACAACGCCGCCGACCTGCTCACCGGCCCCGACGCAGAACGCCTCGCCGCCTGCGGCTCCAGCCCCTGCATCCGCTACCTGCTGCGCCACGGCCGCCGCCAATGGTGCTCCACCCGTTGCGGCGATCGCGTCCGCGCAGCCCGTGCCTACGCCCGGCGCACTCGACTCGAGTCGCCCTGAGACAGCTCGGTCTCCGGTCGAACCGGGCCCGGAGGTTCAGCTGTGCCCGTCCTCGAACGTCAGGGCGCCGAGTATCCGGGTGCGCATCTCGTCGTCCTCGGGGTGGGCAGTGCCGCCGACCTCTCTCAACGTCGTAGACGCGCGGGCCCTTGGCGCCGTCGCCGCAGGACAAGGTCTGCCAGGCGTCGGCCGGGCCCTGGTCAATGACCTCGTCGATGCGCCAGACGCCGGCCAAGGACTTGATCTGCTGGGACTTGGGGACTGCCACGACATAGCCCAGGCCGTGCTGTTCGAGCATGCGGCGGAAGGACCAGTCCTGCCCGTAGGCCTCATCCGCGGTCACCCAGCAGGCCGGCAGTCCGGCGGCGAGGCAGCGGCGCACGACACCGCGGGCGAGTTCGCCCTTGGTCTCGAAAGTCCGCTCGTCAGGGACCTTCGCGGCATGGCACCGCTCACGGTCCTTCGTCCAGCACTTGGGCAGGTAGAGCTCGCGGTCCACCAACGCCCGGCCGCGGGCGGTGGCGTAGGCGGCGAACACCCCGATCTGACAGTTGTCGATCTTCCCGGAGGTGCCGGTGTACCGAGCTGTTCCAACCGGTGGTTCCGGAGGCGCCGACGCGGCCGCAGGGAGGCGGCCGGCGTCGGCACGGTGACTGGCAGGTCCCTGGCTGCGATCGTGTTCGTTGCCACCTCGGGCTGCACGTGACAGCAGCTGCCGGCCGCGTCGTTCGGGCCGTCCGGAGCAACCGCTCACCGGCGTGTTACCGAGTGGTCGAAGGCGAGGGTGTGGGCGAAGCCGCACTGCCTGGTCCTTGAGGAGCTCGGATCCCACGGCGAGATGGGCGTGTCGGACTCATACAGCCAGCCATAGTCTGCGGCGGCCAGTAGTCGGTCCCAGTGATCGAGCACACCGTGTCCGTGTAGGGCGCACGTAGATGTAGCCGTACCCAGAGCCCCTGGGGCCGCCGATCTTACGAATGACCGGCTCAGACCCACGCTTGGAAGGTAGGACAAGCTCAGAAGGAGTCTGCGGGCATGTCGAGGGTGGTGCGGTCGAGGCTTTCCAGCAGCGCGAACTGCGCCTGCGTCCTGGGCAGTTCGTACCGGAAGAAGTACTGACCCGCCCGGCGCTTGCCCTCGTAGAAGGCGCCGCTGCGTCCGGCGGCGGCCAGCATCTGCTCCAGCCACATCCAGGCAACCACGACGTGCCCCACGGCCTCCAGATAGACCGAGGCGTTGGCGAGGGCGGTCTCGGCGTCCCCGGCCTCCCACAGGCGCCGCGTCACGGCGGCGACGCGGGCGACGGAGGCGTCCAGCTGCCGTCCGAAGCCGGCGACCTGGTCCTCCGCGGCCGCCGCGCGGGCGGTCGTCATGGAGATGGTCTCGATGAGCAGGCGGAGCCCCGCGCCGCCGTCCATGACGACCTTTCGGCCCAGCAGGTCGAGGCCGTGGACGCCGTGCGTCCCCTCATGGATGGGGTTGAGGCGGTTGTCCCGGTAGAACTGCTCGACGTTGTACTCGCGGGTGTAGCCGTAGCCGCCGTGGACCTGGATGGCAAGGTTGTTGGCCTCCAGGCACCACTGGGAAGGCCAGCTCTTGGCCATCGGGGTGAGCATGTCCAGCAGAAGCCCGGCCCTGGCCCGCTCGTCGGCCGTCGGGGCGGTGCGCTCGTCGTCCAGCAGCCGCCCGCAGTACAGGGTGAGAGCAAGCGCGCCTTCGACGTACGACTTCTGGGCGAGGAGCATGCGCCGGACATCGGGGTGCCCGACGATCGGAATCTGGGGGGTGGTGGCGTCCCTGGCCATGAGCGGGCGCCCCTGGGGCCGGGTGCGCGCGTAGTCCAGGGCGTGCAGGTAGCCGGTGTAACCGAGCGCTGTGGCACCGAGTCCGACACCGATGCGGGCCTCGTTCATCATGTGGAACATGTAGGACAGTCCGTGGTGGGGCTCCCCGACCAGGAAGCCGACGGCACCGGGGGCCCCGCCGGGCCGGAAGGCGCCCTCACCGAAGTTCAGCAGCGTGTTGGTCGTCCCTCGATACCCCATCTTGTGATTGAGGCCGGCCAGGGCGACGTCGTTGCGCTCGCCGAGCGTCCCGTCGGCCCCCACCAAAACCTTGGGGACGATGAAGAGCGACAGTCCCTTTACCCCGGGCGGGCCGCCGGGGATCCTGGCCAGGACCAGGTGGACGATGTTCTCCGTCAGTCCGTGGTCGCCACCCGAGATCCACATCTTGTTACCGAACAGGCGGTAGGTGCCGTCGTCGGCCTGTTCCGCGCGGGTGCGCACATCAGCCAGTGAGGAGCCCGCCTGTGGCTCCGACAGGCACATGGTCCCGGAGAAGCGGCCCTCGACCATCGGGCGGACATAGGTGTCGATCTGCCCGGGGGTGCCGTGGGCCAGCAGCAGGTTTGCGTTGCCGATGGTGAGGAGGGGGTAGGCGGCCGTTCCCACGTTGGCTGCCTGGAACCAGGCGAAGCAGGCGTTGGCCACCACGCTGGGCAACTGCATGCCGCCCACCTCGTGGTCCATGCCGCCGCCGATCAGCCCGGCGCCGGCGAAGACCTTCAGGGCCTCTTCGACTTCGGGGATGATGTGCACCCGCTCGCCGTCGAAGCGCGGCTCCTGGGTGTCGTTCTTCTTGTTGTGCGGGGCGAAGTGCCGGGCGGCGATCGTCTCGCTGAGGTCCAGTACCGCGTCGAAGGTTTCGCGCGAGTGGTCGGCGAAGCGGGGGCGGGCGGTCAGGGATTCAACGTCGAGCCACTCGTGCAGCAGGAAGTCGAGGTCTCGGCGGGAGAGCAGGAGGGAGGCCATGGTCCTCTTCTTCTCAGGTTCGGGTTGCTTGTGCGAGGGGGAGTGGAGCTGTTGCCGGCCGGTCAGACCGTGGTGCCGAGGCCGCCGTCGACGGGGATGACGGCGCCGGTGACGTAGGCGCCCGCACGGCTGGCCAGATAGACGGCGACGCCCGCCATGTCGTCCGGCCGCCCGATCCGGCGCAGCGGAGCCGCCTCCGCGATCGCCTCGCCCATGGCGTCCAGGGTCGCGGCCATCATCTTCGACTCGAAGGGGCCGGGCGCGATGGCGTTCACCGTGATGCCCTGTGGCCCGAGCTCCTTGGCCAGCACGCGGGTCAGGTGGTGCAGGCCCGCCTTGCTGGCCGCGTAGGAGTAGGCCGAGACCGGGCTGACGTGCAGGCCGTCGATGGATCCGACGTTGATGATCCGCGCAGGGTCCTCCGTCGAACCGCCGGCGCGCAGCTTCGGCAGGAGGGCTTGGGTGAGCAGGAAGGGGCTGCGCAGGTTGAGGTCCATCACCTTGTCCCAGCCGCTGACCGGGAACTCGTCCAGGGGCGCGCCCCAGGTGGCGCCGGCGTTGTTCACCAGGATGTGCAGCCGCTCCTCCCGCTCGCCGATGTCTTCGGCGAGTCGGTAGCACTCCTCCTCGCGCGACAGGTCGGCGGGCAGCGCGACCGCCTGGCCGGGACCGGAAAGCCCGCGCACGGCCTCCTCGCAGGCTTCCGCCTTGCGGGAGCTGACGTAGACCTTGGCTCCCGCTTCGACCAGGCCCCGGGCGATCATCAGGCCGATGCCACGGGAACCGCCGGTCACGAGGGCGGTTTTGCCGGAGAGGGAGAACAGTGAGATCACGGTGGACTCCTGAGGGGGAGGGGCACGGGCAGGCTGTTCCCGGCCCAGGCTAGATACTAAGCAGTCGCTTAGCTGCTGTTCAAGCCTTGCGCCCCACGGCACCCCATCCGTGCCTCCGCGCCTCGACTGTGGCGGAGTACACCGGCAGCGGATCCCTCGTCGTCGCCGACGGTGCCGCCCGCGCCTTCCACTGCCGGCTCGGCCTCACCCTCAAATCGACGAACTCATGCCCACCCACGCCGCGTGCGACCTGCCCAACGGCCTTCACCTCATGCTCGACACCCAGGACTTCGCTGCCGCGCCGGGGACATCAGTCGGCGACCGCCGACCGCAGGCGCTCCCGATGTGCCCGCGCCATGGTCATCAGCCCGGCGAGGGCGTCCCGGGTGCGTACGAGGTCGGCGATGCGCTCGTACTACCAGGGCGGCGACGCGGGGTACCTGACCTACCCCGCATACCAGTACACGGCCTGACACCGCCCCCGCGGCGTCCGGCCCCCGACGCATCCGGCGCCCCGGCGAACAGCCCTCCTCACCGCTTCAGAGGGCATCCAGGCCCACGGCGGAGGGGCAGGATGGTATCGCCGACGGCCTTGACCCCGCGAGCGCGGGCCACGCGGATCGGCTTCTGGTGGGCCTCGATGAGCTGACGTGCGGTCACGCGGTGTGCTGATCCCATGCAGAGGTCGCCCATCTCAGGGGACCCGGTCGTTCGCGCTCGTGTGGATGATCACCGTGTGTACGCCGGGGCGGTCGGTCGAGTACTTCGCGCCGGAAGCGGTCGGCCGCCTTGTCGACGTCAGATCACATCTCCTTTCTGCAGGTCACAGCGCTATGAGGTGCGCTCGTGATCTGGCCCTGGGGCCTGCGGGTTGCGCGGAGCTCCGCTCGTTGGTCAGGCCGTTCAGCATCGCCCTGGCGAAGGAGCTGTTGCCGTGGACGGTCGGCAGCCTCGTCGAAGAGAACTGACGGGCTGACACGACCCCGCGTGGCGCTTCACAGCGGCGGGCATCTTGAGGCGACCCGCACGGCGGTCGGCCTCCGGTGCTCACGCGCCTCCCGGCTCACCCTCCGGCGTCCTCTGCCGGATTGGCCACGCCCAGCAGGGCGAGGCAGATGTGCAGTACGGCGTCCTCCAGGGCGGGGACCTCGCCGATGCGCCCCTGGCGCAGGAGGCGGCAGACGGCTTCGTGTGTAGCGTCAGCCGCGGCCATGTAGGTCTCATGGGGGACACGGCGGTGACCGGGGATCCTGTTGTGCCAGGCGCGCATCGACTCGGCGAACCAGGAGCGGCAGGCGTCCTGGTGCTCCCGCGCCCGGCCGCCGGCCGCCGCCGTCTCCAGGAAGAACGCTTTGGCGAATTCGGGCTCTTCGGCGATCAGCCCGAGAAAGGCACGGATCGAGGCACGAAGCGTCGCCACAGGGGAGAGCGACTGCGTCGACGAGCGGGCAAACGACGCCTCAAGCCGCTTGACCATCAGCTCGCGGCCCGTCTCCGCAGCGGCGATGAAGCACTCCTCCTTGTCCGCGAACAGCTCGTAGAACGTCTTGCGGGACACGCCCGCCCGTGCCGTCACATCGGCCACGGTCGCGGTGATGTAGCCCTTTTCAGCAACCACGGCCGTCATCGCGTAGAGCAGCCGCTGGCGCTGCGAACCCGTCACACGCTCCCGTGCGAGCCCGTGCGGCCCGCGGGGAAGGTCGGTCAGGCTCGGCTGCAGCAGCGGCCGGATTGGCTCTCTCATGAGTGAGAAACAGTCTGGTACATGTTATAGACGCAAGCGTTTCTCACCCGACGTCATCTTACGAGGAAGCAGGAGCGCACCTTCATGAGGAAACCAACTTCCCTTTCGGCGCTCGCCGCCTTACTGGTGGCCCTCGCAGGGATCGTGGCCGCCGCCCCGACCTCTGAGCAAGCAGCCTCCGCGTCGGCGACCTTCACGGTCGACTCCACCGAAGACGCCGTGGATGCGGATGCGTCCGACGGCCTCTGCCGTACCGCCGGAGGCACCTGCACCCTGCGTGCGGCGGTCATGGCCGCAAACGCCCAGCCCGGCAGCACCATCGAGCTACCCGCCGCCCACTACCGGCTGACCATTCCCCCCAACCCCGACCAGCTCAACGGGCGCACCGCCGACCCGACCAAAGGCGACCTGAACATCCTCGAGCCGACCACCATCCGGGGGGCCGGCGCGCGGGAGACCATCATCGACGCCGACCACATCGACCGGGTCTTCCGCATGGGCGCCGACACGCAACTGTCCGACCTCACCATCACCGGAGGAGACGCCAAGCAGCGGGAGGTGCCCATCACCGACCCCGGCGGAGGCGGCATCGCCAACAGCAAGAACATGACGCTGCGCCGGGTAACGGTAACGGGGAACCGCGCCGGCTACGGAGGCGGCATCTTCAACATCCCCAACTCCCACCTGACGCTGATCGACAGCACCGTCAGCCGCAACACAGCGGGCGAGGCCGGAGGCATCCGGTTCGACGACACCGGCACCGTGGTCAATTCGACGATCGCGGACAACCGCGTGACCGACGACTGGGACCGGCCGGGCAGCCTGTCCGGATACGGCGGCGGCATCGACATACGCGGCACCGGCCTGGTGGACATCCGCAACTCCACGATCACCGGCAACACCGCCACCGACGGCGGCGGCGGGATCAACATCGCCCCCGCCTACCTGGACAGCCTGCCGGGACCCATTACCGACCCCGTCAATCTGCCGCTGGGTCACCTCGCCCTGAAGAACACCATCATCGCCGAGAACACCATCGGCCGGACCACCAGCGACTGCAAGAACGTCTTCGCCACCATCGAGTCACGGGGCAACAACCTCGACAGCGGAAACAACTGCCACCTCACGGCCGAAGGCGATCTCCCCAGCCGTGATCCCCACCTCGCACCCCTCGGCGAAAACGGCGGTCCGACAGACACCGTGGCCCTACTGCCCGGCAGCCCCGCCCTCGACGGCGGCGCTGACTGCCCCTCCACCGACCAGCGCGGCGTGCTGCGGCCTCAAGGCCCGGCGTGCGACATCGGAGCCTTCGAATACCGGCCCTGACCTCCGCCCCACACCTCGAGGACTCTCCGTGCGCGCAGAGTCCTTGAGGCGCGGATCTCCCGACAGAAGCGGCCGAGGTGTGACCGTGGGGCAACCTCGACGGTGCCGTCGTCGGGACCACCGTCCTTCCGCCGACGCGGCATGAGCGGTCGTCCGGCGCGCCGCCCGGAGACCCGGCGCGGGCCAGGCGCCCCGGGGAGGCGCTGCGGAGCGACCCCACGACGCTCCCAGCCTGTGGCGACCACTACTGGCTCGAGGCCACCCGGCTCGCCGAAGAGGTCTTCGCGCACCTCACCGCACCCGACGTGGTGATCCTCCTAAGACCGTCCTACATGGTGAGGTTGCGGAAGCGTTTGTATGGTTTCGTTGATGTCTAGGAACAGCGTTTGTCGACTGGTTCCGGAGTCAGTTGGTGATCATGCGGTTCGTGAATGTCGAGCAGAAGTGACGGCGTTCTCGCGGGGCGGCGAGAAAGGGAAGGCGGAAGCCAACTGGCCGTTGACAGGATGTCCGCGCTGAACCCCCGAGGGGAAAGGACCCCACGACCGTGGCTCGTGCCATCACTTTGATCCGCTCCACCGCCCTGTCCGACGTCGCCGAGTACGCCTACGCGGCCACGGCGCCCGCCGAGTCACGCCTGATCTTCCTTGCAGGGGCGTGTCCGCTGAACGATGACGGCTCCACAGCAGCGATCGGGGACTACGCGGGCCAAGCGGCGAAAGCCATCGAGAACATGCAGGCCGCTCTTACTGCCTCAGGCGCGTCACTCCAGGACGTCATTAGCACACGGGTTCTCGTCGCATCGGCCCGGCGGGAGGACCTGGTGGCTGCCTGGGAGGTTGTCCGGGACTCGTTCGCTGACCATGACGTCCCCAGCACGTTGATGGGCGTCACCGTGCTCGGTTACAAGGACCAACTCGTCGAGATCGAGGCCGTCGCCGCCGTGCTCGATTGAGACATCTTCCAAGGACACCGCAAACGCGGGATGGCCAGGCGTCCGCCAGGACGGCTGGCCATCGAGGAACGTAGGCTGCGGTCAGCCGGCCTTTGCAGGATCCTCGGCTCGGGCTCGGGTGCTGGCGAGGCGGTAGGAGTCGGTGCCGGTCTCGATAGTGGTGCCGTTGAAGGTGAGGCGGTCGACGATGGCCGCGCAGAGGCGGGGATCGGTGAAGGTCTTGGTCCAGCCCCCGAAGGACTCATTGGAGGCGATGGCGACGCTGTTCTTCTCCTCGCGCTCGGTCAGGACCTGGAAGAGGAGTTCAGCGCCGCGGCGGTCCAGTTCCATGTAGCCCAACTCGTCGATGCACAAAAGATCGACGCGGCCGTAGCGGGCGATGGTCTTGTTGAGCTGCTTCTCGTCGGCGGCCTCGACCAGCTCGTTCACCAGCTTCGTGGCGAGCGTGTAGCGGACTCGGTAGCCCTTTATGGCCGCCTCGGTGCCCAGGGCGATGAGCATGTGGGACTTGCCGGTGCCGGAGTCGCCGATCAGGCAGAGCGGCTGGCTCTTCTTGATCCATTCACAGCTGGCGAGTGTGTGGATGGTCGCCGCGTCGATGTTGGGGTTGGCGTCGAAGCCGAAGGCCCGCAGGGATTTCTCTCGCGGGAAGCCGGCCGCCTTGATCCGTCGTTCCGAGCGGCGGCGGGACCGGTCGTCGCACTCGGTCATCAGTAGTTCGGCAAGGAAGCCGCGGTAGGTCATCTGGTCCTTCATCGCCCGGTCGGCGATGTCGGAGAACTCGTTGCGGATCGAGGGCAGTCGCAGCATTCGGCAGGCGGTGTCGAGGGCGGCGTCGGCGGCCTGCTCGGTCAAGCCTCGCTGGCGGGGCAGGGTCACTGGGCTTCTCCCTCACGGTGGTCACCGCCGCTGATTCGGCGGTGGCGGAGCAATTGGTCATAGGGGGTCACCGACGGCAGCGGCCTAGTGTCCGCAGGAAGGTGCGCGAGCCGCCATTCATGCAGGGACGTCACCGTCGCCGGCGGGTTCCCGGAAATCATCTGGCCTGCCGCAGGGACGGGTTCGGTCTCGGCCTGGGCAGCCTTACGGGCCTCCAGGGCGACTGCGTCTGCGGTCATGGCTCCGGCTCGCAAGGCCGCGGCTAGGCCAGCGACGACATGCTCGTGAGGCAGGTGACGGCCCAGCAGGAGGACCTCGATCAGGGCCCGGGTGCCGTCCCGCTCACCGTGGATCTTGCGGGCCTGGTCCCACCAGGCGTCGTGGACCGGGGTGAATCTTCCTGCCGAGCGGGCCTGTTCGAGGGCTGTGGAGCCGGGGAAGGCGCCGGGTTTGCGGACCAGGACTTCCAGGTAGTGGTCCAGGTCCAGACGGACGGCACCCTTCGCGATCAGCCGCTCGTGCCGGGCCACTTCCACGTTCTGGTCGTAAACCACCAGATGGGAAGCGTGCAGCACGACGCGCACGCGTTTGCCGATCAGCCGGATCGGGACCGAGTAGCGGTTGGTGCGGACCGGGATCTGTCCGTAGCGGTCGACCCGCGGGGTGAAGAGCCGGCCCGTCTCGAACGGTTCCTCGGGCAACGGCATGAGCAGCGGCTGTTCGAGTGCGAAGTACTCCGCGACCGTCTTGGGCCTGGACCCGATGCGGCGGGCGTCGTCCTGCCGGTCCCACTGTTCGACCATTTCGTTCAGTTCGGCGAGAGAGGAGACTTCGGGGACGGGGACGAAGTGGTTGCGGCGGAAGTAGCCGATCATCCTTCGACGCCGCCCTTCTCGTGGGCGCCTTCGATTCCGGGTCGGCAGTAGAAGCTCTCGATGCCGAAGTGCGAGCGGAAGGCGATCCACCGGTCGGCCTCGACTCTTCCCCGGCTCTGCCCCAGCACCCTGGCGACGGCGGCTTTCAGATTGTCGTAGCGGACCTTGGTCCCCGGCACTCCGCCCAGAATCCGCAGTAGCCCAGTAGCGGTCGAGGACCGCGGCCGCGAAGGCGTTCTTGCTTCTGTAGTAGCTGTAGAAGGAGCCCTTCGGGACGCCGGCCGTATCGGTGACCTCTTTGATGCCCACCGCGTTGAAACCGCGAGCGTGGAAAAGGGCCAGTCCCGCGTCGAGGGGATTTTCGCGGACCAGCGGATTGGCAGGTCGAGGCACGTGCACAGCCGAACCGCCGGGACGGACCGGCTTGGGAGTGCGTGGGGTGAGGGGGCCGAGGCTGTCGGGTCGGCCACCGAGAGAACGCTGCAGCAGCGAATCGGCGGCATCGGTGGGTCCTCCATCCGCGGTGGGCCGAGTCCCCTCCTGGTGCACAGCACGGAAGCGCGTCAGGTCGCGCGAGTGGAGTTGGGCCCCACATCCACGCGGTAGCCGCCGGAACTGCGCGCCAGCCATCGTTAACGACGCCCATACGCTGCGAGCCTGGGTGGACAACCTGGAGGCGAACTGGTGCGCAGAGCCTTCGCCTCACCAGCCCCGGCAAGGCGCCTTGGTGTGGCGGCTGTACGTGGCCGCTTTCGGCACTCGGTTTTCGGACACAGCGCGGCGGGTGTCAACGGTGTCGGTCGTGAGGACGACGCCGGACGGCGTGTCCGGCATCCTGCTGGTCGGGCAGTCGTGATGCCGCTGGCGGTACCCCCTTGGCAGAGCTGGATGACAGGGGGAGCGCTTGGTGGCCCGCGGCCGTGAACCTGGCCGCTGAACGGGCCGTAGTGCACGACGTACCACCCAAGGCCACCACACTACGGAGATCCGAATGCCCACCCCCCTTGACGTCCTTGTGGTCGGAGCCGGCATCGCCGGCCTGGCGACCGCCACCGCTCTGCACCGCGAGGGAATGTCCGTCGACGTCATCGAGCTTTCCCCCGAGCGCCGTGCCACGGGAGCCGGGCTCTTCCTGCCCGGGAACAGTGTCCGCGCGCTGACCGCACTCGGGCTGGGGGACCACCTCACCGCGCTCGGAGCGCCCATGCCGGGGCAGCGGCTGATGGACCACCAGGGCCGCGTGCTGGCCGACATCGCCATGGCCGAGCTGTGGAGAGGCACGGCCCATTGTGTCGGCATCACCCGCGCCAACCTCCATGCGGCCCTGCACGACATCGTGCCGGTGCCCGTCCGCCACGGGGTCACCCTGGTCTCGCTGAAGCAGGCCGACGACGGTGTGCACGTTGAGTTCAGTGACGGCGGGACCGGCCGGTACGACGTGGTCGTGGGAGCGGACGGCATACGGTCGGACCTGCGGGAGTCGGTCGATCCGGCGACCGGTGCCCGCTACCTCGGGCAGGTCTGCTGGCGCTTCCTGGCCGACGCTCCCGACATCGACCGGTGGACCGTGTGGCTGGGCCGGGGAACGACCTTCCTGGCCTACCCCGTCGGCGGGGGCCGGGTGTGCTGCTACGCCGACGTGGCGGCCGCCTCACCCGAGGACCCGACCACACCCGCCGGTCTTCTTGGGCTTTTCTCCGGCTATGACCAGCGAGTACGGGACCTGCTGGCCACACCGACTGCCGGTGAGGCGTACTTCTCACCGGTGGAGGAGGTCAGCGGCGAGACATGGGCGCACGGACGCGTCGTGCTCGTCGGAGACGCCGCCCACGCCAGCTCGCCCAACATGGCCCAGGGCGTTGCCATGGCCGTCGAGGACGCTCAGGTCCTCGCCGAGGTGCTGGCCACCGGGGGAGACACCGGACACCTCCTGCAGCAGTACGTCCAGCGCAGGCTTCCGCGCACCCGGTGGGTGCAGCAGCAGACCCACCGGCGCGACCGGACCAGGTCCATGCCGCCCGCCGTTCGCAACATCGCGTTCCGCTACGGCGCCAAGGCCTTGTTCGAGCGCGGCTACGCCCCGCTGCGCGACCTGCCCTGACGCCGGCCTGCCGCCGCCTTGTCCGGGCACGGCGTCGTGCCCGGCCTCAGGAGGAGGCGGGCCCCGGCGGCGGGGAGCCGCGGCTGTGGCGGGGCGCGGGGGATGTCACGTTGTGTATCGGGCCGTTGGGGGAGATCGGCGCCGGGACCGGCGCCGTAGCGGGGGTGTCGGCTTCACCTTCGAGGCCGCAGCTACCTGTCTCGTTTCAGCCCGACCCGGCGTGACTACGTAAATGACCGCGCCACTGCAGTCGGTGCGCTCGGACGTTGTGTGCCTGCCGACGAAGAGGTGCAGATTTTGGGCGGCACCTTGCCGACGAATCAGATACTCCCCGGGAGACGTGCTGAAACTGCCGCTGGTCCGCCGTGTGACCGGGGACAGAGCAGCGGCTTCATGTATCTGGCAGTGCTTCACCCGACCTTCGCGCTGTTGTGCGGCTGCTCGTTTGCGGCTTCCGGGACGGTGGGCTGCGGCAAGGAAGCGGGATGACGCAGTGCTGTGAGGGCGAGGACCACCGCGGCGAGCATGATCGTGGTGCTGATCAAGCCGAGGCTGGACGGGCCCCGGGCCCCCAAAGCTGCTCCGCCGACCGCGCGGCCGATGCCCATCCCGAGGTACTGGGCGGAGGCGTTCAGGCCCAGCAGCAACGGCGTGGCGTGTGGGACGAGCTCCACGAGGAGCTTCAGGTGTGAGACGTACTGGGTAACAACGGTTCCGTTGCAGCTCCCTGGTCGGCCGTCAGATGTCTCTCCGATGGCGTGCCTTCGCTGGACGGGGCGTTGGACATCATGTCCAATCCGATCTAGCCTTGGCACTACTGAGGCTGCTGCGGGCATCGGGCAGCCCTCGGTAGGTGCTGCAACGGCGGCCAGCCCCCGTCCGGCTGCCGGATGCGCATCCACCATCACTGATACGGGGTCTCGCGAGGGCCGAGAAGGCGGAGGAAACGCGACGCTGCCGGGGGACTGTCTCAACGGTTCGAGGCAGCTGACGTCCTGTGCGTATGCCGGCCTGCGAGCCGGCGCCCAGAGTGCCGCTTGTCATGCACGGCGCCCACGCTCGCCTCGCCGATGGGGTGTGTGCCAGCGCTGCTTGTCCGAGCAGACTCGCGCTGCGGCTTCTTGGCGATCTGCAGCTCTCTGAAGTCACTGGTTTGCTGGAACAGCTAGGAGATTCGACTTGGTTACCACCGAAGCATCCCGTCCCACTCTGCTCCTGGTGCACGGAGCATGGCACGGCCCCTGGTGCTGGGAGAAGCTGGAGTCCGCGCTCGAGGCCGAGGGTTGGGCGACTCGAACGGTTGAACTGCCCAGTGCCGTGAGGCCGGAAGCCCCAACCACCGAACCGCTCCCCGGTATTCATGAAGATGCGCGGGCCGTCCTGGAGACCCTTGAAGGCATCGAGGGCCCCGTGGTGGTCGTCGGTCACTCCTACGGTGGCATTCCGGTAACCCAAGCCATCGCCGACGCCCCTAACGTCTCGCACACCATCTATCTGACGGCTTATCAACTGGACGTCGATGAGAGTCTGTTCGGCTTCCACGGTGCTCTTGAACCAGAGGAGCCGAAAGGCGTCATCCCGCCTCTGGAAAGGAGTGATACGGAGCTCTACGCCGATGTGTTGGAGGAGGAGACCGTGCGAGCGGTCCGGCAGCTCGTGCCGCAGAGTGTGAGATCGTTCAGCGAGCGGGTGACAAAGGCGGGGTGGCGAACCACGCCCTCCACGTACATCATCTGTGAGCAGGATGAGGCTCTGCCGCCCCAGGTGCAGGAGAAACTCGCTGCCCGAGCAAATGCCGTTCATCGGCTGAAAAGCAGTCACTCACCGTTCCTGTCGATGCCCGCAGAACTTGCTGCCCTTCTCGCGAACATCGCCCTCGGAGAAGCTGGGTAACTCCGGTTCGCCGTCCGGGACACGGTCGGCGACTACGGCACCTCTCGGGGCCCGTCCAACGCCCGACACCGGTTGCTGCCCGTTCGGAAGCGGATCTCGAACCAGGGGTCAGCGAAACCTGCGTCCGGACGCTCGTAGGATGGGTGCATGGCATCAACCACCCGACGGCCCTCCACTGCCGCTGAGCGGCGCGCCGCAGTGGAGAGGCGGATTCTGTCCGCGATCGGAGAATTGCTGCGCGACGGCAAGACCTACACCGAACTGGGGGTGGAGCAGATCGCGGCTGCCGGAGGAATCTCCCGCTCGGGGTTCTACCTTTACTTCCGCGACAAGGTGGATGTGCTCCTGCGGCTGAGTGCTTTCCTGAAGGCAGACAGTTTCGAGATTGCACAAGGCTGGCAGCCTTGCGGCCTCGGCGGCGGACTTGACGGGCTTGCCCACACGTATGAGCAACTGTTCAGGCACTACCGCAAGCACGCGGCGCTCCTGTCAGCGATCAACGAAGTGGCTGCATACGACCCTTCCGTACGTGAGTCGTGGACATCGACTCAAGACCAATTCATCGACAACACCATGAAGCTGCTGACCCAGGAGCAGTTGGCCGGTCGCACACCAGCTGATATCGATCCACTGTGTGCCGCCACGGTGATGGTGCGAGGCGGCGCACAGGTGATCGCCCAGCAGGTAGCCACAAGCGATGGCCATGATGATGCCTTGGTCGCCCGAGAGATGGCTTGCGGCTACTGGTATGGCCTCTTCCGGCGTCCTGAGTAGCGCCGCCGGTTACGCAGCAGGACGACGTTCCGGCGGATTGCCCTGGCGCCGGGGAGGTTGGGCGAGCCGTTGCAGAGCTTGCGCGCCGCCGCCCTGCCTCGACGGTCTCAGCCCTCGCCGGCCACCGCTTCAGCGGTGGCCGGCTCGTCGAAGCTCTCCGCTCGGGGAGTGGTGTGTTCCACCGGGCGTCTCGGAGCACGATTGAGCAGAAGGTGGGTCACATCGGGGCGGGAGCATGGGCAACCGCTCCGCTAGCGTGAATGACATGAAAACACCGGCTGAGCCGCTGTCCGATGTCCTCGCCTCGTTGAACGTCCGGACGGGATCGCTGTCCGGCCTGGAGGCGTGGGGCAGTTGGGCACTTCGCTTCGGCGTCCACGAGCACATCAAGATCGGGGCCGTACTTGACGGCTCCTGCTGGCTGGGTGTCGACGGAGCCGATCCGGTGCGCTTCGAGACCGGCGACTGCTTCCTGCTGGCAGCGCGTGAGTCGTTCGCGGTCTCCGGGGACCTGGACACGCCGTACCGCAGCGCGGAGGAGCTCTACAAGCGATCCGACAGCCGCATCGTGCGGCTCGGGGAGACGTGCAGCACTGCCGACCAGGAGCGGACCCTCATCGTCGGCGGCAGCGTCGACTTCCTCGACGCCACCGTCGCCCTGCTGCTCGGCGGCCTGCCACCCATGGTCGCCATCCGCGAGGGAACTGCCCAGGCGAAGGCGATCCAGCCGCTGCTCGGGATGTTCCTCGACGAGGTGAGCGCCGTGCGCCTGGGCACCTCCGTGATGTCGGAACGGCTCACCGAGATTCTGTTCATACAGGCGCTGCGGGCCGTCGTGGCGGGAGCGCATGCGACGGACGGGACGGCCCTGCCGGGCTGGCTCGGTGCCCTCCGCGATCCGCGTATCGGCCGTGTGGTGCTGATGATGCATCAGCAGGCCGGTCGCCCATGGACCGTCGCGACGCTCGGTGCTCAGGCGGGCATGTCCCGGGCGAGCTTCGCCGCCCGCTTCAAGGAACTGGTCGGGCTCCCGCCGCTCGTCTACCTCCAGCGCTGGCGGATTCTGGCCGCCGGCCGGGAGTTGCGCCGCGGCGAGCGGACCGTGGCCTCTGTGGCCTCCGAGTGGGGGTACTCGTCGGAGAGTGCGTTCAGCACCGCGTTCAAACGGATCACTGGCCTCTCGCCGGCGCAGTTCCGCAGCGCTCCGCCCGCAGCAGTGATCGCGAGGCTGGACGGTTGGCCGACAGCGCCCTTCCGCCTTGCGGCCGCCTTGGACGAACGCGCAGGTTCTCCAGACTCTTGATCATGGTCTGTCCGGCCGGCCGCCCGTAGCGTCGCAGACAGCCGTGCGGACGGCCGCAGCGCCGTCCACGACCAGGGCACGGATCATCGGAAGGCGGAACATGCAGTACGAGCAGCTTGGCGCCACGGGGGTTTTCGTGTCCCGGATCGCTTTGGGCACGATGACGTTCGGCGGGGCGGGGACGCCGCCGTGGAGCCTCGTAGGTGGTTTGGACGAGAAGGCCGCGGACGAGCTTGTGGGCCTGGCTCTCGACGCGGGTGTCAACCTCATCGACACCGCCGACATGTACGCGGCGGGCGAGTGCGAGGAGGTACTTGGCCGGGTGCTGGGCTCGAGGCGCCAGGACGTGCTGCTCGCCACCAAGCTCTTCGCACGCATGGGCAGCGGCCCCAACGACCTCGGCCTGTCCCGGCTGTGGGTCACCCGGGCGCTGGAGGACAGCCTGCGCCGGCTGCGTACCGATCATATCGACCTGTACCAGATCCACAGCTTCGATCCGCTGACCCCGGTGGAGGAGACGCTGGCCGCACTGGACGACGCCGTCCGGCAGGGCAAGATCCGCTATATCGGCGCGTCCAACCTGGCCGCGTGGCAGATGATGAAGTTCCTCGGCGCCTCGCAGTCGCGCGGGCTGGAGCGCTTCGTGTCCCAGCAGGTGTACTACTCGCTGGCCGGACGGGACATCGAGCGGGAGATCCTGCCGATGGCTGCGGACCAGAAGCTCGCCACGCTGGTGTGGAGCCCGCTCGCCGGCGGGTTCCTGTCCGGCACCTTCGACCGCAACGGCACCAGCGACGACACCGCGCGCCGCGCTCTCGCCGACTTCCCGCCCGTGAACCGGGAACGCGGCTGGGACATCGTGGACGCGCTGCGCGTCGTCGCCGCGCGCCACGGCGTGGGTGTGGCCCGCGTCGCCCTCGCCTGGGCACTCGCCCAACCGGGGATCACGAGCGTCATCGTCGGCGCGAAGCGCCCCGACCAGCTCACCGAAAACCTGGCCGCCGTCGACCTCGTACTCACCGACGAGGACCTGGCAGACCTGGACGCGACCAGCGCACAGCCCGACCCCTACCCCGACTGGATCCAGGGCGCGCCCGACGACCGCCTGCCGCTGCACTCGTGACCCGGCGCCGACCACGACCGGGATACGTCGGCAGTCGTCCGCACCCCGGTCGCGGTTCGCCCATCGTGGAGTGCCGCACCCGCAGTCAGGCCCGTGGGAAGGCAACGCGAGGTCGCCGTGTTTGCCGGAGCCGGGACGGCACGGCCTAACTGACTGAGCATCAGAAAGCAATGGTGCGTCGATCACACAGGAGCATGCGAGACGTCTCGGGCGCCCCGACGCAGACACCCTCGCGAGAGACGTTTCACGGCTGTCATACCCGTGCACCGATCCGCGGCCGTGCTCCGAGTGTCGCCAACCTGCCCCTGCGCTACCCCGTCGAGGACATCACCCTTTCCGACGGGAAAACCATCAGCAAGGGCGAAGCCATCCTCATCGCCTACGCCGCCGGCCGAGACCCCGACCATCACATCGCCGACGCCGCCGACTTCAGCATCATCCGCACCGCCCAGAGCCACGTGGCCTTCGGCCATGGCGTCCACCTCTACCTCGGGCGCCCCGCTCGCCCGCCTCGAGGCCCGCGCCGCCCTCGCGGCACTCTTCCAGCCGCAACCCATCGAATCGTTCATCGCCAACGGGCTGTGGACCCTGCCCGGTACACCTCAACAACCCGCAGGCCCTGAAATGATCACGACCCGTCTCGGTGTACGCCGCCGATGTGCGCGCCGAGTTGGTTCTGCGAGACCGACCCTCGCGACACGAAGCAGACGGTCGCCGCTTGCGGATCACCCGTCGGCGAACTCCTCTGTCACGCACCGCCGCCGGCAACACCCCGGCCGATGGTGCGCGCACCCTCCTCGACATCCTCGCCGGGGGCGTCTCCGGCTGCCACCTGCGCACCGTCCCGAGCCCGTTCGAGCGTCGGTGTCCCCTGAAAGGCTCGGTCGATCCATCATGTACACCACGTCGTCCTCGATCGATCTGAAGGAAGGCGAGAACCTGCCTGCGGGCGATTCGTCGTCCGGCGGCGTCGCAGAGCATGTTGCACGAGCCGGGCAGGCAGTCCCGGACAGAGGACAGGCCTTCATGCGAGTCATCAGTGCGGCGGAGGAAGCCGCCCTGCTGCGCTTCGCCAAGACACTCACCCTGGGTGACGTCCACAGCGCCGAGGATCTCGTCCAGGAGGCGCTGCTACGGGCCTGGCGGCACGCGGACCGGCTCATCTCCACCCAAGGACTGGCGCGACCCTGGCTCTTCACTGTCGTGCGGCGGCTGGCCATCGACGGTCTCCGGGCCCGTCGCGCGCGTCCGGTGGAGATGTGCCCGTGCGACCTGGAGTTGGACGTGGTGCCCGACGTCGGCGAGTGCACGCTCACGGCGCATGTGCTGAGGAAGGCGATGGCGGACCTGTCCCCGCACCACCGCGAGATACTGGTTCACCGGTACTACCTCGATCGCAGTGTCGAGGACACTGCGGTCGAATTGAAACTCCCGATCGGCACGGTGAAGTCCCGCACCAGCCACGCGTTGCGAGCACTGCGTCGAGTCTTGGTGTCCCAGGGAATACACGCACGTCGCTGAAGAACAGGGGAGCACGGGGGCTGCGTGCTCCAGCGCCTCGGAGAGGCCCCCTGAAGGGCGATGACACCCTTGCCTTACTGAACGTCAACCACAGCGAAGGGCCCCAACGACGCAGGTGCTGTCACTCGTGGTAACAAGTGTGCTGCTCCTGGCGGGTGTCGCGACGCCGAGCCGCGCCGTGGGCGACGGGCCCCTGGGGCGGTGCTGGGCGTGTTCGCCGCATCCTTCCTCGCGTTTGCTGGTCGGCTGGTCCTGGCAGGGAACCCATCGGGCCCCGCGCCCACGAGGTGCTGGTCGCCCAGCCCTGGCCGTCGGCGCGGCGGCTGTCGCTTCTTCGGTGACGAGCACGTCGACGGCTGCAGCCAGCTTCGCCGACCTCCCGTCCCCACGGAGCGGCGCAGCCGCCTCAGCGGAGAGCCACGTCGGCAATGACGAGTGTCCGTACGGCCTGCCAGGGCGTGCCTCGCATCCGGTACCGAACACCAATGGGGCGCGCGGTGGCGTCACCACGCGCCCCAGGAGCGGTTTGCGGTGGAGGGAGGTTGCTCCCGGAATGGGCACCCGACGCCTTGTAGACGGCAGGAAAGCCTGCCTGAAGTCGCCTGCGCACGACGGGGCGGCGCTCCGCCGCCTGTAAGCACCTCCCGCCGTGGTCCGCGGAGGGCCGCCCAGTGTGTGCGGCCGTGGGGCGGTCAGCGCACGCGGCTGTAGTGGACCGACTTCGACCAGATCCGTTCCAGCTTCACGACCGAACCTGTTTTCGGCGAGTGCCAGATCTTGTTGTTGCCGGCGTAGAGGCCCACGTGGTAGACGCGCCCGCCGGAGTGGAAGAAGACCAAGTCGCCCTTCTGACGGCTGGACGCCGATATATGACGGGTCTTGTTGTACTGCTGCTGCGCGGTTCGAGGCAGTGTCTTGCCGGCTTTTTTGTAGGAGTAGAGCGTCAGGCCGGAGCAGTCGAACCGGGACGGGCCCGCAGACCCGTACTTGTACGGGGCGCCCTTCTTCGAGGCCGCTACATTCAGTGCCTTGACGCCGTACGTGGGCGCCGCCTGGGCCTGGGACACGGCGCCGGGCGACAGCATCGTGCCGCCGAGAGCGGCGAGGGTGAGGGCCGAGACGGTACCGGCCCGAGACAGCAGAGACGGGACATGATTCTGCGCGGTCATGCGCAACCCTTCGTCATCCGCCTGTGAAGGATGACCTGTCGGGTTCGGGCTGGCGAAGTTACCCGGCCGCTGACGCGGCTTCACCCCAAGGGGCGGCCATGGTGCGCACGCCCCGTACTGCTGGGTCCTCCACTCCTGCCGATCCACAGTTGTCGACCAGACGTCCGGACGGCGGCAGGACTCGGCGTCCGCCCGAACCGCCTCGCCAGGGCGGCGAGGGCTTGTCGTCGTCCAGGATCCTGACTCATGCCGAAGTGAAATTTCGAATGGAAACTGCCTTTTGTGAGTCTCCTCACCCCTGATCATTTCGTGGGCTCAAGAAGCTTTTGGCGCGCGACAAGCGGCGGAATCTGATGTTCCGACAGCAGCTTCGGGACCGAACACAGTCCGCCCACCCGGGCGCCTGGTCTCCGCAGGCGGGCCGTGCGGAGACGGCGCATCAGTACCGGGTTCGAAGGGGCCGCGCCGACAAGAACCTTGCCTGGAGCAGGTACCTTCCCGCGCCTCCGAGCAATCCGCCTCCACAGCCTCAGCCTCAGTCCGACCCCCTGCCCCTGGCGGCCGGCACCGAACTGGTTCAGGCCGCCGACCGAGGCGTCTGCGCACCTCGGCCGCGAGGGCCAGGACGGCCTCGTGCGCCGCGTCTGCGGGCCGGCGGGGGCGAGAAGGGTGAAGCCGTCCGCGGCGCCCGCGTCGAACAGGGCCCACAGCCGGTCGGCCGTACCTGGGCTGCCGTCGACCGGCCAGTCGAGCAGGACAGCAATGTCGTCGGCGTCGCGTCCGGCCGCCCGGGCCTGATCACGTACGGACTCCCGGACGCGGGTGGGGTCCTGGCCGTCCTGTGCCGGGAGGATCAAACCCCCGGCTCCTCGGCCTCGCTGTGGGCACAGACCTCAAACCCAGCGAGCCGCAGTGCCGCATATGAGGAATCCCGGCCCCGGCAGTCGGGAGGGCAACTCACACCTTCTCGAAAACCATGCGCACGACCGTGAAGCGGCCCTCACGCATGAACCTGAGTGCGGTCCTCTGCTCCCTGATGATGTCGGACACCGCACTCTCACCGATGAGTTCCGCGCCACGGGCCCGGTTGGCCTCAGCCCGCTCCATCCAGCTCTCCACCGTGGAGATACCGTCGTTCGGGTCGTTGCGCGCCTCCACGACATGGAACAAACCCCGCCCTGCTTCGGTCAGTTCGGCCCGGGTCGGCAGGAAGCACTCGGGAAACACCTTCCGAGACGCGTGAAGACCCTCGCGTACATTCCTGACGCCTCCGTAGACGGCCTTGATGCCCAGGCGATCCCTCGCTTCGCGGCCCCCGCCATCAGAGGCCAATCGGTGGGGAGGCAGCACCAGGGAAGCAAGCCACCCACGGTCGTTCCAGGCATTGGCCTGCAACGACAAGCGTCCTGCCGGCCGCAGCCAGGAATGGCACCGCTGAAAGAACTCCCGATAACGGGCGACACGCCTCGTCCGCCACATGGTGTTCCCGGCGAAGTGCTCGATCGCTTCAATCGCAATGATGGCGTCGTACGGCCCGTCCGGCTGGTGATCGAACCAGTTCTCGGCCCGGACCTCGCAACCCGGCCAGTGCTGGTCACGTGCCCACGCAGCCTGGCCGGGACTCATCGTGATCCCTACTGCGCGCTTGACGTGATGGGTTTCCACCAAGCGGTGCAGGAGAGTGCCATACCCGCACCCAACATCGAGCACACGATCCACACCCGTGGCGCCGGCCGCCTCGGCATGGTAGTCGAGCTTACGCAGCTGAGCCGATTCGAGTGTGTCGCCCTCTTCCCACATGCCGTATGAGAAGACGAGTTCCGGTCCCAGCGTCAGCTGGTAGAAATCGCCGAGGACATCGTATTGATGAAGGATCGCCTTCGGCGACGTGCCCTTGTAGAAGGATCCCTTTTTAGCTCCGTGCGTCACGGTACCCACCCGTCCCAATCGGCAAGAAGGCCGGAAGGCCAGCGCCGACCACCCGTCCAGATAACCGTGCTCCTGGACAAAACAGGGAGCCACACACCCGGGAACAGACCTCAGCCCGCCCGATCGGCTGCACGCCTGCAAGGACCGAGGAAAGCCGCGCTCCCGCACATGTCGCCGAAGGTTCCGTTGATCCGCATCCCACGGGGCGTCGCCGGATGAACCGGCGACGCCCCGTGGGCGGACGGTCCTGCCCAGGGCCTCGCACGCGGCAGCCGGGCCGCATCGTCCGGAGCGGCGGTCGGAGTGGCACCTGGGGTCGGGTTCCGGTCTCCGTCGGTCCCGGCCTCGACCGGCAGATGACTCACCGACAAGCATCGAAGCCGAGCCGGATTCGGCCGTCCGCCGCGGTGACCGGCGTACGCACCGGCGTCAGAGCCGTCGAGGGTCGGCCGCCTCTCCTGCTCGACCGCACCTGACGTGCCGTCGGCAACAACACAATCTACGACTGGAGAACCAGGCGACCGTCCGCATAGGGGAGGGCCTTGGCGCGCGGAAGATGCACCAGGAACGCCTCCTCACCCGGAACACCGTCCTCCCGCGGCACCTTCGCCTTGAGGAGCCGGCCGGCCACCTCGATCTCGAACACGCGCTGCGGCCCGTGGTCCCGCACGCCCCGAAGCCTGGCGGGAAACGTATTGGGCCCGGGTTCCGTGACGATTTTGACGTACTCGGGCCGGATTCCCACCTGGACTTCGGTGGTGCCGGCCGGGATGTCCCACGCCACGGCAAGCGCCTGGCCGCCAAGGGTGAGGTTCCCGCGTGGCCCGTCCACCGCCAGGAAGTTCATCGCCGGGGAGCCGATGAAGTAGCCGACGTACGCTGACGAGGGGGCCTCGAAAAGCTGCTCCGGGGTGCCCTGCTGCATGGCCCGGCCGTCCTTCATGACCAGTACTTCCTGCGCAATGCTCATTGCTTCGTACTGGTCGTGGGTAACGTAGATCACCGTGGGCTGGAATTGCTCGGTGATTTCACGGATTCTGCGCCGCAGTGAATGCTTCAGCTGCGGATCGATGACGGTCAGCGGCTCGTCCATCAGCACAGCCGCCACGTCGTCGCGGACAAGACCACGGCCGAGCGAGATCAGCTGTTTGTCATCGGCGGTGAGCCGCCGGGCGGGCTGCTTGAGCCGATCGTCCAGGTCCAGCGCCTCGGCGACCTCGTGGACCTTGGCGTCGATCCTCGCCTTGTCCCAGCGACGGCACTGCAGAGGGAAGGCGAGGTTCTCGTACACCGTCATGGACTGGTAGATGACCGGAAACTGGAACACCTGGGCTATGTTGCGCGCCTTCGTGGGCAGGGCCGTGACGTCCACGCCGTCGAACAGGACCTGGCCCCGTGATGGTTTGACCAGCCCGGACAGGATGTTCAGCAGCGTGGTCTTGCCGCAACCCGACGGTCCGACCAGTGCGTAGGTCCTGCCGGCCTCGAATGTCAGCCTCAGTGGCTTGAGAGCCCACCGCTCCTCGTCGACACCCGGGGCGTAGCTGTGCCCGACGTCGACGATGTCCAACTGCGCCATTTCAACGCCCTTCTACTGAAGCGAGATCGTATGAAGGTGTCCGCACGAGCGTGCCCTTCTCGTCGAAGGCGAACAGCCGCTCAGGACGTAGCCGCAGTTTCACCAGATCCCCGAGAGCGACGTCATGGATGCCCTCGATCTGCACGACGAACGGGGTCTTGCCGACGGCCGCGTGGACGAAGGTCTCGGACCCGGAGATCTCGACGAAGGTGACCTCGCCCTCGACACCGGCGGAGGCCAGGCTGACGTCCGTTGCCCGCAGGCCGAACTGGTAGGCACCGTCGGGCAGGTCGGCGAGATGCGGGGATACGTGCGTGGCCTGGAAGCCGGCCACCGTGACCTGGCCGCCCTCGATCCGGCCCGTGAAGATGTTCATGGGAGGGTCGTTGATGATGGAGGCCACCGTGGTCGTCGCCGGGCGCTCGAAGACCTCCTGCGGAGGGCCGATCTGGAGGATCCGTCCCTCATGCATGACCAGCACCACGTCCCCCAGCATCATCGCCTCTGCGGGTTCGGTGGTCGTGTAGACCACTATCGTGTCGCCTTGGTCCGAGAAGAGAGACTTGAACTCGTCGCGCAACTGCTCGCGCAACTTGTAGTCCAGGTTCGCCAGTGGCTCGTCGAGCAGGAGAATGCCCGTGCGGCGCGCAAGGGCGCGAGCCACCGCGACTCGCTGCTGCTGTCCGCCGGAGAGCTGGGATGGTTTGCGCCGCTGCAGGTCGGTCAGGCCCACACTCGCCAGGCTGTTCCTGACACGTCGCTGAATCTCGTCCCGTGACAGCCCCGCCCGCCTGAGTGGAAAGGCCACGTTGTCGAATACGTTGAGATGTGGGTAGTTGATGAACTGCTGGTAGACCATGGCGGTGTCGCGCCGCCAGACCGGGGTCTTCAGAAAGTCGACTCCATCCCTGGTCAGGGAGCCGGAGTCCAGCCCCTGCAGACCGGCCAGCACCCGCAGCAGCGTCGTCTTTCCCGCCATCGTCCGGCCGATGACGGTGTGGAGCCGTCCCGGCAGAAAGGTCGCGGTCACCTCCTTGAGATGGTTCACGCCGTCGACGGACAGGCACAGATCAGTGGCACTCATGTTCATCGGACCGCTCCCGACAGGTTGCCTTTTGACAGATAGCGCTCCACCCAGAGCGCGAGAAGGATCAACGGCGCTACGCCGAAGAGGGCGGCGGCGGACAGGGTCCACCACGGCGGGATCGACGAGTTGAGGGCGACGACCGCCTGGGGCAGGGTCTGCACCTCTGTGAACGTCAGCCTGAAGGCGAAGAAGAAGTCGTTCCAGCCGAACACCGCACAGAACATCGCAGCGACGGTCAGCCCGGGCAGGGAGTTCGGCAGGATCGCACGCACGAAAGTCTGGAACGGGCCGCATCCGTCGAGCATGGCCATCTCGTCGATCTCACGCGGGATGCCGTTGAAGAAGTCCACCATCACCCAGACCGCTATCGGCAGCAGCAGGGCAACCGTCACGATGACCAGGCCCGCGATGCTGTCCAGGAGGCCCGCCCACTGCAGGAGGTAGAAGAAGGGGATCACCAGGACGACAGGCGGCATGATTCGTTGGGACACGAAGAAGAAGACGATGTCGCTGTTCTTGATGAAGCCGAGCTTGAACCGGTACCGGGACAACGCGTATGCGGCCAGGGAGCCGAGGACGAGGCTGATGGCCGAGGCGGCGATGGTGACGATGGCGCTGTTGATGAAAGGCTGCACCACATCGACACCACCGGCTCCACCGAAGATGTTGCGCCACCCGGAGCCGGTGGGTTCGTACTGGATCCATGGAAGGTAGGTGGCCCCACCCTGGACCCCGTTGGCGTCCTTGAAGCTGGTCGTCATGGCCCAGAAGAACGGTCCCGCGACGAAGCAGGCCCAGAGTGCGATCACGGTGTATTTGAATACGGGATAAAGGCGCGACCTCATGAGTCCCCCTTCAGCTTGAAGGCCCTGGTGAGCAAGGCGGCGACAACGGTGAGCGTGACGATCATCAGGACCAGATAGGTCAGGGACATAGCCCCGCTGTAGCCGGTCTGCTGATCCCGGAGCCCCTGGATGTAGAGGTAGTAGCCGGGAGTCTCCGTGGAGGAGCCGGGTCCCCCGGAGGTCAGCACGTAGACGCTGTCGGAGAGCTTGGACGCCTCGATCAGCCGGATGATGACGGCCGCGACCGACACCGGCGCCATGAGCGGGAAGGTCACCTTCCGGAAGGTGCGCCAGACGTCGGCGCCGTCGATCGCGGCGGCCATGAACGGTTCCTTGGGAAGGCTCAGGAGGCCGGCCAGCAGCAGCAGGAACATGAACGGGGTCCACTGCCAGACCTCGACGGTCATCAGCGCGACCAGCGCCGGCCCGGACTCGGTGAGCCAGGGAACCCTGGTCAGGCCCAGCGTCCCGAGCAGATCGTTCACAGGGCCCAGGGACTCGTGGAAGATCATCTGCCAGATGGCGGCCATCACTACGGGGGTGGTCATCATGGGGACGAGGAACAGCACCCGCCAGAAACGACGGCCCCGTACCTCACGCCAGACGAGCAGGGCCATCCCGAACCCGATGAGGTACTGGATCAGGACGGTGCCGCCCGCCAGCAGGATCAGGCGCATGATCGCGGCCCAGAAACGACTGTCGTGCAGCATCGTGGCGTAGTTGGCCCCACCGATGAAATCCATCTGAGGGCTGCTGACGTTCCAGCCGGAGAAGCTGACACGAATGGTGAACAGAAGCGGAAAAATGATGATGAGTGCCAGAGTGAGCAGTCCTGGGAGAAGGAACATGCTCTTGTGCCGGCGCAGGCCGTCCATGGTTCTCCTTGCGGCAGTGGGCGGGCGCCCCCGGGTGGCCGGCCGGCTTGGGCGGCCACCCGGGGCGTCCTGCTATCGGGTCAGGAGTTGTCCTCGAGTGCGACCACGTTTCGATAGGCGCTGCGGACCTTGTCCTTGCCGATCTGCTCGGTGATCTTGGACCATTCCTTGGCTACTTCGTCCAGCGCCTGCTGCGGAGCCTTCTGTCCCGCCAGCGCCGCGGCTACGCCGTTGGCCAGCGCGGACATATACGTACTGACACCCGGCACGCGCAGATCGAAGACGCGGTTGGTGCTCTTCTCCATGCCCGAGAGGGTCTGAACATACGACTTCGCGACCTCCGGGTCCCAGCCCTGCTTCTCCCAGAACGCCGCATCGAAGTGGGCGTTGCGGTAAGGGTTGACCCCGAAACGGCCGATGGTCAGGTCGAGGGCGGTGTTGGCCTCGTTGCTGAAGAAGCACAGATAGTCGAAGGCCATTTTCTGGTGGCGCGAGGCCTTGGTCACCGCCGAGGTCCATCCCCAGGTGAAGTACGGAGCCTGATTCGGCCTCTTGTCCCACGCCTTGGTGGTGCGGTTGTAGACCTCCGAGGATCCTGGCAACGGCGCCGCCTGGATCTTGTTGCGGATCCTGCTGTCCGCTTGCTGGGCCTGGATGAACGCGTCGTCCCATGAATAGGACATCAGTGCCTGGCCGCCTCCGAAGGAGAAGATCTCGTCTCCCAGACCGAAGTTGGCGCCACCGGGTGCCCAGGTCGACTTGGCCTTCACCATGTCGTCGAGGGCGCGGACGAAGCCGGGCGTGTTGATCAGCGGCTTCATGGTCTCCACGTCGAAGAAGACGCCGCCCTTGACGTCCGGGTGCTTCACATACGGCGTCGCACGGCTGATGAAAGCGGAGAACGTCAGGTCGTCACGCTTGGTCACCTCGGCGCTGCCGTAGTTGCGCTTGCCGTCGCCGTCGCGATCCTTGCCGCTGAAGAACGCGGCTGTCTCCTGGTATTCGGTCCATGTCTTCGGGGTTCTGAGTTCCTTGCCCGTGGCCGCTTTGTACTCCGCCTTCCGCTTCGGGTCGTTCAGCACATCGGTGCGGACCTTGAGGTAATGCCGGTCCCCGTCCACGGGGTACTGCACGACCTTCCCGTTCCAGGTCGCCACGTCCATGTAGGCCTTCGTGACGTCCTTCATCCCGGGGCTGTCCAGGTACTTCTGCGGCACCGGCGCCAAATAGGGTGCCATGTCCCCGATCCACAGGGAGGGGTAGAACATGACGTCGTACGCCGGCTGGCCCGCTTGCAAGGGCGTGAGGATCTTCTGGTGCAGCTCGCCGAAGGGAACGTTGACCACTTCCACCTCTGCCCCGGTGATCTCCTCGAACTGCTCGGCATGCAGCTGGGTCGGCTCGCCGATGACGGGGATGGCGTGGCTGATGATCTTCAGTGTCTGCCCGGAGTAGTCCTTACGGCTGATCGACTCGTAGCTGCAGGGTCCCGGGACGTCCTTGACCTTCGCCGTCGGGTAGTTCTTGCTGTACTTCCTGTAGCTGATCTCCGAACCCGGCTTGAACAGCGCCGGCTTGTCAGGCTTGCTCTCCACCGGGTCCTGACCGGTGCATCCCGTCGCGGTGAGAGCCACGACGGCAGCGGCGGCGACCACGGCCTTGTACGAACAGTTGCGCATGGAGCTGCTCCTTCGGCTCACGGGACCAAGATCGCTCGGCCGCGTACGGCACCGGTGGACAAGTCGTCGAGGGCGTCCCGGAAGGACGCGAGGGGGTACCGCTGGGTGTGCAGGCTGACCCGGCCCTGGGCCGCCAGGATCATCAGCTCGGAGAGGTCGTTGTATGACCCCACGAGGTTGCCGATGAAGTTGATCTCGGTGGAGATGACGTCGATCGTCGGCACGCCGAGGTGGCCGCCGTAGCCGATGACGTAGTAGTTGCCGTTGCGGCGCAGGCAGGCGACGCCCGTCTCGACGGCACCCCCCTCGCCGACGAAGTCCAAAACCGCCTCCGCCCCGTGCCCTCCGGTGAGTTCCAGGACGCGCTCGGTCTCACTCCCGTCCGCGACCAGCGTGTGTTCGGCACCCAGCTCCCTGGCCAGGACGAGGGCATCCGGGCTGCGGTCGATCACGATGATCTCGACCGGAGAAAGAGCCCGGAGCACTTGAATACCGATGTGCCCGAGGCCTCCGGCGCCGATCACTACTGCCCGGTCACCCGGTCGCAGAACCCGGGCCGCCTTGGCGGCAGCGTGGTACGCCGTGAGCCCGGCGTCGGCCAGGGCTGCCACCGAGGCCGGCTCAAGGGACGGGTCGAGTGCCACGACCGAGCGGGCGGTGGTCTTCAGATACTCCGCATACCCCCCGTCCGTGTCGATCCCCGGGAAGGCCGAGTTCATACAGTGCACGTCGTCGCCTGCTCTGCAGGCACGGCACAGACCGCAGGTCATGAGCGGGTGCAGGATGACCGGGTCGCCGACCTTGACGTGTGTGACGGCCTGCCCCACCTCCTGCACCCAGCCGGCGTTCTCATGACCGATGGTGTAGGGCAGGACAACCCCACTCTTGTTGCTCCACTGTCCTTCGAGGATGTGCAGATCGGTGCGGCAGACCCCTGCGCCCCCGACCTTCACGATCACATCCAGCGGACCGGTGATCTGCGGGTCCGGCACATCCACGAGCACTGGCGGCTCGTCGTACTCGATGACCTGCACGGCTTTCATGGCGCTCCCTGCGAATCGGCGGGTGGATGGTGCGCCGATTACACAGCCCGCCGCGCGCAGGCCGATGTCTCAGAAGCGGTCCGCGGATGTATCAATGTGATACAGGCCATAGGCGCGGCGTCATCGAGCTGCTCCAATCACTCCACAGAGGGATGAAGCGCGCGATACGGGAGTGTTAAATGCCCCGACGTCAACCTGGCAGCTCGCTGACAGCAGCCAGAGAGCTTTACCAGGAAGCCACCAAGGATCCGAGCGCCCGCTCGCTCGTGGTCGCCTCGTGGCAACGCTCGATCGAGTACGAAGTGAAGTCGGGCTGTATCGACGCGCCCTACTTCGAGAACCCCAATCTGGACAGCCCGCTCGCCAGAGCGGCGCTACCGATCCTGAACAGGCTGCACGAGCAGCTTGCCGACGACCCGGTGTCCACGATGGTCACAGACCGGAACGGCGTGGTGCTGTCCCGCATGGTCTCCCACGAGGCTCTGACGACGCGGCTGAACCGAGTGCAACTGGCCCCGGGCCACGTGTTCGCCGAGCGCTATGTGGGCACCAACGGCATCGGGACCGCGTTGGCCAGCGGCCGCCCGGTCCTGATCGCCGGCAGCGAGCACTACGTCGAGGCGCTGCGGGACTTCCACTGCGCGGCCGTGCCGATCCTGCATCCCATCCGGCGCACACTGCTGGGAGCCTTCAACCTGACAACGGTCAGTCAGGGTTCGGCCGGCATGCTCATGGCCTTGGCCCGCTCTGTGGCCGGCCAGATCGAAAGTGAGATTGCCGCTATCAGCTCGCGACGGGAGCGGGCCCTGTTCCAGGACTACATGGACGCGTGCTCCTCGGTACGCCCGGGACCCGTACTTGCCCTCAATCGTGAAGTCGTCATGATGAACGAGCAGCTGAGAGCGGCCGTGACAGGGCCGGATCACTACGCTCTGCTCGACCACGCACGTGAGATCGCCGACGATCCCCGGTTCGAAGGGACACGGAGCATCGCCCTCCCCTCCGGCCGCGTCGCCGAACTCCGGGTCAGCCGACGCGAGGACGGCGACGCGGGTGCCATCTTCCGAGTCCGGGTCATCGGACGTCCCCAGCCCGGACCGGTCATTTCCGATGGACCCACACGATCGAGCCTGGGGTTGGCCGGCTCCTCCCCGCAATGGCTGCGCGCGGTCGCCGAAGCCGAAGCGGCGTTCGTCGCCGGGTCCTGGCTTCATCTCGTGGGCGAAGCCGGCGCTGGAAAGAGAACGCTGGTCGAAGCCATCCACAGAGCCCACGGTGCCGGGCGCCGGCTCGAGATGGTGGAAGCGCCGCTGTCGGAGTCACCGCACGCCACCGAGCCCTGGCTGCGCAACGTCCGCGAGCTGCTGGCCCAACCGTCGATCGTGGTCGTCCTGCGCGATGTCCACCTGCTGGGCGACCAGCTGCGCCGGCAGCTGAGAAGCCTGCTGGCGCACCTCGACGGGACGGCCACCGGGGAACTGGTCATGACCAGCCAGCCGTCCATGGTCACGACCGACGACGAGCTCGACCGTCTGTGTGGCGCCTCGGTGGAGGTGCCGCCGCTACGTCATCGCTATGGAGACATCGAGCACCTGGTCCGGTTCTTCCTGCGCAAATACCGGCCGAGCGGAGAGAACAGCTGCTCCACGGATGCGCTCGTGATGCTGCAGCGTTGCCCCTGGCCGGAGAATGTCAGGCAGCTCGAGTCGGTGATCCGCGGCCTCGCACGGCGACCTTCCGGCCGAATCATCCAAGTAGAGGATCTCCCGCCGGAATGCCGGGTTTCGTCGCACAAGGTTCTGACCACCATCGAGGCGCTGGAACGGGATGCCATTCTGCGTGGGCTGATGGACCGCAACTCCAACGTCCAGCGCACCGCACAGGATCTCGGCATCTCCCGCGCCACCATGTACCGCAAGATGCGCCGTTACGGGATCGTCCCATCGAGCCTCACCTAGATGCGCTGCGCTGGATCTGCCGATCCTGACTGGTTGAGGGCACGGCGGGCATGTGGATCTCCCTGCGGTTGACCCGGCAGCGTGCCGTCGATCTGATGTGCAGCAGCTGGTGAACTTCCAGGTCCCGATACTGGCCCACCGGACAGCTAAGGCCTCTGACCTGCGGAAACAGGACTGGAGGGGGTATGCCTTTCAGCGTGCCGTCGTTGTCGACGACCGGGAGGCGTTTTACCTGAGGGCCATGATGCCGGCGGCCTGGGGCAACGTCGTGTCGGCGCGGCGGACGGTCCGGGGGCGTTCTGGGGGATCGAGACGTCCCTGGTTGTTGCGTGTGTCTCGGGCGGCGACCATTTCGAATGGCTGGGATTGTTCACTGGTACCCCAGCCGACGGCATACGTCGCGTTCACCAGTGCTGAAGAGAGCCGGCGTGTGCCGGGCGAGGTGAGCGAGCGGCCCGCGTCGGGCTCGGCGGGCGCGGCGCTCTCACGGCCCCATTCCGTGAGGCGCGCCCAGCCCGTGGGGAGCACGCGGACCCCACCGCTTCGGGCGTCATGGGCGTGATCGTGTCAGGGAGAGGCCGTGGGCGTCTGTGCAGATCACCTTTTGCGCGCCGGGCTCAGCGGTCGGCGATGTCCTCGCGGAGGCCGTCGGAGAACTCCCACCACGACAGCGGAAGCCAGTCGCCGTTGACAAAGGCATCGACAGTCGCGCCGCGACCGCGGACAGTCACCGTCGTTCCGGGTGGGTACGTGGTGCCCGAGAGGCCGGGCACTGGGACAAGCAGGGTCCCGAGTCGTTGTGCTGCCACTCCTCGTCCTCCCTTTCTCGGTACGACATCAGGTCGGACATTCCTCCCGAGATTACCGGGTTGTTTGTTGGCGTAGTCCGGAGAATCATGAGAGATGGGTCACGCGGAATAGCGGGCGGGGGGCGGAAATCGTACTGGGCATCGCCGAGCGGAGGTAGCAGCCATGAAGGCCGTCGTGTACAAGGGACCGTTCACCGTTGCGGTCGAAGATGTTGAAAAGCCCAAGATGCAGCATCCGAACGATGTGATCGTACGGATCACCTCCACCGCGATATGCGGATCCGATCTGCATATGTACGAGGGTCGTACCGCGGCTGAGCCCGGCATAGTCTTCGGCCACGAGAACATGGGAATCATCGAGGAAATCGGCCAAGGTGTCACCTCGCTCAAGGAGGGCGACCGCGTGGTCATGCCCTTCAATGTTGCCTGCGGGTTCTGCACCAATTGTGTCGAGGGATTCACCGGATTCTGTCAGACCGTCAATCCCGGCTTCGCGGGCGGCGCTTACGGCTATGTCGCCATGGGGCCCTGGCCGGGCGGCCAGGCGGAATACCTACGCGTTCCCTACGCCGACTTCAACTGCCTGAAGCTGCCGCCGGGAAACGAGCACGAGACCGATTTCATGCTGCTTGCCGACATCTTCCCCACCGGCTACCACGGCTGTGAACTCGCCCAGGTCCGCCCGGGTGAGAGCGTCGCCGTGTACGGCGGCGGGCCGGTCGGGCTCATGGCCGCCTACTCGGCCCTGCTGCGCGGCGCGAAGAAGGTGTTCGTCGTGGACCGGGTTCCCGAGCGGCTGGAGAAGGCCCGGGAGATCGGCGCGGTTCCGATCAACTTCGCCGAGGGTGACCCCGTGGAGCAGATCAAGGAGCAGACCGAGGGTGTCGGCACCGACAAGGGCGTGGACGCCGTCGGCTACCAGGCGATGGCGCACGGGACTGACCGCGAGGAACCGGCGACCGTCCTGAACTCGCTCGTCGGCACGGTCCGGGCCACCGGAGCGCTCGGCGTGCCCGGCCTCTACGTCCCGGCCGACCCCGGAGGCCCTGACGAGCAGGCCAAGCACGGCATGCTCCTCGTCTCGATCGGCAAGCTCTTCGAGAAGGGCCTGCGGATGGGTACGGGGCAGTGCAATGTGAAGCGCTACAACCGGTACCTGCGCGACATGATCATCGAAGGCCGGGCGAAGCCGAGCTTCGTCGTCTCGCATGAACTGCCCCTGGGCCAGGCGCCGTCGGCGTACGAGAAGTTCGACAAGCGGATCGAGGGCTACACGAAGGTCGTGCTGCACCCGTAGCGGTGGAGACGAACCACGAGCAGCCCCGCGACCACGTTCATGACGATGGTCAGCACTGCTGCGGCGGCGGCGACGGACGCGATGTCTCCTGGGGCGATGGCCGGCCCGAAGGCGAAGAAGCGCCCTGGAGGCGATGACGGGGTGCCCGGGACACGCCCGGGCACCCCCTTGGTCGCGGTGGAGCGCCCCCGGCGTCCTGCGCGCTGCCGCCGGGCCGCTGCGCGACCGCCTCTTCGTCGGAGCGCAGACCCGGCGCCCGTGCGGGAGTTCAGGGCTCAGGCGCCTCTCAGCGGGAGCCCCATCGGGGTGCCGGCTCCGGTCGGTCGGGCGGCGCTCCGGCAGCCGGCTCGTTCTCCGGGACGGCGCCGGCTCCTGCGAGGATGCGGACCTCGGCCTCGGTGAACTCCGCTCCGTCCACCTCCCTCGGGTCGAGGAGCGATCCAAGCCAGCCCAGCAGGAAGCCGAGAGGGATCGAGATCACGGCGGGGTTGCTGAGGGGGAAGAATGCGAAGTCCGCGTCCGGCAGCAGCGCGGTCGGACCTCCCGACACGGCAGGGGAGAGCAGCACCAGCCCCACCGACGCGAAGAGCCCCCCGTAGATGCTCCACAGCGCCCCTCTCGTTGTGAAGCCCTTCCAGTACATGCTGTAGAGGAGCGCGGGCAGGATCGCGGAACCCGCGACGGCGAAGGCGAGACCCACCAGGAACGAGATGTTCAGGCCCTGGGCGTACATGGACAGCACGGTCCCGACGAGACCGATGAGCAGCACCGAGCCCTTGGCGACCAGGAGTTCACTCCTTTGTGACGCCTTGCCGTTCCTGAACCCGACTTGGTAGAGGTCGTGCGCCAGCGCGGTCGAGGCAGCCAGGACAAGCCCGGCGACCACGGCCAGGACGGTGGTGAAGGCGACACAGGAGATGAGTGTGAGGAGGAACGCGCCTCCCAGGAACTCGGCAAGCAGCAGGGTGGCCGAATTACCCGAGGCGCTGTCCGCCGTGATGGTGTCCCGGCCCAGCACCGCCACGGCACCGAATCCCATCACCCCGGCCAGGAGACAGAACGCGAGCGTCAGGTAGGTCGCCCATTGGACCGATCCGCGTGCCGCGCGCGCGGTGGGCACCGCGCCGAGCCGCATGAGGAGATGCGGCAGTCCCGCTGCTCCCAGCAGAACCGCCAACTGCAGGCTCAGTGAGTCGAGTTTGCTGACGCTGTCGTCGCCGTAGCGCACACCGGGCTGGAGGAAGGCGTCCCCCAGGCCGCTGTTGTCCGCCGCCCGGTTCAGCAGGCCCGCGGGATTCCAGCTGAACTCCGACATGACCAGGAGAGCCAGACAGGCGCCCCCGCCCAGCAGGATGACGGCCTTCACCAACTGGACCATGGTGGCCGCCCGCATCCCGCCGATCACCACGTAGATGATCATCAGCATTCCGAGCGAGGCGACCATCACCTGCCGCGCGCCCTGTCCGTCCAGGCCCAGGATGGGCGCGGCCAGCGCCCCGGCGCCGACCAGCTGGGCGACGAGGTACACCAGGCAGATGACGAGCGTGGCGAACCCCGCGGCCAGGTGGACGGGCCGAGGGCGCAGGCGCCGTGCGAGGCTGTCGCCGATGGTGAACCGCCCAGTGCTGTGATACGGCTCGGCGACCAGCAGGAGCATCACGATCCAGGCGACGATCGGTCCCAGCAGGTAGGGGAGGCCGTCGTACCCCGTCAGCGCGATCACGCCCGGGGAGCCGAGCAGGGTCGCGGCCGACATGTAGTCACCGAACAGGGCGATGCCGTTCCGAGCCGGGGTCAGCCGGCCGTCGCTGATGTAGAAGTCGCCCGGAGTGGCCCGGTCCGTCGTGACCCAGATGGCCAGCAACAGCGTGCTGGCGACGAAGGCGGCGAAGACCACGAACACCGGGAACCCGTCGGAGCCGGCGAGTGGCAGAGCTGTGGTCACCGTATGTTCTCTCTCTTCTCGAAGCAGGTCCTCAGACGCCTGCCGTCAGGGTCGAGGAAGGTCCTGGCGTGCCGCGTGTACCACCCGACGGCCAAGACGGTGGTGAGGCACTGGATCAGGCTGAGGACGAGACCGATGTTCAGCGGTCCGGCCACTCGTACGGCCATGAAGCCCCGCGCTTCGCCGGCGAGCAGCGCGTTGAGCAGGTACAGCGCGACGACGGCGCCCGCGACGGCGAAGACCGGGCGCCGGCGTGCCGCCCGCAGTCGCTGCAGGCCCTGGTCGGTCTGGAGCTGCTCGAAGACGGACGTCGGTTCCCGCGGCGGGCCCGATTCCCACAGCGAATCCGGCTCCCGGGGTGTACCCGGTTCCCATGGCGGGCGCGGGGGGATCACGACGCCCCTTCCAGCGGCGCGGCGCTGCGGTCGGCGGCAGTGGACCGGCCCGTGGTCCGATGCGCCTCGCCGGTCCGGTCGCGGGCCAGGTCTTCCGCCATGCGAAGGGCCCACCTCCGGCGCACCTCGCTCATGCCGTCGCCCCTCGCTCCCGCCTGGCGCAGGGCTTCGGCGTACCGGCGACCGAGTGCGTCCGGCCCGTCGGGTTCCGAGACGGTCTCGGCGATGGCCTGTCGAAGTTCGGTGTCGGAGTACAGGGACTCATGGTCGAGTTGGCTCAGATACAGGGCGGACACCGGATACGGATCCTGTTCGGGATGCAGGGGAATGCGGCTCATTGCGTGTCCTGATCGGTCGGGACGGATGGTCCGTGGCTGGGGAGAAGGGCTATGTGATGACGTCCACCTCCAGCTCCCCGTCCGCGTACTGCTTGCGCACCGTCTTCTTGTCGAACTTGCCGACAGATGTCCTGGGCACTTCCTCGACCAGCGCCCAGCGCTCCGGGAGCTGCCATGCGGCGACCTTTCCGGCGAGGAAGCCACGCAACTCCCCAAAGGCGGCCGTGCTGCCGGGCCGGAGGACAACCGTGGCCAGGGGGCGCTCACCCCACTTGTCGTCCGGGACGCCGACGACACACGCCTCGGCCACACCCGGGTGCGCCATGAGGTGGTTCTCCAGTTCGACGGACGAGATCCACTCTCCGCCCGACTTGATCACGTCCTTGACCCGGTCGGTGAGCGTGAGGAAGCCGTCGGCGGCGATCGTGCCCACGTCACCGGTCCGCAGCCAGCCGTCGTGGAACTTCTCCGGGTCGTCGTCGAGGTAGTACGAGCCGGTGATCCACGGGCCGCGCACCTCCAGCTCGCCGACGCTACGGCCGTCCCAGGGCAGGACCGTCCCGTCGTGGCCGATGAGCCGGGCCTCCACCGGCGCCGGGAAGCGGCCCTGGGTGAGCCGGTAGCGCCAGGCGTCCTCGCCCTCCGCGCCTTCGGGTACGCGGGCCAGGGCGCCCAGCGGCGACACCTCGGTCATGCCCCAGGCGTGCAGCAGCCGGATGCCGAGCTCGTCCTCGTAGGTCTTCATCAGGGACGGCGGGCAGGAGGAGCCGCCCACGACGGCCTCCTGGAGGGAGGAGATGTCGGCCTCCGGGTGTTGGGCGACATGGTCGGCCAGGCCCTGCCACACCGTGGGCACACCGGCTCCCTTGTTGGGGCGGGAGGCGGCGACGAACTCCGCGAGGGGCCCGGGGGCCAGGAACCTGTCCGGCATGGCGAGCGAGGCGCCGGTCAGGAACGCCGCGTACGGCAGGCCCCAGGCCTGGGCGTGGAACTGCGGGACGATGGCGAGCAGGCGGTCGCGGGCGGAGATGCCCATGAGGTCCGGCAGGCTGATGCCCAGCGAGTGCAGGTACAGCGAACGGTGGCTGTACACCACGCCCTTGGGGTTACCCGTGGTGCCGGACGTGTAGCACATGCCTGCGGCCTGGTTCTCGTCCAGGTCCGGCCAGTCGTACGTGTCGGGCCGCTTCTCCAGCAGTCGGCCGTAGTCGTGTACGGCAGCCGGACCGTCGGGCAGGACCGAGGACTTCGCCTCGCCGTTGATGACGACGTGCCGCACGGTGCGCATGTCGGGCAGCAGCTCGGCGAAGACCGGCAGGAGGGAGGCATCGACGATGACCACCGTGTCCTCGGCGTGGTTGGCGATGTAGGTGAGCTGTTCCGGGAAAAGGCGGATGTTCAGGGGGTGGATCACAGCGCCCATGGCGGGTACGGCGAGGTATGCCTCCAGGTGCTCCTGGTTGTTCCACATGAACGTGGCCACTCGGTCGCCCGGCTGTACGCCGAGGCCGGCCAGCGCGTGGGCCAGCCTGGCGGCGTTGCGGCCGACCTGGGCGTAGGTGGCAGTCCTGATGCCGCCCTCGGTGGCCGTGATCACTTCACTGCCGCCGTGCAGGTTCATGCCGTTCTCCAGCAGCCTGCGGACGAGCAGCGGCACGTCCTGCATGGTGCTGGGGACGGTGGGACGGCTGGACATTTCCATGGTCATCTTCGGTCCCGTGTCGGTTTCGAGGGTCAGTGGCTGGGCCGGTAGGCGGTGCCGAGCCCTGTGGTGGACAGCTCCTTGACGACGGCCAGACCGCCATCGGCCCCTGCGTCGGGCTTGAGGATGTAGGTCGCGCGCGCGGGAATCTGCCCCGCCTTGCTGTAATCGAGGGGCGCGACCAGGCCGTTGGTGTCCATCTTCGAGAGGCTCCCCAGCGCCTTGAGCACGCCCTTGCGGGTGAGGTCACCGTTGTCGCAGGCCCGCTGGAGGATCTTGGCCATGACCTCGCTCTGGGCGTAGCCGTACATCACGTACGAGGACTGCGCCTCGCCCTTGAAGGCGCTGTCGAAGCTCTTGCGCACCTCGGCGGGCTTGGCAGCCCGGGAGGAGAAGGGCGCGATCGAGGTGACGACGAGCAGCTGCTTCTCCATGGCCGACTTGGCGGAGCCGCGCAGCAGGGCCGGGCTGAAGGACGGGTTGGAGCCGAGGAAGGTGGCGTCGTAGCCGGACGACTGGGCGACGGAGACCGCCGAGGCCGTCTGCGCGCCGGTGGTGGTGAGCAGCACCGCCTTCGCCCGGGCGTTCTTGGCAGAGGTCACCTGCGCGGTGAGGTCCGTGTCCGTGGGCTTGATCTTGTGTTCCTTGAGCTTCAGCCCGAGCTTTCTGGCCGCTGCCCGGCTGCCCTCCAGAGCGTTCTGCCCGTAGTCGCCCTCCAGGTAGATGTGGCTGACGACATCACCGCGCTTCAGCTTCTTGGTGTCGGCCAGGTGCTGGATGCCGTTGATCATCTCGATGTCGTAGGTGGCTCCCGTGATGACCACATACGGGTTGCTCAGCAGGCTGGAGGACCAGGACACAGCCATGGTGACCATCTCGTCGGATTCCAGCGTGGGCATCAGGGCGGCGATCATCGGCGAGCCCAGCAGCTCGTTGAGGGCCAGTACCTCGCCCTTGACCTGGGCATAGCCGGAGACCGCCTGCTGGGTGTTGTAGCCGTGGTCCTTGACGACGAACTCGACCTTCCGGCCGCACACGCCGCCCTTGCGGTTCTGCTCGTCCCAGAACAGCTTGCGGCCCTGCCCGCCGGCCTTGGAGGCGCCCGCGAAGACGCCGGTCTGGTCAGTGAGAACACCCAGCTTGATCGTCTTGTCGGTGACCCCCGGGCCGGTGGCGACCTTGCCCGCACCCGCCGCGGAGGAGTCGGTGCTCTCCGTCGCTTTGGTGGAACAGCCGGCGGTGACCAGGACGCCGAGCAGGACGGAGAGTGCGAGACCGCGCCTGGATCTGCGGTGGGTGCTGGAGGGGGACTGGGGGCGGTGCGACATGGTGTGGGGCCTTTCAGATCTTTCGAAGGTGTGCGAGACGAAGGGAAGGTGTGCGAGACATAGGGAGGGAGGGGCTACGGCGCGGTCGGGGATGGCTCCGTGCCGCCGGCGGAGACGGGGTCGGTGCCGTGCTCGCCGCCGTTCTGCCCGCGGCGCCCTCGCAGGCGTCGGCGCAGTGCCGCACCGCCGCCGGGTTCCAGCAGGACGATCAGAACGAGCGCAGCGCCGTAGACGAACTTCGCCAGCACCGCGGGGGTGAGGCCGCCGGCATCTGCTGCTCCGGAGCCTTGAAGCTGGGTCATGTACCGCTCCAGCACCGGCGGCAGGGAAGCGACGAACACCGCGCCGAACACGGCGCCGCCCGCGGAGCCCAGCCCGCCGATGACCACGATCGCCAGGTATTCGACCGACAGGGCCACGCCGAAGGTCTCGGGAATGATGCGGCGGAAGGCGAGGGCGAGCAGTACCCCGCCGAGGCCGGCGTACATGGAGGAGACGAGGAATGCGTATGCCTTGTAGCGGACGATGCTGACGCCCATGGCGGCGGAGGCCACCTCGTGGTCGCGGATGCCGCGCAGGGCGCGGCCCGTCCGGCTGCGGACCAGCAGGCGGTAGCAGATCAGCGATACCAGAAGCACCGCGAGGGCGAGGAACCACAGTCGCTCCTCCCGGTGGAAGGGCACACCCAGCACATACGTCGTCCGGCCGGGCAGATCCTCGAACGGGAAACCGAGGAAGGCGAAACCGGGCACGTCACGACCGTTCACGCCACCGGTCAGCGGCTTGGCGTTGACCAGGAGGTGCTGGCCGACGAAGACCAGACCCAGCGAGGCGATGCCCAGGTAGATGCCGCGCAGCCGGGCGGCGACCGGGCTGAAGAGCAGTCCGGCCGCCCCGGTCAGCGCCACGGCCAAAGCTGCCGAGAGTATCGGCGGAAGGCCGAGGCCGGAGTGGACCGCACTGCCTTCGGAGGCGAAGTACGTGTAGCCGTACGCGCCCAGCGCGACGAAGAAGGCGTGGCCGAGGGAAAGCATCCCGGCCTGGCCGAGAAGCAGGGTGAGGCCGATCGCCGCGACCGCGGTGGCCAGGACGAACAGGCCGAGCTGGAGCCAGAACGGGTCCAGGTAGAAGGGCGCTGCCAGCAGGGGGGCGATACCGGCGGCGATCAGCACCGGGCCGGCCCACGGCCGCCGGGAGCCGAACGGCCACAGCGTGCGGGGCATGCGGCCGTTCGCCGCCGGAGTACCCGGGCCACCGCCGGTGGCGGGCTCTGCCTCGGGGCCGTTCGGGACAGCTGCCTCCGAGGGGTCCGCGCCGGGTGCGCAGGGGCCGCTCGCGGGCGGTGCGGAAGACTCCGGCTCCGGCGGTGCCTGGATGGTCCGAGGGGCGTCAGACACGGTGCAGCTCCTTGGTTCCGAACAGGCCGGTGGGACGCGCCAGCAGCACCAGCACCATGACCAGGTAGGGCATGACGGTGTGGAAGCCCGTTCCGAGGAGGGACAGGTGCTCGGCGTAGCCCTGGGCGAGCGCTTCGGTGATGCCGACGAGCAGCCCTCCGGCGACGGCGCCGCCGACCGAGTCGAGACCGCCGATGATCGCTGCGGGGAAGGCGCGCAGGGCCACTGCCGCGGTGGCCGGTTCGAGGCCCGGCGAGGGGAAGACGGTGAGGAACAGTCCGGCCGCCGTGGCCAGCACCCCGGCGATCAGCCAGGACGTGGCGGAGATGCGGCTCCTGCGGATGCCCATCAGGGAAGCGGTCACCGGGTCCTCCGCGGTGGCGCGCATGGCGACGCCCCAGCGGGAGAACCTGAACCAGACCAGGAAGACGGTGATGAGCACGATTCCGGCGGTCAGGGCGGCGAGCCGTGTCTGAGGCACCGTCAGGCCCGCGACAGTGATCACGCCGTTTGCCCACGGGTCCCCCATGGGAAGCACATCGATGCCGATCCGGCGGGTCATCTCGGTCTGCACCAGGACGTCCACGCCGATCGTCATGATGCTCACGGCGAGCACCGACGCTCCGCCCATGCGTTGCACCAGCAGCCGTTCCACCACCAGGGCCAGCGTGACGGCGACGCCCACCCCCAGGAGGACGGCGACCGGGAACGGGAACCGGTCGACCGTGCTGAACCGGGACGTGAAGTACGCCCCGACCATCAGCAGCGCCGGATGGGCGAAGTTGACCACATGAGTGGCCTTGAAAACGACGACGAAGCCGAGGGCGAGGAGGGCGTACACCGTGCCCAGCGACATCCCGCTGATCAGCAGTTGGAGGAGGTTCTGCACGTCAGTTCTCCGACGGGGAGGCGGGGCGGTCCGGGCCGGACGCATCGGGTGGCCCGGCTGAGCCGGGGAGTGCTGTGGTGTCGTCACCGCTGCCGAGGTAGGCACGCAGGACCTCGGGGTCCTGCTGCACTTCCTGCGGGGTGCCGTCCGCTATGCGCTTGCCGAAGTCGAGGACGGTGACCCGGTCCGCGATGCCCATGACCAGACCCATGTCGTGCTCGACGAGCAGGATCGGGATGTCGAGGCTGTCGCGGATGTCGCGGATCAGCCGGGCGGTGCTTGCGGTCTCGTGGGCGTTCATACCGGCAGCCGGTTCGTCCAGCAGCAGGAGCGCGGGTTCGATGCAAAGGGCGCGGGCGATCTCCACCCGCTTCTGGTCGCCGTACGACAGTTCACCCGCGGATGCGTCGAGCAGTTCGCCGAGCCCGACGAAGTGCGCTATCTCCCGCACTCGCTTCCGATGAGCCGCCAGAGCCCGCATGGGCAGCCCCCGGCCGGTTCCCCACAGCGCCTGGGGCCGGAGCAGATGGTGGCGGCCGAGCAGCAGGTTCTCGGTGACCGAGGCACCGGGCAGCAGGGCGATGTTCTGGAAGGTACGGGCGACACCGAGCGCAGCGAGACGGTGCGGGCGCAGCCGGGTCAGCTCGGTGCCGTGGAAGCGGACGGAGCCGCTCACCGGGCGGTAGACGGCGGACAGGACGTTGAACAGTGTGGACTTGCCGGCGCCGTTCGGTCCGATGACCGCGTGGATGTGCCCGGGCCGCACCTCGAAGGAGACGTCGTCGAGTGCCTTGACGCCCGCGAACCGGACGGTCACCCCGTCCACCGCGAGCGCGGCCTCGCCGCCATCGGCGACCTTCGCCGCCGTGGCCGCGTCAGTGTGCCGCATCACAGCTCCCACCGCCCCAGGCGCGCCCCGGCGCCGGCCGGAGCCGGCGTCGCCTCGCAGTCCCCGGAGCCCGCCTCCCGCTCCGCCGTTTCTTCCTCGTCCGGCTCTGCTCGGATTCCGAGGTACAGGTCGCGGACCGACTGGTCCGCTGCGAGCTGGGTCGCCGTACCGGACAGGGTGACGGTGCCCAGCGTGAGCACGACGGCGTGTGAGGCGACGGACAGCGCCATGATGGCGTTCTGCTCGACGAGCAGAACGGTCGTGCCCTGCTCATTGATCTCCTTGAGTACCTCCCCGATGCGGCCCACCATGCGGGGGGCGAGGCCCAGGGACGGCTCGTCGACCAGCAGCATCCGCGGGCAGGCCATCAGCGCACGGCCGATGGCGAGCATCTGCTGCTGGCCCCCGGAGAGCAGGCCGGCCCGCTGGTCGCGCCGCTCGTGCAGCACGGGGAACAGTTCGTGGACCCGCCGGGCCGCCGCCGCCCGCCGTGCCCGGTCCTTCACCGTGAACGCGCCGGCCCTGAGATTCTCGGCCACGGTGAGGTGGGTGAAGACGCGGCGGCCCTCCGGGACGTGGACCAGGCCGTCCCCGGCGAGTGCGGCCGCCGGCCTGCCCACCACGGACCTGCCCTCGAACTCGATCGAGCCCTCGTCCACTGCTCCGCCGCAGGCGGCGAGCGTTCCCGAGACCGACCGCAGCAAGGTGGTCTTGCCCGCCCCGTTGCTGCCGAGGACGGCCACCACCGCCCCGGCCGGCACGTCCAACGACACCGCCTGCAAGGCGAGGACGGCCCCGCCGTAGCGCACTTTCAGATTGCGTACCTGGAGCATCAAGCCTCCGTCGCTTCCCTCGCCTGCTGTGGCGATTGGCGAGAGCTTGGGTTTCGCCGGGGGCAGCGGGTAGCTCCAGGGGGAGGTGTACCTTCAGAGGTCTCCATTCGGAGATGGACTCAGCCGCCGTCCCAGGTCACCATGTGTGCAGCGGAGCGAGCGGTTCGACAGGGTCCGCAGGGCGTGAGGCGACATACCATGACAGATCAGGCAGGCAAGGGACGGGAACGGCCCTTGCCGAACGGCCTGTTCGAGCTCACCGAGGGATACAGCCAGATCCTCGGCCTGCTCGACCAGTCCGTCGCCATGCACCGGGTCGTGGACGATGTGCCCGAGCTCAGCGGGGTCGATGTGGCTTGGGTGGGCGAACCGGACGGCGACGACCGGATCGTGCTCGGGCACACGGTGAACACCCGGACACCCGCGGTGAACGGCCTGGTCGTACCCTCCGGCTGCGGGCTCGGCGGCCAGGTCATGCTCCGGCGCCGGCCCCTGTGGGTCAGTGACTACCGCAGCTCCGACACCATCACCCATCACTTCAAGGCCCAGGCCGAGACGGAAGGGCTGGGCGCGATGATCGCTGTGCCCGTGATGCACGAAGGCCGGCTGTTCGGTGTCCTTTACGGCGCGAACCGGGAGACCACCCCGTTCAGCGACCGGACGACCCGGGCCCTGGAGCAGGCGGCGAGCCGGGCCGCGGCCGCCGCCGTCGTCGCGGAGCGGGCCCGCCATGCGGCCGAGGTAGCCGTGCACGAGGAACGACGTCGGCTCGCGTTGGAACTCCACGACACCATGGGGGCCATGCTGTTCTCCCTGGGGGCGGGCATCCGCACCCTGGCCGACGAGCTGCCGGACGAGGACAGCGTGCAGGCACGGCTCAGTGACCTGGAGGAGCAGGCCGCCCAAGCCGCTGCCGCGCTGCGCGTATCCCTCCATGCGCTGAACGCGCCACCGGAGCAGGTTGCCCTGGGAGTCGCGCTGCGCGGCGACTGCCGGGCTTTCCAGGAGCGCACCGGGGTCGTCGCCCGCCTCATCATCGTCACCGAGGTGCCGGTTCTCGCGCCGGCTCCGGTCAAGGCGCTGTCCTACGCGATACGGGAGGCGCTGCTGAATGTCGAGAAGCATGCGCGGGCCCGCTCCGTGGTGGTCAGCGTCTTCACTCTGTCCGGGGGAGTCTGCGTGACCATCGCCGATGACGGAGTCGGTCTGCCGCCGATGGGCGGGCGCTCCCACGGCCTCGGCCTGTCCGCCATGTCCGAGCGCCTGGAGCGGGTGGGCGGCAAGGTCCACGTCTTCCGCAACGAGGACGGCGGCGTCACCGTCCAGGCATGGGTGCCGGCGTGAACGAACCGACCGTACATGTGCTGGTTGTGGATGATCACCCCATCGTCCGCGACGGCGTCGCGCTGGCGCTGGGCAACGCCTCCTGGATCACCGTGGCGGGATACGCGAGCTCCGGCCGGGAAGCGGTCATCGAGGCGGAACGCCTGAAGCCTGATGTCGTGCTGCTCGATCTGCGCCTGCCGGACATGCTCGCCCCCGAGGTGATCCGGGCGCTGCGGACCCATGTCCCCGGTGTCAAGGTGGTCATCTTCACGGCTTACCCGGAGCACGCGGCTCTGGAGGAGGCGCTGGGCGCCGGAGCGCAGGCCGTGGTCGTCAAGGACGCCGAGCGATCGGATCTGGTGGACATCGTCCGCCGGGTCAACGCCGGGGAACGGGTTGTTCGGACCAGCCCGGACCATCTCCTCAATGTGCTGCTGGCCAGGAGGCTCAAAGAGAGCGGGCTGACCCGCCGCGAGTACGAGATCCTGCGCAGGGTGGCGATGGGCGAGACCAACCCGGAGATCGCGGACGTCCTGGGGCTGACGAGGAACACGGTCAAGACCTACCTCCAGCGAACGCTGGAGAAGCTGGGCGCGCGCAACCGTGTGGAGGCGCTGGCCCGCGCCAGCGAGCGAGGGATTCTCTAGGCCTCACGAACCACTTCTCGGCCACATGGCCCTGCTCACTGCTGACGTGCCGATGCTGACCTTTTGCCGACCATCCAACAGGGGAGTCAGGGACGAGGGAGCGGCCGTTCGGTCGGCAGGGCCTGGGGTGCCGACTACTCGCGCATTCCGGCCAGTTCGACCGGCCGTGTGCGCAGAGCCGTCAGCGCGGGCAGCACGGCGGCCACCGACGCCAGTACGGCACTCGCGGCGACCACGGCGCCGATCGCCCCCAGGCAACGACCAGCGGGGACCGGACGGCGAGCAGGCCCAGGGCGCCCCAGACGACCAGCAGAAAAAGGGGTTCTCGACCTGCACCGGGCTGGTGAACAACCCTATGGAGGTCACCCGCCTCGACGGAACCATCGGCCCCTGGCATCCGGGCCCGGGAGCAGGCTCTCAGAGATGCCGCTTTCGTATGCGTGGCCACTCTTTCGGTGACGCGGGGATTCGGAACGTCACGAGATCGTTCGGGGCAGTGTGATGGCGCACACCGACGGAATGATCGACAGCTTTATCGAGTACGTGACGAACTGTCACCCGGCAGAGCGGGAGAGGATCCCCTGGCAGGATCCGGCCGCACATGGTTCGCAGGACGATCTGCTTCGCACACCACGCTGAGATCTGACACCACTTGCGTCTCGCGCCGGCCGGTCAGTGAGCTGGGATGAAACACCCTACGGCGGGATCAAAAGCTCAGTAAGCAGGTGTAAATCTTCGCCCGTTGACCGCTCGCGTGTTTCCTTGAGCGAGGTTTTTACCGAACCGTCAACTCGCGGCGTACAACCCCGTCCAAACCGTGTTGATCATCACGTCCCCATTGGAGTGATTAACCAGTTGGTCGGCTTTATCCGGTGGTTCGAGCGACGTTGATCGCATAGGAATGCCTTGCGGCGGCATTGAGTGCGTGTCGCCATTCACCAACCAACCAGCCCCGCTCAGGGAAAACGTGAGTGGGGTGAGAGGGGTATTCGGCTTGTCCGGATTAGCAAGAAGAAAACGCGCCTTGTCCCGCATAGCCATTGGTACGGCGCTGCTTACCGCGGCACCGCTCGTCATCACCGGGACCACGGGTGCCGTAGCCGCCGAAGACGTCACGCCGGCTGCTGCTGCCCAGGTGAAGCAGCCAACTGCTGCGGAGATCGCCAAGGCGGACCTCGCGTGGGCGACCGAGCACAGCAAGGGAGGCATCCCATGGGCTCTCGCGAAGGCGAAGAGGACGGGAAAGAAGGTTCTCGTCCCGAACGAGACCACGGCCACCACCCTCACCCACGCCAACCCGGACGGGTCGCTCACCTCGGAGCTGACCTCGGGTCCAGCGCGGATGCAACGCGGCGGCACGTGGGTGGACGTGGATGCCACGCTGACCACCAACGCCGAGGGCGAGGTGGTTTCCAAGGCCCACCCCGGCAGCCTGAAGCTCGCCCCCGGAGGCGGCACCCCCGCTACCTCGCTGAGGGCGGCCGAGGACGCGTCCGGCCGGGACCTGGTGACCCTGGGCAGCGGCGACGGTCAGGTCACGCTGCAGTGGAAGGGCGGCCTGCCCACACCGCATCTGGACGGCACCACCGCCACCTATGAGGACGCTCTCCCCGGTGCCGATGTGGTGGTGGAGGCGACCCGGACGGGGTTCGAGCAGTTCGTCAACATCAACCAGCGGCCCGCCACCGACGGCTACAGCTACACCCTGCCGCTGAAGACCGAAGGCCTGGAAGCCGAGCCGCAGAAGGACGGCTCGGTGACGTTCACCGACCCGAAGACCGGCGAGAAGCGGGCTGTGATGCCCGCCCCGGTGATGTGGGACGCCACGGTGGACAAGGTCTCCGGGGAGCACACCAACCGACACCCGGTGGACATGAAGGTCGTGGACAAGGGCGACGGCGCGTTCGACCTCGTGGTCACCCCGGACGCCGACTTCCTGACCGACCCGGACACGAAGTACCCGGTGACCGTCGACCCCTCGACGTCGAACCTGTCGAATGTCTTCGACACCTATGTCCAGCAGGGCGAGACCGGCGACCTGTCCACGGACGTCGAGCTCGACTTGGGCAACCCCGGTACCACCAACAGCGATGGCACTCCACGCATCGCCCGGTCGTTCATCACCTGGAACACCGCGGCGTTCAGGGACGCGATCGTCACGAACGCCGACGTCTCCTTGTGGAACTTCCACTCCGGGAACACCGACTGCCGGCCGCAGGAATGGACGATCTGGGACACCAACGCCTCCTCCACCGCCTCACGGTGGACGAAGCAGCCCACCTGGAACCAGCAGTTCCACTCCTCCAACCAGACCAAGGGCAACCCGTCCTGCACGAACGCCCCCGACGGATGGATCACCGCGGACGTCACCACGCTCGTGCAGAGCTGGTCCTCCGCCCTGGACGGCAAGGGCTTCATGGGCCTGCGTGCCGCCACGGACGACGTCAAGGACTGGAAGCGCGTCAACAGCGCGAACGCCACCAGCAACCCGCCGAAGCTGACGGTCACTTGGAACTACCGTCCCGGTGACGGCACCGCGCAGCAGGCCGGCACCCCGTTCAAGTCCTACGCCGGTGTCTGGGCGGTGAACACCACCACGCCGACCCTGCGGGACAAGTTCACCGACACCGACGGTGACAAGGTCAACGGAACCTTCCAGATCTACGACGCGGCCACGAACAAGCCCATCACCACTCCGGCCGGGGACGGGGTGATCGTCTCCAGCTACGTCACCCCGGGCTCCTGGGCCTCGGTGAAGGTGCCGGCCGGGCAGCTGGTCGACGGCAAGACGTACAAGTTCCGCACCAACGCCTACGACGGCACCCACTACAACCTGAACTGGTCGCCCTGGCGGGAGTTCGTAGTGGACACCACCGCGCCAGGCGAGCCCACGAGTGTCTCGTCGGCGACCTACCCCGAGAACTGGGGCGGCGGCGGCGCAGGCGTCCAGGGCAGGTTCAACGTCGACACCGGCGTCACCGACGCCCGTGACGTGCAGTACCGCCTCGACCCGTTCGAGGACGACGCGGCGGACTCCGGCTGGTCCACCACTGCGACCACCACCACCGCCGCGACCACGAAGGCCGTCGCCGCGACGAACACCGCTGCGTTCACCGCGACACCGGCCGAGAACGGCAACCACGTGGTGCAGACCCGCAGCGTGGACCGCGCGGACAATGTCGGCCCGATCCGCGACTACGGCTTCACCGCGGGGAACCGGGACTACAACCGCAAGCAGAAGATCGACATCAAGCTGCCGAAGACGGACCCGGACGCCGCGCCCCCCGCGCTCACGGACGATCCACTGCCGGCGCCCGGATGGAAGCAGGGCTCGGCCAGCCGCACCTTCAACAAGGGCGGCATGGAGGTGACCGTCACCCCGAAGGCGCAGCGGTCCCTCGAAGGCACCCGGAAGGCAGCCAAGGAGGCTGCGACGCGGGCGCCCACCTACCCCGACCCGGTCGTCAAGGACTCGTGGTGCCAGCCGAGCCTGGCCGGTGAGGCCCAGAAGTCGCTGATGACGCGCAACGAAGCCTGCCTCTTCTTCGACCTCAGCTTCACGGCCAGGAGCAAGACCCTGCCCGGTGTCGACGACATCGAATACAGAGCCACCTTCGAGACCGCCTTCCAGATCAAGACCGACCCGCACACCAGCGACGTCAAGACCTGGATCCAGCTGAACCCCATCACCAACACGTTCCCCGCCCAGGACCGCGCCGTCCTGCTCGGTTCCGGTGACCCGGACGCCTGGATCTCCTCCATGTGCTACAGCGACGGCTGCAACGACGGGGCAGGCGGAAAGGACATCGACTTCTACGGAGAAACCAACTGGAAAGGCGGCATGAACGGCAACCAGCCCAACGACCCGCACATGATCACCGGCACCGCCGACCACAAGTGGAACGGCAAGGTCGACAACGCCTCCGGCACCCGCGACGTCGACCTCTCCAAGAGCATGCCGGTGTATTTCGCCGGCATGCCCGACACTGACGTGGAGCCGCCGCCCGCCCCGGACGGCAGGAAGCGTGAATGGCAGGACGCGACCGGCCCGTGGCGGTCCCCGGATCTCGTCGTGCGCTGCGACAAGGTCGACTCCAGCGGCGTCCCCGGCTGTGTGATGCCGCAGTACACACCGGAGTACAAGTTCAACACCGCCAAGTACACGGCCGCCGCGGCTCACGTCTGGATGGTGCAGAACAAGAGCAAGCCGTCCCAGGGGCTCGGCGCCACTCCGGAGAAGCCGCTGCACTACCACCCGTCTGCGAGCCGGGCGGAGAGCGGTTGGAACGCCGAGAAGGACTCTCGCAAGGTGATGTGCACCAAGTATCGGGGCAAGCGCGCCGCCGATGGTTGGGTGCCGACGAAGAACTTCGTCAACCACCCGAAGACGACGATGCACCAGGAACTCGTGGACAGCCCGTTCCCGGATACGATCTCGTGTGACGAGTTCCCGTTCGCCTCGACCTACGAGTCCCCGGGGCTGCCCGCCAACAAGGGCGGCAAGATGCCTGCCGGGGCGGACGGCGGCGGTGAGTGCATCCAGACCGTATCGGCCAAGACCGATGACGGCAGCGAACACCTGCTGGACGACACTCGCTACGACCCACCGACCTGGGACGAGAACTGCGGTCGCTCCTCGATGTCGACGTACATGAACTCGGGCGCAATGAGCCGCTTGGGTAATGAGTTCGCCCCGCAATTCCGGCTCCTCGACAAGGACCCGTACACCGTGGATGTCGGCGACGCATGGTTCAAGGCATGTGACACCTCCAAGGCTGCCCTCATCTGCGAGATGAAGAAGCCCTGACAGGCTGATCACCCTCCCGGCCCCAGCCCCGAACCGGCTGGGGCCGGGAGCCAACCGTCCTCAAGAGACCGGGTGGAACGACTCTCAGCCGTCCACAGAAGGAGAGTCAGGGTGTTCCCACACCAGACATCCCTTCACCACCCCAGGCAGCTCCGGCCATCTCTGACTCACGAACTGGCCACTGCCTGACTCCAGCGCCTCGGCAACCGCCTCGAGATAGGAACCGACAGAAGGAAACTCAGGTTTGGACATCTCGGGCCCGGAGTGCGCGGACCACTGCCCCTCACCGCCGCCTCCAGGCCCCCCGGAAGCGTCGACGTAGCGGCCCATCAGGGCCCCTTCCTGATCCTCACCCAGCCAGGCAACCCACGCCCTCCCCCAGTCGACATCAGGCCAATTGAACGACAGGCGAATCGCGGCGGCCTGCCTCGGGCTGAGGAAAACGCCACCGGGCAGGAACATGTCCGACCGAAGCTCGCCCTCCTCGTCCGCTTCAACCTCGACGTACTCCACGCCGCCACACACACGCCACAGGACTTTCAACTCATCGGGGAATCCGTGTCCCAGCCACTGCCGCAGCTGCTCCTCGTCGGTGCGGACCTCCTCGTCGGTAGCCGGCGGCAGCAGGCTCTGGTGGGAGACCGGCGCGTTCTTCTCCAGCCAGCAGGTAATACGCGCCCACACACGTTCAACATTCGCGTAGTCGGTCATGCCCCGAGCCTACGAAAAGGCGAACCCGTGTCCCACACAAAGGTCCAGGCGACCACGCGCTCCGCGATGCTGCTCGCCACGGCCAGCATCGTCACCGCCATCGTGGCCGCGCTGTTGTGAAGGTTCCGGCAGCGGTACTGGCCGCCCTTGTCCTGGCCGCCGGAATCCTCGCCGGTGTCGGCCGTCCCGGCGTACCCGAAGGCCCGCGCGAGCCACAGCCGGCCCAGACGCACCAGCCTGCGCCCGCTTCGGGCGGCGGTGAGGTGGACTGCGTCAAGCTCGCCGCCGAGCTGAAGGCCGAGCAGGCCGCGAAGACCGACGAGCCCGAGAAAAACGGCAGGGCGACGTTCGAGATGGTGGCTGTGCCGGAGGAGTGCAAGGACGAGCTCCGCACAGCAGGCGTCGACCGCCACTGAGCCCATTGGGCGAAGAGGTCGTCTCAACTGGGTCGACCCGGGCAACGCCCGGTTCGCACTGCGACCCGTCAGTCTCGCAACCTTCCACGAGGCCGGCGGTGAGCCGCCGTCGGAATCGCTCACCTCCCCGGGGTACGGATCCCTCAGCGAGTTTCTGGACACCGTGGCCCAAGCCCTCGTCCAAGGCACCGGCCCGTTGACGGCCGAGGCCATTCCTGGGTTTCACAGGGGTGCACTGGTGTGGGGGCCGTTGCCGGGCGACGGTGCTCCGTGGACGCGGCGCACCGGAGAAGGGCTCCACAGCCTGAGGGCAGCTTCCAGGTAGGCGGGATGCTGCGCGGGTCGAACCCGGGCCCGCTCACATGAGTAACGAGGCCCCGGACATTCTCCTCGGTCCCACGGCTGATCTAGAGTCGGCGCATGACGGAGGCATCGGCTCGGGACCGCGGCATGCGGTCCCACGACGCGATTCTCGGCACGGCAACTGAGCTGATGTCCCAGCACGGTTACGCCGCCACGTCCATATCGATGATCTCGGCCGCGTGCGGACTCCCCGCCAGTTCCATCTACTGGCACTTCGGCAGCAAGGACGGCATCTACGTCGCGGTGCTCCAACGCGCAAGAATCTCCTTGCTGGCGGCCCTGCCTCCGGTCGACGTACCCGGCGCGGATGTTGCGCAGCGGCTGGACGCCTTCCTCCGATCCGTCGGGGACAGCTTCCAACGCCACCCGCACAGCCTGAAGCTGCTGCTCGGCGTGGGCATGCTGCGGCAGGACGCCAGTACGTCGGCCCTGGCCGAACTGCGCCACTACCGGGACGCGTTGCTGGCGTGGGCCCAGGAGTCCCTGAGCGTCGTCTTCGGCCTGAGCCTTCGCCCCGAGGTGTCGGACGAACTCGCCCGCTTCACGCTCAGAACGGCGAGCGGAACCGCGGTGGCCCGTTGGTTCGAACCGGCCACGTCCCTCGAGATCGAGCCGCTGCGCATCGCGTTGATGGCCCTGGCGTCCCACCACGGCGTTTCCCTGACGGAGGCTCCCCCGGCGGCACGCGTCACGGACGTGTCGTGAACCGCTGGTTGTCGGTGAGGGAGGCCGGGACAGCTCACGGTGGCCGGAAGCACGGTCTGCCGAGGAGGTGGCGAGGCTGCGGGCCCGGGGCGGCTTCCCGCGGTGCGGGGGTGGAGGCCGCGCCGAAGGGGTCCACCCCCTGTGACGGGGGTGGACCAGACTCGCAGAGCATGCGCACCGTCAGGAGGTGGCGTCCGGCTGCCAGAACGCGCAGTGGTGGTCGGCAGCGAAACCGGTGGTGGGAGCGGTGCGGTCCGGAGCCAGAACCTGGATGCGGTCACGGTCGGCGGTGTATCGCGGCCAGATGGGGGCGCCGGGCCCGTTGGGGTTGCCGGTGGCGACGAAGCGGGCCCAGTACCCGGTCATCGTGACGGACAGCCGGCGCTGTGCCGCAGTGGTGAGTGGCAGGGCGTCCATCGGGAACAGATAGGCCAGTTCCGAGGCGTGGAAGGCGCCCTGCGGGGTGTGCGGCGCCGGGATGAACGGTGGTGCCTGGGGATCGTCGAACTCATAGGCGTAGACGGGGACCCGGCCGCTGTACAGGCGGCCGTCGGCACGCGCCGGGCAGGCGAATCGCTGGTCGGTGCCGACGGCGGAATAGGCCAGGTTCGGGGAGGGGTGGGCGGACGCCGGATACGTGTCGAGAACGGCGGCAGCCCGGTCAGGGTGCTGCAGCCTGATCAAGGCGGCATAGGTCTGGGGCGTGAGTGGCCCGCCGCCGAGCAGGTCCACGTTGAGCGCCGTGAAGTACCGGTACTCGTCATGGGTGCTGCCGTTCAGCGTCGGGACCGCGTTCACCCGGTCCTCGGCCCACGCCCGGTGCGGCGGGATCGGAAGGATGGGCGGTCCGGTGTTCGGTGTCCACAGGAACGCCGCCCCGGGGGCACCGCGGATGAGCTCCCCGGTGGGTACGGCGCGCAGGCAGGCCGGTACGCGGGACGGGTCGGTACAGCCGACCGACGCCGCGAAGCTCTGTCCCCTCCTCTCGGCGGCGGCCAGGGGGAGCGGGTTGAGAGCGTCGGCCGAGACGCAGTTGCCGCTCTGCTGGACGACCTGGTGGAACAGGCCCCGCGCGGTCGGTGAGGCGATGTGGAGGCAGCTGTCGATGGACCCGGCGGACTGGCCGCCGAGCGTGACCCTGCTCCGGTCCCCGCCGAACGCACCGATGTTGCGCTGTACCCAGCGCAGCGCGGCCTGCTGGTCCATGAGCCCGTAGTCGCCGGAGGCTTGGTGGGTGCTTTCGGCCGACAGAGCGGGGTGTGCGAGGAAACCGAGGGCTCCGAGACGGTAGTTGACGGTTACGACGACCAGACCCCGCGCGGCAAGCGCCGCTCCGTTGTAGTCGCTCCCGGCGCCGTAGGAGTTGCCGCCGCCGTGCAGCCACACCAGCACCGGCAGTGTCCTGCCCCCGGTACGGGGTGGGGTCCATACATTCAGATACAGGCAGTCCTCCGACGTACTGCCGGTGCGGTTGGATTCACCGGGAAGGACCGGCCCCCCGTCCGGGAGCAGTGTCAGCGGCAACTGGGGGCAGGGACTGGCCGGTGCGGTGGCGTCCCGCACGCCGGACCACGGCTCGGGTGGCCGGGGCGAGCGCCAGCGTAAGTCCCCCGTGGGGGAGGCGGCGAAGGGAATGCCCTGGAAGGCGCGGCCGCCTTCGGGCCGGACAGCGCCGCGGACCATGCCATGCGCGGTAGGTACGACCAGCGGGTCGTGTCCGGAGTCGGAGAAGGCCGCCGGAGGCGCGCCGACCGACAGCAGCAGTGCGGCGACGGTCGTCGCGACGGCGGTCACGGCTCGGGTAACGGGGCGGCGTACGCTGCGGAATCTCATCGGTCTCCTCTGTTCGGTTCCGTCCGCTTCTGCGAAGGAAGGCACAGCGGTGGACGTCCGGCTGCCGGCGCCGTCGCGGACCTGCGGTGAGCCGGGGAGGGGGAAGGGCGGACGAACGCAACCACCAGTCCGCTCATGTCGGGCCGATGTGCCTGTCGACGCCGTCCGGCCGAGAACGACCGCGCTCTTTCGGCGCCAACCACGTTGCTCTGTAGTGAGCGTTCCATCCAGGGGCGACGCTGTCCATACAACGGACGAGGAAACGACGGGACGAAGCAGGCCGAAGCACGGAGGTAAAGCCCAACTGCCCTGCTGCGTACGCTCCATGGACATCCGCACCCCCGTATGGAACGCTCACTACAGAGCCGAGAGTCCGATCCGGTCCGCAGTGTTCACCCGCCCCATGGGAGGAGCGCCGTGAGCGATCTCGTCATCCATCAGCTCCCTGCCGACATCGAACGACGGCGGGACCCCTACCCCTGGTTGGACCGGCTGCGTCGATCGGGGCCGGTGCAGCGTGTCGAGCTGCGAGGCGGGGGCCACGCCTGGCTGGTCACCCGCTACGACGACGTGTTGGCCGCCACCGCGCACCCCTCGCTCAGCAGCGACCCACGCACCCCCGGGAGCCCCGCGTCGCCCTCCGCCCGGCCGGGCGGGGACGGGCGGCGGCCGCCCAGCATGCTCACCACGGACCCGCCCGACCATACGCGGCTGCGTCAACTGGTCTCCCGTGCCTTCACCCCTCGGCGAGTGGCGGCGTTACGGCCGCGGGTGCAGCAGATTGCCGACGGCCTCCTCGACGCAGTGGCCCCGCTCGGCCGGGCCGACCTTATCGCCGACTTCGCCCTCCCGCTCCCGGTCGCGGTCATTTGTGAACTTCTCGGCGTACCCTTCGAGGACCGCGCTCGGTTCAGCCGGTGGTCGGCGGAGATGCTCAGCCCGCCCGTGGCCCCGGCGGTGGCCGCTGCAGCCGAGCAGGCACGGGCCGACCTCGGCGAGTACCTGTGCGGCCTCGTGGTACGCAAGCGCGCCGAACCCGCCGACGACCTGCTCACCGCACTCGCCGCCGCCGGTGAGGAGAACCGCCTGTCCGACGCGGAACTGGCCGGCACAGCAATCCTGCTGCTCGTCGCCGGCCACGAGACCACCGTCGGCCTCATCGGCACCGGCGCCCTCCTGCTCCTCCTCCATCCCGCCCAGCTGGACCGGCTTCGCCGGGAACCGGCCCTGCTGCCGTCGGCGGTCGAGGAGTTCCTCCGCTACGACGGGCCGGTCATGCTCGGCGTCGTACGCTACGCCCGCGAGGACCTGGAGCTGGCAGGCACCGCCATCGCCGCCGGTGAGACGGTGGTGCTCTCCACCGGCGCTGCCAACCGGGACCCGGGGCGGTTCGCCCGGCCGGAGGTCCTGGACGTCGCCCGCGCGCACAACCCGCACCTCGCCCTCGGGCACGGTCTCCACTACTGCCTGGGCGCGGCGCTCGCCCGTCTGGAGGGCGAGGTCGCGATCGGTACGCTTCTGCGCCGCCTGCCCGCTCTCGCGCTCGCCGTGGACGAGGAGCACCTGCGCTGGCGTCCCAGCGTCCTCCGAGGACTGGCCACGCTGCCCGTCACCTTCACTCCTGTGGCGTTCCCGGCCGACCGTGACGACCGCCCCCGTGTCGTCGAGCGGTGAGGCGCGGAGGACCACGCGGCATTTCTGCACATGGCACTTCCGAACACCACGGCAGTCGAAGCACCGTCGGCCGCACCGGCCCCGGGCCGACCACACCTTTCGGAGAGTCACACGAGAAGACGGACCGCTTTTCCGGCACTCGCCGCCTTGCCGCTGGCTTCAGGAGCGACCGTCGTCGCTCCGGCCCAGGCGGCGCCACCGCCCGCGCACCTCACGGTCGACTCCACGGCGGATGCCGTGGACGCGGACGCGTCCGACGGCCTCTGTCGCACCGCCGCGGGAACCTGCACCCTGCGTGCGGCGGTGATGGCCGCGAACGCCCTGCCCGGCAGCACCATCGAGCTGCCCGCCGGCCGCTACCGGCTGACCATCCCCCGAACCCCGCCTGCTCATCGGTTCGAACCCCGACCCGACCACGGGCGACCTGAACGTCGGCGCCCCGACCACCATCCGGGGTGCCGGGGCGCGGGAGACCGTCATCGACGCAGGCGGCATCGACCGGGTCTTCCGCATGAGCGCCGACACCCAGCTGTCCGATCTCACCATCACGGGCGGAGTGGCCAAGCAGCGGGAGGTGCCGATCACCGATCCCGGCGGAGGCGGCATCGCGAACGGCAAGAACACTCAGCGCGTCAGCTCTCGTGCCTGCCCCTCGTCGGTCAGCGTGATCGCGGCCTGCCCCGCCGCCGGCCATGATGCTGGACCATCCCCGCCCATGTGGTGACTTCTGGAGTCACCGCACTGGAAGAGGCCTTCCGAGTGGTTCAGGGAAGCGGCTGCTCAGACGGTGGTCGACGGGTGTGGAACGAGGAGTCGGCGGCGATGCATCGGGCCCGCCCCTGTGTCCGGCCTTCGGTCGCGCGTATGCCGGACACCGTGACGTGGTGGCCGGACACCGTGACGTGGTGCACGTGCGCGACGTGCTCAAGCCGCCCGCCCCTTGCGCTGCATCGAATGCGTCGTGCTGTGGGCTTCCGATGTGCCGTGCGGCCGTCAGGCCTCCAGGGCAGGCCGCTCGGCCGGTTCTGAGCCCATCTCCTTGTACACCCAGTGCTCGTGCTCGTACGCCTCGTTGCGAGTGGAGGAGTCGAGCAGGGAGCGGACCTCGTGCTGTGCCTCGACCGTGCCGAGTTCGCCTTCGTGGTGACGCGCCATGACGCCCCGGACGCGCTCCAGCTCGGTGTCTGTGGCGCTCTCGGTCCCCTCCGGCTGTGAGTCGGCGTCGGACGGTCCATTGAAAGGCGCCGGCACGGGCAGCGGTTCGGCATCGGTGTCGAAGAGCCGGGCCGCTGCCTGCCGTACGAGGACTTCGGTCCGCAGCAACGGGGGTGCGTCTGCGCCGGGGCCGCGGGCCATGCGTTCGGCGCGGTCGAGGACGAGCGAGGCCTGGTGGAACGAGTCCGCGGTGGCGTACTGGGCGCTCAGGTCGACCAACGCCTGCATGGCCCTGGGAAAGGATTCGTTGCGCTCCCACAGGGCCGCGGCGGTGTGTCGGAGGTGGACCGCGGTGGCCGGATCCTCGAGACGCTCGGCTGTGTTGGCCGCGTTGTTGTTCTCGTTTGCCGCGTTCGACAGGTTTCCGAGTTGCTCCCACATGTCTGCCGCGCGGCGGAAGAGGCCGAGCGCGGTGTCCCAGTGCCCGGCGTTGTCCTCGGCGAGTCCCCGCTCGTTGAGGGCCATCGCCCGGTACTCGGGAGTTCCCCACCGGTCCGCAAGGTCCAGCGCAGCCCGCCCCAACTGCAGGGCGAGATCGCTGTCGTCGGTTCGCCGGGCGATGCGGCAGTTGTTGATCGCGAGAGGGACGGCGGCGGCCGACCGGCCGGTGGTGGTGAGGATGGTGACGGCCCGCTCACCCGCGGACAGGGCCTCGGCCCACTTCTCCTGGTTCCAGAGGATCAGGCTGAGTTTGAACTCGGCCTGGGCGACGAGATCGGGCAGCTGAAACTCTCGGGCGATGAGGATGGCCTGTCGTGCTGCGTCGGCCGCGAGCCCGGCTGTCCGCTCGGAGCGCAGGGTTTCGGCGTTGAGCAGGCAGGCCTTGACCGCCTCTTCGGGCTGCCCGTGCCTCAGATGAAGGGCGATGCGTGTGTCGTTGATGCCGATGATGGCGTCGAGTTCCGCACGCGCCGTGTACAGGACGTGCAGTCCGAGTGCCAGCTGCGTGGCCAGGTCGAGCCAGTCGTTGTCCTGCGCGAGCTGCAGGGCGGTGTGGAAGCGGGTGGGATCGAGTTCGCCGGTCAGGAGCGCGCCGGACACCTGGTCGGTGATTTCTGCGAGGCGGGCGCACAGATACGCCACAAGGGCGTGCTGGAAGTCTCTTACGGTGGCAGGTGGTTCTTCTTCGTCCAGCCGTTCCACGGCGAAGAGCCGGACCAGGTCGAACAGTTTGAAAGTGGCCAGCAGACCCTCGACGGGCATACGGACGATCTCCTGCCGGGCCAGGCTGCGGTCCACCAGCCTGTTCAGCAGGAGCTCCTGTCTCAGCGCGGGGGCGGCGAGGCAGTGGCCGAGTTCCGCTCCGGTGACCGCGGCTCCGGGAGCCGCGGTGATGAGCCGGAAGACCCGGCGTGTGGCCGGGTCGAGGGCATCGTGGCTGAGCCGGATCGCCAATCGGACTGCGCGGTCGCCGTAGGCGAGGCCGTCCAGCCTTCCGGATTCCGTCTCCAGGAGCTGGACCAGGTAGGAGGGTGTGGGGCCGGACGGGTGTGCCAGGCGTGCGCCGATGATGCGGAGGGCAAGGGGCACGTCCCCGCACAGGTGGCCCAACTGATGGAGCATGGCCACCTCGTCGCCGGGGGGTTCGTGCCCCTCCAGACACCGAGTGAGGACCTCCACGGACGCGGCCCGAGCCAATGGGCCGACCTCGAAGACGAGCCCGGGATCGGCGTAGTCCTGGGCCCGGTCGCGTGAGGTGACGAGGACGGCGCAGCCGGCGGCTGCCTTGACGAACGGCCGCACATGGGCGGCGTCGCGCGCGTTGTCGAGTATCAGCAGGACGCGTCGGTCGTGCAGGTGCGCCGTGAAGGATGCGAAGAGCCGGGCGTCGTCCATCACCTCGGAGCCGAGCCTGACGCCCAGGGCCTCGGCGACGATGCGCACCACGGTACGGGCGTTGAGCGATGCGTCCGGGACCAGCCCGTTCAGGTCGACGTAGAACACCCCGCCTGGGAACGCGGGAGTCAGCGCGCGGGCGGCCTCGACGGCCACGACGGACGTGCCCACGCCAGGTTGTCCGCACAGGAACGCAGTCGCGGTCCCGTACCGCGTCATGCGCTGGTCGACCGCGCTCGCGATGCGTTGCACCAGATCCTCGCGGCCGGCGGTGCAGGGGTCCGCGCCCGGTAGACGGCACATTTGGACGGCGACGGCCATGAGCTCGGGGCGCCCCGGTGCCGGGCCGGTGGCGTACGCGGGAGGTTCTGAGGCCTGTAACCGGTCACCGGCGCCGCCCGCGTCCTCCGCGACCGGTTGGCGGGGAGTGGACAGGACTGCCTCCACCGAGGTGGAACGCGCGGGAGGCAGATAGCTCGTCAGGGCGTGCAGGAAGCCTGACAGAGGAACAGTCCCGGTGTCCTCGAGACCTTCCCGGAGGAAACGACGGCACGCCTCGGACAGCTCCGCGAACATGTCGCCCCGCAACTCTTCGGCGAGCGCTTTGCGGAAACTCCCCAGAAAGGCCCGGGCCGCATGTGCGGAAACCCCATCTTCGAGATGCGTGTGTGGCAGTGGCTCGGCCCACCGGAACAGCGCCTGCTCGTGCCCTGCGAGACGCGGCACGAGCACGCGTGCGTCCAAGCCGCGCAGCCGGAGTCTGCGACGGAACTCCTTGACCTCCAGTGCACCCCAAGCGCCGCCGCACACCCTGGAGATGAGCAACTCGACGATGTCCTCAAGGCGCCCCGCCCCCTGGAACGAGTCATCCAGCGCCGTGAGCACCATGGCCGCCTCACGCGCCGCTTCCCCGGGGCCGGTCAGGCCCGGCGCGGCGGGGGTGCTCCGGGCCGCGCCGTCGGCGTGGACCGCGGCGGAGGCTGACGCGGACAGCCGCGTGCTCACCTCATCATCGAGCACCAGTCGTCGGCGCACGCCGATGTTCCCGCGGCGCTCCAGAACATGGGTGAGGTCCTCTGTCCTGGCCACCCACACCCAGTCGCGCAGCCAGCCGTCGGCACTGTTGTAACGCGCCGACACCACACCGACCACCACGCCATCGCTCAGACGGGTCACGGGCGCGCCGCTCATACCGGGGACCAGGGACGAGGACGACAGCATGCCCAGCGCCACGCCGTCCCGTTCCGTCCATCCCCGCCAGGCGCCGGTGGCGTAGAGGAACCGGTAGTCGTGCCCGGGGTCGTCGACGGAGGCCACGCCGGTGACCACCACATCGGTGAGCAGGTCTACCGCGTCGGTGGGTGCCCAGCCGGTGACCGACTCCTCCAGTGGCTCCGCACGGCGCATCACGGCCACGTCTCGTACCGCGTCGAAGGCCGTCACCTGTGCTTCTGCGGAAGCCGACGATCCGTTCAGCGCGTCTGTCAGGACCCCGGAGCCCTGTCCGTCGCATCCCAAGTCGGCGAGCACATGCCAGGCCGTGACGAGAACGCCGGGTGCTACCTGGAAACATGTTCCAACGGGCATGCCACCCGGGCCCAGAACGCGCCCCAGGCTCCCCGGGACGCGAGAACGACGAAGCGAGCCCACCATCACGTCCCCCGCGGCGCCTGGTCGCCGTACTAGTCGTGTGTGTCCGCGGCCGGTGCCTGATAGGTCATCCTGACCACCAACGAAGCCTCTCCGGAGGCTCCGGCCACGATGACATTCCCCTGCGCCGAGAACTTCAGCCCGAACTCGACCTCCACCGCTGTGGGCCGCACCGCCCGCTCTCGCAGCCGTCCGATGGCCTGCGCGGCGGAGGTGGCGATCTCCACCACCGCGTCCTGCGCGTGATCGAAGGCCTCCACCACCTGCTGACCGGCTTCCTGCAGCCGTGACGTGGGCTCTGACCCGGGCTGGGGAACTGCCTCCACGAGCAGGTCAACGCCGCCCACCCGCACGGGAAGCAATCGGTTCGCCATGGGAACAACCTGCCACACAGCGGCACTTGGTGTCCCCGGAACGCCGCTGAAACCGCGGGGAAGGGTCCGCTGAACCGGGTGCGACCGGACTCTGCTTTGCCGACTCCACCGATGACCCATCAGATGGCATCGGATGCGGGGCTGTGCCTATGAGGGGGAGGGAGCCTGCCCGCAGCGTCCCGGAGGCAGCGCCGAGCGTCCGGACTTCGCGGGCACTGTGGCGGCGGGACTCCCGTCCTCCGTGGTGACGGCCCGCCCCGCCGAGGCGCGGCTACGGGCGGTCACCGCGAATGCGTCAGACGCCCGAGAGGTCCCGGCGGAGGTACTCGGCGGTGTGGGAGCCGGTGACCTTCAGAAGTTCGGCCGGGGTTCCCTCGTACAGGATTCGCCCGCCGCCGCTGCCGCCCTCGGGGCCGAGGTCGATGATCCAGTCGGCCCTCTTGACGACGTCGAGGTTGTGCTCGATGACGATCACGGTGTTGCCCTGGTCGACGAGGCGCTCGACGATGCCGAGGAGGCGGTGGGTGTCACACATGTGCAGGCCGGTGGTGGGCTCGTCCATCACGTAGACGCTGCCGACGCGGTGCAGGTCGGCCGCGAGCTTGAGGCGCTGGCACTCGCCGCCGGACAGGGTGCTGAGCGGCTGACCGAGGCGCAGGTAGTCCAGGCCGACCTCGTTCAGCGCGTGCAGTACCCGGCGGAGCTTGGGTTCGGTGAAGAAGTCCGCCGCCTCGGCCGTCGTCATCTCCAGTACGTCGCTGATCGACTGACCGCGCAGGCGGTAGCCGAGCACGTCGTCGGAAAAGCGACGGCCCTGGCAGGCCTCGCAGAGGGACTTGAGCGTCTCCATGAATGCCAGGTCGGTGTACAGCACGCCCAGCCCCTGGCAGTTCGGGCAGGCACCCTTGGAGTTCGCACTGAACAACGAGGCGCTGACCCCGTTGGCCTTGGCGAACAGCTTACGAATCGGGTCCAGCAGCCCGGTGTAGGTGGCGGTGTTGGACCGCCGGCTCCCCGTCACCGCGGACTGGTCGACCACGATCGCGTCGGGATACCGGCTCAGGAACTCGTCGTTGACCAGCGAGCTCTTGCCCGACCCGGCCACGCCGGTGACCACGGTCAGGACGCCGGTGGGGAAGCCGACCGTGACGTCCTTGAGGTTGTGGCTGTTCGCGCCGGCGACGGTGAGCCTTCCGGTGGGACGGCGGGGCTCGGCCTTCAGCGGCAGCGGGAGCCGGAGGTGACGGCCGGTGAGTGTGTCGGCATCGGCGAGGTCGGCGAAACTGCCTTCGAACACCACTTCGCCGCCCAGCGTTCCGGCCTTCGGGCCCATGTCGACGATGTGGTCAGCAAGGGCCATGACGTCCGGATCGTGCTCGACCACCAGCACGGTGTTGCCCTTGTCCCGTAACGCGACCAGGAGTTCCTTGAGCCTGTGCACATCCCGTGGGTGCAGGCCGACGCTCGGTTCGTCGAAGACGTACAGCATCTCGGTCAGGCTGCTGGAAAGGTGACGGACCATCTTGATCCGCTGCGACTCGCCGCCCGAGAGGGTGCGGGTCTCCCGTTCCAGGCTCAGGTACCCGAGACCGATGTCACTCAGGTGCCGCAGGCGGGCGATCAGGTCGTCCAGGACCGGTTTCACGTGGGGCAGGTCCAGCTCCGCCAGGACTGTCGTCAGACGTTCGGCCTCCATCGCGGTGAGGTCCGCGATGTGGTGGCCGGCGATCCGGCCGGCCAGGGCGGCGGGCGCGAGGCGGGTGCCGTCGCAGTCCCGACAGGGAGCCGAGCGCGCGAACCGCCGGAACACCTGGCGGCCCCGCTCGGACATGTCCTCCTTCTTGATGTAGACCCTGGTGAACTTGTCCGCCAGGCCCTCGTACCTGACGTTCAGCGTGTTGCCCTGCCAGACCAGGCGGAGCTTCTGCGGCAGCTCACCGTGCAGCAGCTGGTGCCACTCCGGCTCGGTGAAGTCGGCCAACGGCTTGTCGTTGTCGAAGAAGCCGGACTCCACGTAACTCAGCCAGTACCAGCTGTCGGTGGAGAAGTCGGGATGCAGCAGCGCGCCCCGGTTGAGGGACTTGGTGCGATCGACGAACGTGTCGAGGTCGAGCCGCACGACCGTGCCCAGACCTTCGCAGGTCGGGCACATGCCCTGTGGATCGTTGAACGAGAAGGCACTGGGCGGCAGGCCGGCGGGTTCGCCTGCGCGGGAGAACAGCAGCCGCAGCAGCGGGTTGATGTCGGTGATCGTGCCCACCGTGGAGCGCGGGTTGCCGCCCAGGCGCTTCTGGTCGATGACGACCGCGGCTGAGATGTTCTCGACGGTGTCCATGTCCGGACGGCCGTGGCCTGGCAGGAAGGTGCGGACGAACGCCGTGAAGGTCTCGTTGAGCTGGCGCTGCGCCTCGGCCGCGATGGTGCCGAAGACCAGGGAGGACTTGCCCGAGCCGGAGACGCCGGTAAAGACCGTCAGGCCCCGTTTCGGGATCTTCACCGAGACGTTCTTGAGGTTGTTCTCCCTGGCACCGGTCACCTTGATGGCGTCGGTACTCACATGTGCTCCTCGGATGGTACGGGCGGGGCTCCCCGGGGAGCGCCGGTCGTGGTCGGGCAGGGGACGTCGCCGTCAGGCGTTCTCCTTCTGGAACGTCCGCGTGCCCCATACCAGGGCCAGCGCGGTCATGAACAACAGGACGAGGGAACCCGTCAGTAGCTCCGACGAGCTCAAGTCGCCTCGGAACGCGGCGCGTTCGGCGTCGACCACGTGGGTCAGCGGGTTGATCCGGGCCAGGTTGTAGAGCCAGTCGGGGGCCATCTGCTCGGTGACCGGCAGCAGTACACCGGACAGCAGGAGCAGCGGCAGGAGCACGGCGTTCATCAGTGAGGGGAACGCGGCCTCGCTCTTGAGGACCATCGCCAGCGCGTACGATCCCGAGGACAGCGTGATGGCCAGCACCGCGGCGATCGCGAGGCTCAGCAGCATGCCGGACGCCGGCGCGTCGAGGTCGAAGACGAGCAGTGTCACGAGCACGATCAGCGCCGACTGTGCGGTGGCCTGGACGGCCTGAGCCAGGACCTTCCCGAACAGCAGGGCGGACCGGCTGGCCGGGGTGCCGCGGAAGCGGTCGACCACGCCGACCCGGTACTCGGTGAGCAGTCCGACACCGGCGAAGGAGCCGCTGAACAGCGCCGTCTGCACGATGAGCGCCGGAGTCAGCACCTCCCAGGCGTCGCCGGACGGGAAACCGGGGGTGTGGTCGACCACCGTCACCATGAGCGGCCCGAAGAGGAACAGGTACAGCAGCGGCTGCATGATCCCGATGATCAGCCAGGTGGGATTGCGCAGAGACAGCTTCATGTCCCTGATGAAGATCAGCCGGGTGTCACGCAGCATGGGTGGCCTCCATGGCCGGGGGCGTGGCCCCGCCGTCGCGCAGGGAGCGCCCGGTCAGGCTGAGGAACACATCGTCGAGGGTGGGCCGGTTGACCTTGACCGAGGTCATCGTGATCCCGCGGCTGTCGAGGGTGCGCAGCAGCTCCGGCAGCGCCGCGTCACCGCGGGGCACCCGGAACCGCACGGTGTCGGCGACGACGGTCACCTCGTGCGCGCCGGGCAGCCGCTCGGCGAGTTCGGCCGCCTCGGCGGTCCGGTCGGCGACCTCCACAGTGATTGCGTCACCGGCGACGCGGGCCTTGAGCTCGTCGGGGGTCCCCTCGGCGACGATCGCACCGTGGTCCGTCACCAGGATCCGGTCGCACAGTGCGTCGGCCTCGTCGAGGTAGTGGGTGGTGAGGAAGACGGTCATGCCCTGCTCGGCACGCATCCGGCGGACGTGGTCCCACAGGTTGGCCCGGCTCTGCGGATCCAGTCCGGTGGTGGGCTCGTCCAGAAAGACCAGCGCGGGCTCGTGTACGAGCCCGAGCGCGATGTCGAGCCGGCGGCGCTGGCCGCCGGAGAGCGTTTTGGTGGGGCGCTGGTCCAGGCCGGCCAGGTCGAGCCGCTCGGCCAGCAGCGCGCCGCGCCGCCGGGCCTCCGCCCGCGACAGGCCGTACAACCGTGCCTGCAGCTCGATTTCCTCCGCGACCCTGGACTCCGGCCAGGTGGAGCCGCCCTGGGCCACATAGCCGATTCGGCGGCGGACCCCATGAGGGTCCGTCAGCAGATCGCAGCCGGCCACGGTGGCCGTTCCACCGGTGGGGCGCAGCAGGGTGGTCAGCATCCGCAGGGTCGTGGTCTTGCCCGCCCCGTTGGGTCCGAGGAACCCGACCAGTTCCCCGGCCGACACATCGAAGTCAATGCCCTGCACGGCGTCGACGGTTCGGCCCCGGAGGGCGAACTGCCTGGCAAGACCCCGCACTGTGATCATGAGATCCTTCTCTCGTGCGTACCGCTGTTCGGTCGGATGACGGAAGGGGCCGGCCGGATGCCGGGCTCCTCCACACGGCTCATTCCGATCGGTCCCCGGCGGCTGCCTGGGCCTCGGCGAGCCGCTCCTGGGCCTCGGCCATGTCCTCCGCTGTCGGGGCGTCGTCCTGGGTCAGCTTGAACCGCCAGTACCCGCTGAAGTCGATCGACCGCTTGTCCAGTCCCCGCTCGTCGACCAGATGACGGCGCAGCGCCCGGACGGCGCCCGACTCGCCGGCCACCCAGGCGAACGGGCGGCCCGGGAGGAACTCGGCCTTGCGCACTGCGTCGACCAGCACGTTGCTCCGGCCGGCCGGGGTTCCCTCGCGGTGCAGCCAGCGGACGGTGACGTCGCCGTGGGTGTCGAAGGTCTGCCGCTCGGCGGCGTCGGCGACCTCGACGTAGGCCACGGCACGGGCTCCTTCGGGCAGCGCCTCGAGCAGGGTGCCGATGGCGGGCAGTGCGGTCTCGTCGCCGGCCAGCAGGAGCCAGTCGGAGTCCGCGATCGAGTTCGTCAGGGAGACCGGCCGGGAGTAGACCGCCGACGGTCCGACCATGCCGAGCTGGTCGCCGGTCCGGGCGGAGCCGGCCCAACTGGTGGCCGGGCCGGTATCCCCGTGGAGGACGAAGTCGATCTCGACCGTGTTCGATCCCGGCCGGCGTCGGCGGATGGTGAAGCTGCGCATCCAGGGCCGCTCGCTCTCCGGAATGGCCAGAAATGCCTGGTACCAGTTCGTCGCGTCGTCGCCCTGTTCCGGCAGGACGGGCAGGCGCTGGCCGGGCCGGGGGAAGCAGAGCTTGACCTGCTGGTCCGGCGCTCGGCCGACGGGGTCGTCGAGTTGGTCGGCGTCGAACGTCATGCGGGCCATACGCGGTGTGACCCGCGTGATGTCGGTGACCTGGATGAATGAGACAGGGAGCTCTGCCATCGAAAACCTTCCGAGAACGTAGGGCATCCCGAAGCGGGCCCGCGCCCACCTGATATATTTACATCGTAAGGAGATGCTTCGGCGAGGTTACTTTATGCCGTAAGGAGTTGCAAGGTGGTTGTTTTTGCCGGGCAGGGCGACGCCCGCCGCTCGATGGCTCTGCTCTGGCGCTCGGCCGATTTCAGGGGCACCAGAGCCATGCCCGGGCCCAAGCCCGGACTCGACGTCGACACGATCGTGGCCGCGGGCATCGCAGTGGCCGACGAGCACGGTATGGCGGCCCTTTCGATGCGGGCTGTGGGGGCGCGGCTCGAGCGGACCGCCATGTCGCTCTACACCTATGTGCCGAGCAAGGACGAACTGGTCGACCTCATGCACGACCGGGTGCTGGCCGAGCTGCCCACCGAGTACGACACCGGTGCGGGGTGGCGTGCTGCGATCACCGCCTGGGCCGACGACATGTGGGCGTTCTACCTGCGGCACCCGTGGGTGCTGCAGGTCTCCCAGGCCAGACCGGTCCTCGGGCCGGGCGAGTACGCACAGCTGGAGACGGTGGTGCGGATCCTGGGCGGGATCGGCCTGGAGCCGTTGAGGGTCCGCCGCCTCATCGCCGTGCTCTTCCAGTTCGTCCGGGGCATGGCCCGGGTCACCGCGGAGCACCGGCAGGCGGGTCCGGCGACCGGGGTGTCCGACGAGGAATGGTGGGCAGTGCGGTCCGCGCTGCTCATGGAGGTGGCGCCGGACTTCGCCGAGCGCTTCCCGGCGCTCGCGGCCCTGGAGTCGCACGCGACCGCCGCCGCCGAGGAGGAGTCCGGTGAGGCCGCGCCGTACATGGAGCGGGAGGCCGAAGAGGCGTTCCGGGTCGGCTTGGCATTGATCCTTGACGGTATCGACGCGGCCGTGCGGACCGGCGTCAGCAGTCCGGCCGACGATGCTCCGTCCACGCCGTGACAGCCAGGGCGTGGCGGGGCGGCGCGGGGCCCGCCGGAATCGCCGGTGCACGAAACGTGTCAACTAACGACGCCTTGTGCTCGAACCCGGTCGCAGTCTGACCGGAAATGCTCATTGACTGTGTTCCGGGCGGTGATCTACGGTTTTTTTGGCTGCTACCTTGCATGACTCTCGGCGGCCGACGACTGGTACGAGATTGTCAGTGCCTCATTTCCAGGAGAAAGACCCGTGCAGCACATCGCCCAGCACGACCAGCGTGACAGTCAATTACCAGTCGGCCGCAGAGCAGGCGACGCGGCCCTTCGCCGCAGAACCAACGGTAAGGATCGGATCCTGACCACCCGGGTCGGCCTGAAGATCCCGGCCACCCTGTCGTACGACCGGTGGGAGAAGGCCGGACTTCACATCTTCCAGATCGCCGATTCCTCCGCCTGGTGTCTGGGCGACTGGCTCGTGTACGGCCAGGAGCGCTACGCCGACCGTTATCGGACGGGAGTGCAGTCCGCAGGACTCGACTACCAGACACTGCGCAACTACGCCTGGGTGGCGCGGCACTTCGAGCTCTCGCGCCGGCGCGAGGCTCTCAGTTTCGGCCACCACGCGGAGGTCGTCTCCCTGCCTCCCGCAGAGGCGGACGCGTGGCTCGACCGAGCCGAGCAACACGGCTGGTCCAGGAACAAGCTCAGACTTCAGCTGCGGGAGAGCCGTCAGGGGAATCGGGCAGCCACGCCCGCACGTGCCAGCCTGCCCCAGATCAGCGCGCCCTGCGACCGCGTGGAGCGCTGGCGAGAGGCCGCGTCGAGAGTCGAACGCGACTTCGAGGAATGGATACTCGTGGCACTCGACCGCGCCGCCGCGCACGAGCTCGGTCACTGACGGCCTCCGCCCGACCACCGGAGACAGCCTTTCATGCAGATCAGCATCGATCACCATACCTGCATCGGGTCCGGGCAGTGCGTCCTGACGGCGCCCGGGGTGTTCACCCAGGACGACGACGGATACTCCGCGCTGGTACCGGGAGGAACTGAAACGGCGACGCATCAGCAGGTACAGGAGGCGGCGCTGTCCTGCCCGGTGCAGGCCATCGCTGCGACGGACGGCCCGCCCGCCGACCGAGCACCCTGACGGGCCACTTCCACGAGGCTCGCAGGACAGAGGGGCCGCCCGGCGCCGGGCGGCCCCTCTGTCCTGTGAGCGCGGTCAGGGCCGCAGCCGCAGCCGAAGCGAGTTCAGCCGCCAACTGCCCGGGAGCCGGGCGCGGTCCAGCTCCGCATTGCCGTCCGCCACCGCCATGTCCGGGTAGTGCTCCAGCAGCCTCGCGAACGCCACCTCGCCTTCCTGCCGGGCCAGCGTGGCGCCCAGGCAGTAGTGGATGCCGTGACCGAAGCCGACGTGGTTCTCGGCCTGCCCGTCCTGATGGCGCGTGATGTCCAGCCTGTCCGGGGCGGTGTAATGACGGGGGTCGAAGTTGGCCGACACCAGCACCAGTTGGATCGCGTCCCCGCGGGCCATGGGCGTGCCGGCGATCTCCAGGTCCTCGGTGGCGTAGCGCAGCCGCGCCACGTGCACCGACCCGCACCAGCGCATCAGCTCATGGACCGCCCGCGGCAGCAGCGACAGGTCCTTGCGGAGCAGCGCCAGCTGGTCGGGATGGGCGAGCAGCGCCGCGGTGCCGTTTCCGATCAAATGCGCACTCGTCTCGTGGCCGGCCAGCACCAGGGTGAGGATCATGGTGACCATCTCGATGTCACTGAACCGGTCGCCGTCGTCGTCCTGGGCACGGATCAGCGCGCTCAGCAGATCGTCCCCGAGCGCGGCGCGCCGCCGCTCGATCAGCGCGTGGCAGTACTCGATCATCACGGGGAACGAGTGGTGCAGCCGTTCAGGCCGCATCGACACCAGGTCGCCGCCCCACTCCCGCCACCGGTCGAGGTCGGCCGCCGGGATGCCGACCAGTTCACAGATCACCGTGATCGACAGCGGGTACGCGAAGTGCTCGAGGAGGTCGACCGTGCCGTCCTGCTCCCGGCCCGGGAGCTCGGACAGCAGCCGGTCGGCGATCCGCTCGATGTCCGGCCGTAGATCCAGAATCCGGCGGGCCGCGAACGCCCGGGTCACCAGGCGACGCAGCCTGGGATGGTCCGGTGGGTCGCTGTCCAGGATGGAGCCGAGCAGGTAGACCCGCAGGTGCTCGGGGACCCTGAGAAGCTCCATCATGCGCTCGCGCGGATCCGCGCCCCCCTCGCCCGGCACGTTGGAGGGGGTGTTGACGAACCTGGGGTCGCGCAGCGCCCTGCGGACATCGTCGAAACGGGTGATGAACCACACCGGGGTGCCGTCGACGAACCGGCCGCGGACCACGGGGGCCTGTTCGCGCAGGCGGCCGTAGCCGCCGAACGGATCCGCGAGCAGGGCGGGATCCATCATGTGCGGCCCGGCGGGGCACGTCGCGCCTTCGCCGTTCGGTGAGATGCCGTCGGAAGTGCGGGACATGGTCGGCTCCGGTTCTCGCTGGGGCGTCACTTGACCGCGCTGATCACGCCGTGCGGAGTCCACCGGCCGCCCGGCAGCCGCTCGGCCTTCACGAAGCCGGCCGCGGCGAACCACTCCTCGTACTGACCCCACGGGTAGATGGTGCTGCTCGCGGCGGGCAGGGTCGCGAAGTAGACGTTGTCGAGGGCCGCGTACAACGGGCCGTCGCCGCTGTCGTCGGACATGGCGTTGAAGACCAGCACCCGGCCGCCGTCGGGCAGGGCCGCGTAGGCCTTGCGCAACAGGCCCACGTTCTCCTCCGGCGACCAGATGACGAATTGGTTGGCGAAGAGCACGCAGTCGTGCCCCGACGGGTAGGCGTCGGCGAAGATGTCGGCCGCCCGTACGGAGATCCGGTCGGCAAGTTCGTGCTCGGCGATCTTGCGGCGGGCGATCTCCACCGTCCCGGGGAGGTCGAGGACGGTGAACTCGACCTCTGGGTTCGCCTGCGCCAGGGCGATGGCATTCACGCCGTCCCCACCGCCGACGTCGAGCACCCGGCGCACCCCGGTCAGGTCGGCCTTCTCCACCAGGACGGGGTTCGACAGACGGGACCAGGACCGCATGCAGCGGTAGAACAGCTGCTCCAGATCCGGATCCGCGGACAGCCGGTGGTACAGGTCCGTGCCGGTACCCTTGATCCGACGAAGGCCGACATTGGTGTTGGCGCGCAGCGACTCCGTGAAGTCCACCTCGGCGGGGCGGACGATCTGCTCCTCGTAGGCGATCAGGTCCTCGATGATCTCCCACGTTCCGTCCGCGAACATGCTCGTCAGGAGCTCGGCGTTGTGGTAGCCCTCGTCCTGACGGTCGGTCAGACCCAGGGCGGTGGTGCCCAGGAGCAGGATCTGCACCGGACGCTCCTCCAGGCCGAGCTCCCGCCCGATCTCCTGCGGGCTCAGGCCCGGCCGCCGCTGGAGCAACGGGAAGAGGCCGAGGTTGCGGCCCGCGTTGAGCATCTGGAAGGCCGAGGACCCGAACAGGATCCGGACCAGGCCATCGGTGGTGAGTGGGGACGTGGCTGCCATGGGAACTCCGTATCGGATGGGGTGGAGGGGACTCGGGGCTGGGGAGCACGGCGCCGGGTGGGCCGTCATGTCACCCGGGCCAGGCCGGCGGGCCGGGAGAGATAGGTCCGCCGGGCGGCGACCTCGCGGAGGCGGGCCATCGCGTCCCAGACCTCGGTGAACCGGGTGTAGAGCGGGGACGGGCCGATCCGTAGCCGGTCCGGGACCCGGTAGTCGCAGACGACCTTCGCCTCCGCGGCGAGCGTCTGGCAGATCTGCCAGGCGTCGGGATGGTGCAGCGACAGGTGCGACCCTCGCTGTTCCGGCGGGCGGGGCGAGGCCGACCGGAAGCCCAGCGGGGTCAGCCAGACGTTCGTCAGATCGTCCGCCAGCCGGCCCAGGAGCAGCCCCTTCGCCCGGATCCGCGCCACGCCGGCCTGCTCGACGAGGGTGAGGGCCGGATCGATCGCAGCCAGTGACAGCAGCGGCGGGGTGCTCACCAGGAACCGTTCGATCCCCGGCACCGGATCGTAGTCGGGGCCCATCTGGAACTGCTCCCGCTGCCCGAACCAGCCCCAGACCGGCTGCCGCAGCTCGGCCTGCAGCTCGCGGCGCACATAGAGATAGGCGGGCGAGCCAGGGCCGCCGTTGAGGTACTTGTAGGTGCAGCCGACGGCCAGTTCCGCGCCGGTCCCGGCGAGATCGACCGGGACGGCTCCGGCCGCATGCGACAGGTCCCACAGGACCCGGGCGCCGACCGTGCGGGCCAGTTCGTTCACCCTCGCCATGTCCAGCAGCGCGCCGCTGCGATAGGACACCAGCGACAGCACCACCAGTGCGACGTCCCGGTCCAGGGCGGAGCGAAGCAGGTCGAGGTCGAGGCCGCCGTCGAGGTCGGACGCGAGCCGGCACAGGCGCAGCCCGCGCTGCTCGGCGAGGCCCTGCACGACGTAACGGTTGGTCGGGAAGTCCTCGGCGTCCATCAGGACGGTGCCGCGCCCCGGCGCGGCGTCCAACGCGGCACCGGCCAGCTTGTACAGGTTGACCGAAGTCGAGTCCGAGACCACGATCTCGCCGGCGCGGGCGCCGAGCACATGCTCCGCGAGGCGGTCGCCGAGCCGGCCGCCCCAGTCGATCCAGCCCTGCCATGACCGCACCAGCCCGCCGCCCCAGCTCTCCTCGACCACCTCGCGCAATCGGTCCGGGGTGGCCGCGGGCAGCCGGCCCAGCGAGTTGCCGTCCAGGTAGATCAGCTCCGGATCGGCGATGACGAACCGCTCCCGGAACTCGGCCAGCGGATCGGCCGCGTCCAGTTCCTCGGCCGCCGCGCGAGGGATCCCGCCCTCCATCGGTCCTCCTTCTCTCATGTCGTGGGCGTGTTTCGTGTCCCCGGCGTCTTCCGCGTCGCCACCCGGTGGCCGGGAAGCCGTCACGAGCCGGGCGGGTCAGAGCGTCGAGCGCACCGACCACAGCTCAGGGAAGAAGCGGTGCTCGCTGATCCGGGCGAGCCAGGGCACGCCCTCGGTGCCGCCGGTGCCCGGCTTGGCGCCCAGCATCCGCTGCACGGTCACCAGGTGGGTGTAGCGCCAGCGGGCGAACTGGTCCGCGGTGTCCATGAGCGTCTCGGCGAGCAGATGCAGGTCGCGGTGGCGGATCGGATCCCGGTAGACCGCCCCCCAGGCTTCCTCGACCTCCGCACCGGCGTGATACGGCTGCGTGGCGTCGCGGGCCGGGGAGCCGTCCGTCGTGAGCAGCCCGCGGCGGGCCAGTAGCGCGAGCGCCTCGTCGTACAGGCTCGGCTCGCGCAGCTGGCTCAGCACCTCTTGGTACCCCGCCGTGCCGCGGTGCGGCTCCGCCATCACCGGGTTCTTGTTGCCGAGCAGGAACTCCAGCCGCCGGTAGCCGGCCGACTGGAAGCCGGAGGCGGACCCGAGGACGTCCCGGAACTCGGCGAATTCCACGGGCGACAGGACGGAGAAAGTCTCCCAGCACACCAGAAGGACCTGTTGCACCCGCGCCGACCGGCGCAGCGTCCACAGCGCGTCGTCGAGCCGGTCCTTCCGCAACTGGTCACGGGCGGTTGTGAGTTCCGTGTGCAGCAGCTTGAACAACAGCTCCTTGACCTGGCTCATGATGATGAAGCCCGGCTCGGTGTCCGCCGTACTGAGCGGGTGCTGCAGCGCCAGCAGCGTCTCCATCCGCGCGTAGTGCGCATACGGGGTGGTGCCCGGCGGAAACTCGGCGGACGGCCGGCTTCCGTCGGCGGAGAACGGACACCCGGTGCTCTGCTCGGTGGTCATGCGGTCGTTCCTCCCAATCCCATCAGCGCGAGGACCGCGTCGCCCAGCTCGGTGCCCCGGGTCCCCAGGTCGTAGGGGAGATCGAAGTGGTTCCGCCGCTCGGCGACGACATCCGACACGGCCGCCCGGGGGCGCAGCGCCGTCACCATCCGTTCGTGCTGGCGGACGTACTCGTCGGTTTCGTTGCCGCCGCGGGCGACCACCACCTCGGGCAGCCGCGGCGGCAACAGGTGGAGCGGGCTGTTGCGCCGCGCCCCGGCCTCGTCCAGCCGCAGTGCCTCGTTGACGTACGACAGCCGGACCGGCTCCAGGTCGTACATCCCGCTCAGCAGGACCGCCCCGGCGATCCGGCCGGAGACGTCCGGACCCTCGAACGGACCGGGCAACAAGGCCATGGCGGCCAGTTGCGCGCCGGCCGAGGTGCCGCACAGATGGAGCCGGTCCGGGGCGAACCCGAGCCGGTCGGCGTGCCGCAGCAGCCAGTCCACGCTGCGGCGCACCATCCCCGCCATCGCGTCCAGCCCGACCTGCGGTGCGAGCCCGTACTCCACCACGGCGACCGCCGCCCCCGCAGCCAGCAACGGCGGCGCCGGGAAGGCCGATTCGGCCCGGCCGAGCGCCTGCCAGTTCCCGCCGTGGACGAAGACCAGCAGCGGCGGGCGGCCTGGGCCCGTACCGGGGAAGTAGTCGAGCACCTCGGCGGAGTGCGGGCCGTAGGCGATTCCGGTGCGCGCCGGGTGGTTGCGGTGCGCGGTCTCGCTCAGCCTCTCGTACTCCTGGAGGTAGGTCCCCAGGCTGGGCACGCGGGAGCTCGGCGAGTACTGCCGGTCCAACGTGGCCTGGTCCATCCCCCGGTACACGGCGGCGCCGGTCATCGCACGCTCCCCGACCGCGGTTTCCTCGCGCATCCGCTCAGCCCCTCATGCCGTAGGTGGCACGGGCGCGTTCGTACACCTCGGTCAGCAGCGGGTCCACGCCCTGCGCCGAGTTGCGGTAGCGGACCCCGAAGCGGCTTGCGTATTCCTCGAACCACTCCCGCCGGTCCGCCAGGAACAGCACGTCGTGGATCGCCATCGAGCGCACGGCCACCATCGGCACCGAGGCGTGGCTGACCTCGAACGCCGGGTTGCGGGCCGCTTTCTCCCGGCACCTCTCGTGGAACTGGGCGATCATCAGCCCGCGGTGCACGCTCTCGGGCTTCAGCGCGGTGTGCGCCGCGTCCAGCAGATGCAGATGCTCGGGCGGCAGGTCCGGCATGACGAGCAGCAGCGAGCGTAGATTCGGGTTGCCGGCCTTCCAGTCGACCTCGCTGAACTCGTCGAGGCCGCAGCGGACGATCTCGTCGACGAGGGTCTGGCTCGGGGTAGGGCCCACCAGCCTGACCCTGATCTCCAGCGCGTCGGCACGCTGGGCCGGTTCGACGAACGGGCAGACCGGACCGGAGCGTCCGAGTTCGCTGTGCGGTTGGCGGATGTAGTCGCTCAGCCAGCCGTCGACGGCCTCTAAAGCCTTGTTCAGGTCGACGGAGAGCGCGTCGGTCAGCATGGTTGTCAGTCCTCGCAGAAAGTGGATGGGAGACGCGTGGGAGCGGCCGGGGCACGTTGCTCTTCGTCGGCGAGCTCGTGGAGCTTGGCCGACAGGATCTGACCGATCCGGGCCAGCGTGCCCGGCCGGGTCAGCATGGTTCCGTGCTCGCCGGAGACCACATGGGCCTCGACCGTCCCGAGGACGTACGGCTGCCAGGCCTCGGCGGTGACCGGTGGGTCCTGCTGCTCCGAGCAGGCGATCAGCAGCAGGTCGCCTTCAATTAGGCCGGGCCGGTAGTCGACGGTCAGGTGGGTGTTGTTCGCCGAGATCTCGGTGATCGTCGCGAGCCGCTCCTCCTCCAGGTTGGCAAGCACGCTGCCCTGGCGGCGCAGGATCTCCCGGGCCTTGACGAAGGTCATCTCCTCGCCGTCGTGTCGGTGGCTGCCGTCGTCGACGAGACCGACGTGGTAGAGCAGCATCACCCGGTCGTCGGGGGCGGGGACATCGGCATGGGTCAGCCCCTGCCAGTTCGGGATGACGTCGAGCACCGCGACCAGTGCCACCCGTTCGCCGCGTCGCTGGAACTCCGCGGCCAGCGCGTGCGCGCACAATCCGCCGAACGACCAGCCGGCCAAGTGGTACGGCCCGTGTGGTTGCACCGTCTGGATGTGGTCGGCGTAGTCCACCGCCATCTCCTCGATGCTCTTCGGCCGGGGTTCCGGGCGGGCCAGGCTGCGCGCCTGGATGCCGTAGAGCGGGTACTCGGGGCCGAGGTGCTTGATGAGCGCGCTGTACGACCAGCTGATGCCTCCGCCGGGGTGGATGCAGAACAGCGGCGGCCGGCTGCCCTGGGTGCGCAGCGGCAGCACCACCTCGTAGGAGCCGTCCGGATCGTCGATGTCCAGCCGGGCCGCGATCCCGCCCGGGGTCGGCGCCTCGAACAGGCTCCGCAGACCCAGCTCGACGCCGAAGGCAGCCCGCAGCCGGGCGATCAGCCGTGTGGCCAGCAGGGAGTGTCCGCCCAGGTCGAAGAAGTCCTCGTCCACGCCGACCACCGGCCGGCCGAGCACTTCCGCGAAAAGCTCGCAGACGACCTGCGCCTGCGGCGTGCCGGGAGCACGGCCGATGTCGGTCTGCTCGAGGCCGAGCGCGGGGAGCGCCGCGCGGTCGAGCTTGCCGTTGGCGGTGAGGGGGATCCGGTCGAGGGGGACGATGGCGGTGGGGTGCATGTAGTCGGGGAGGTGGCGGCGGGTGTGCTCGCGGAGGGCGGTGAGCAGGGCGCCGGTGCCTCGGCTGGTGACGGGGTTGGTGGTCCAGGCGGACAGCGGGGTACTGGGGCCGGCGGCGCCCGCGGATGTGTAGGCGCCGACGGGGACGGCGTCACCGAGATACCCGCGCTTGACGTAGGTGACGTCAACGGTGGCGGGGTGGTGCGTGTTCCAGCTGATCGCGGTCCAGTAGCCGTGTTCGTCGCCCAGGTGGTGGAAGACCTCGAGATCGACGTGCGGAGTGCGCGGACCGGTCGGGGACGTGCCGGTTTCGAGGGCGTGCTGTACGGCGAGGTCGTGCGCGATGCGCGAGTTCGGGACGCCGGTGACGCGCAGCCGGTCGGGCCGCTCGGTGCGCAGGTGATCGGTGAGGGCGCCGATGTCCTGGGGCCAGGGCTGGGTGGGGGCGCTGGTGAGGGGGTGGGGGGTGATGCCGGTCTTGTAGAGGGTGGCGTCGTAGCGGTAGCGGGTGAGCTCGTTGTGGGCGGTGCCGCGTTTGAGCTGGATGTCGGCGCCGGCGATGTCGGGGATGTGGTGGGCGAGGGCGGTGAAGTACTCGGGGTCGACGAGGAGTTCTTTTTCGAGGACGAGGCTGTGTTCGACGGCGCGGCGGATGGCTGCGGTGTCGGTCGGGTCGTCGGCGCGCGCCGTCAGGGCCGCGGTGGTGAAGGTTCGCAGGAGCCGGGGAGTGCGGATGTCGCCGACGAAAACGGCTCCGCCGGGGGCGAGCAGGCGGAATGCCTGTTCGATGACCTGTTCCAGGTATTCGGCGTTCGGGAAGTACTGGGCAACGGAGTTGAGGATCACCGTGTCGAAGTGCCCGTGCGGAAGGTCGCCGTGCTCGTGTGCGGCCTGCGTGCGCAGGGTGACGCGCCGGGCGAGCTCGGGATCGGTCTCGACGTGGCGCCGCAACGCCTCGACGACAGTCGGAGAGAAGTCCGTCCCCCAGTATTCTTCGCACTCGGGCGCCAGATGGGCGAGGAGCAGGCCGGTGCCGACACCTATCTCGAGGACCCGGCCGGGCTTGAGCGCCCTGATCCGCTCGACGGTGGCCTCGCGCCACTCCCGCATCTCGGACAGCGGGATCGGCCGGCCGTCGTAACTGCTGTTCCAACCGGAGAAGTCCTCGCCGAACTCGGAACCGGGCTCGGAGTACAGCGAGTTGTAGAGATCCTGCCACTCGCGGATCTGACTCCGCTCGTCCTCGTCGCTCGTCGGACCGGAAGTGTCGGCGACGACGTAGGCGATCAGGCGGGTGTTGCCGGGGTGGTCGTTGTGGAGGGTGACGGCGGCGTGGGTGATGTCGGGGTGGTCGGTGAGGACTTTTTCGAT